>JBARBE010000168.1:0-3461 GCA_049792735.1 Candidatus Acidiferrum sp.
ACGAACGGCACGACGTACTACTATGTGGTTTCGGCGCTCAACGCCACGGGCGAAAGCGCCAACTCTTCTCAGGTTTCCGCCACGCCCGCAAATGCAACAGCTGACGTGACGATCACCGTCAATCCGGCCGTCACCAAACCCATCTCTCCGTACATCTACGGCATCAATTTCTATTCCGGCGTCGCCGGCGCTCCGCCTCTTTTAACTTTCGACCGCGACGGTGGCAACCGCTGGACGGCCTACAACTGGATTACCAACGCCTCGAACGCCGGTAGCGACTATCTCTACGAAAATGACGACTATCTCAGTTCGAGCAATGTCCCCGCCGAAGCAGTCCGCGAATTTATTGCCGGGGATCAAGCCAACGGCATGGCCAGCCTGGTGACCTTTCAACTGCAGGGCCTGGTGTCCGCGGACGAGAACGGCCCCGTCAGCGTCGCGAATCCTCCCGATCTCTCTCGCTTCCGGCCCGTTGTCGACAAGAAAAGCACGGCATCCGCTGCCCCGTTCACACTTACCCCGCCTCCGGCAACAACCGACAACAATGTGTACATGGACGAATTCATTTGGGCGCTGGATCAAAAGTTTTCAGGCATGGGAATTTTCGGAGCTTCCCCCACGCACCCGACCTTCATCAGCCTGGACAATGAACCTGAACTTTGGAACTCAACGCACCTCGAAGTGCAAGGCCCGAATCCCGGCACTTCGGACGCCTACATCGCTAAAACCATCAACGTTGCGGAAGCTTTAAAGGATCAGTTTCCCAATGCTGTGATTTTCGGGCCCGTCCATTACGGCTTCCAGGGCATCTACAATTGGCAAGGCGAACTGAGTGCCACGCCCAACGGCTCGAACTGGTTTCCGGACAAATATCTCACGGCGTTGAAAACTGCTTCGACAACCTACGGTAAGCCGCTGGTGGACGTTTACGATTTCCATTGGTACGTCGAGGAATACGACGCCAACGGCACGCGCGCGCTTGACCTCACCGGCACGACCCTCACGCCCGCTCAAGTCCAACTCATCGTGCAGAGCCCTCGCGCCTTGTGGGATCCGACCTTCACGGACTCCATCAACAGCAATCCCTGGATTTACGAGGAGCTTGGCAACACTCCCATCAATCTTCTCGGCCGACTTCAAGCCAAAATCAACGCCGAGAATCCCGGCATGAAAATCTCCATCACCGAATACGAAAATGGCGGCTGGAATCACATCGCAGGAACCATCGCCCAAGCAGACAACCTTGGAATCTTCGCCAGCCAGGGCCTTTTTGCCGCCAGCTTCTGGCCTCCGAACGGAACTTATTCGTACGCAATCGCGGGATTCCGTGCCTATCGCGGCTTCGATGGCGCCAACGCCTCCTTCGGCGACACCTCGCTCCAAACGACTTCTAGCAACGTGGCGAATGTGGTGGTTTACGCCAGCACGGACAGTACGACGGCAGGCCGAACTGTCTTCGTGGCCATTAATCGCTCTGCTTCCACGCAAGTGACAGCAATCAACGGCCAGCCACTCAGCGGGACCGCGTACTTGTATCAGATGACCGCGGCCACGGCGCAAGGGCAAAATCCAGTCGCACCGGTCTCGATTGGGACGATGCCAGTAAGCGGATCCTCAATGACCATCACGCTCCCGCCGTTGAGCGTCACGACCATCGACGTTCACTAACTCATCGAACGGGGATTCGCGCAGGTTTATGACGAGCTATTTAAATCGCGCAGGCCGTCCGGAAGCACGACATCGATGCGTCTCGCCGTCGTATTGATCCCAGTGCAAATGTCTTCGGCGAGCGGAATTAGCAATTCGCCTCCAGGCGCATCGACGGCAAGCAGCGGCGTGCCGGCGACACCTTCTCCGGTGAATTGAACATCTCTGACGATGCCAAGCAAAAAAGGGGCAGTCGCCAGCGAACACGGCGAGGAAGAAACAATGGAAGGCTCTGGAGAGCTTTCGAAAACCGAACATCCGATCAGTTCATCCACAAAATACTGGCCCGATGCGAGCGTCACCCGCTGCTCGATCGGCAGTAAAACATCGAGGCCTCGAAACTTCTCCGCCTCCGAGATCGAATTGCATCCTGCAAAGTGAAAAACAGCCTGGCCTTTGTGGTTCTGGCTCAGCCAACAGGACTTGAGCGCCGTCAAACGCGGCTCCGCCGTCCCAGCGCCGCCACTCGCGCCAAGAAAAACCTCCGTCATTCGTGTCAACCGTTCGGGAAAGTCCGTGAGGAGTCCCGCAGCTACTTCGCCCTTATTGCCGCGGGGACGGAGAATCCTCGCGACAGCCACCCAACGCTGCGGTTCGCCGCTCAATCTTCCAGTATCTCGAGCGTATAGCGCTTCTTCACTTTCATGCCTGCGGCGCCGAGAAGCGTGCGCACCGCCTTAGCCGTGCGGCCCTGCCTCCCAATCACCTTTCCCAAGTCATCGGGATGCACCCGTAGCTCAAGGACGGTAACCTGCGAGCCGTCGACCGGCCTGACCTGCACATCTTCGGGGTGGTCCACCAGAGCCTTGGCAATGGCTTCGACCAGCTCTTTCATCCTTCACCTCCTCGTGCTCCGCTCTCCACTGGTCGTGGAAAAAACGCCCCCGCTCTGACCGGGGACGCGCAAGAGATGGGGATTTCGCTGGAATTACGCGATTTTCTGTTGGCGGATAAAGCTTCGCACGGTGTCGCTGGGCTGCGCACCAACCCCGAGCCAGTGCTTGATGCGCTCGGAATCGAGCTTGATCTCCGCGGGCTTCTTCAGCGGATCATACGTCCCCACCGCTTCCACGACTCGCCCATTGCGGGGCCGCGTCCTCTCGATGACGACGACGCGGTAAAACGGCTTCTTCTTCTTCCCAATCCTGGCCAAACGAATAGTGAGCACTAACCAATGCCTCCATCACTATCTTAGCCTGTCCAGGCGGCTTGCGGCAATCGGAGAGTCAGTTTGTTTGCTGGCCTCTCAAGTCCTCAGACCCGTACACGGTTCCTGCATCCCGAGCGTGGCGTGAGGCATCCACCACCGAACTCATCCTCGTGGCTGGCGATCCCCATCTTATCATTCGCAATGTGCCCTCGAGAGCGCGATAATGCCCCGAACACCATGGAGAAGCCATGAGCGAAAAGAAAGAAGTCTCACGCCGCGAATTCTTAACCAACGTAGCCGCCAGCGCCGCTACGATTACTATCGTTCCGAGGCACGTCCTCGGCCACGGCTTTACTCCTCCGAGCGACCTACTAAATATAGCCGGAGTCGGCATCGGCGGCATGGGCCGTACCAATCTCATTAATCTTTCCAGCCAAAATGTCGTCGCACTCTGTGACGTTGACTGGGGCTACGCCCAAAAAGGTTTCGACCATCTCGACACGGAAATCACTAATCTCCAAAAGCGCCTCGACCAGCCTGATCCAGGGCCCGCGCCCGGCAAACCGCCTGTCGAATTCGATCGCGTCAAAGCCAAAGCCCGCCT
>JBARBE010000169.1:0-10470 GCA_049792735.1 Candidatus Acidiferrum sp.
CTGGCTGGTGCGCACGATGAGGTCTCCCCATTGATCCGGGAACTGCAGAACCGAGAAATAAATGAGCGGAGTTGCCGCTTCGCGGAGATCGACGAGCCGAGCATTGCGGGTGATGCCTACGATTTCGAGATTTTGGTAGTCAGACATGACGCCGTAGCGGACGGTCTTTCCAATGGCATCGCCATTCGGGAAGAGGCGTTCTGCAAGAGCGCTGCTCACGACGGCGACATGCGGGTGATGTTGGTCGTCGGTTTCGGCAAATTCGCGTCCCTGGAGCAGCGGAATCCCGAGAGTTCGGAAAAAGCCCGGCGAGACTTCCGCGGCGCGGGCGATGAGGCGGCGGCCAGTGTTCTGATCGGCAGACATGGGAGAAACAGTGTCGTGCCACATATCCGCGGCAGGGAAAGAAGAATCCGAGAAGCTGACGGATCGGACTCCCGGGAGGCTGGAGACGCGGTCGAGCAGCTGCTTGTGGTAGCTGTTCAGATCAAGGTTCTCGTAACCTCCGGGCTTGGGATAGAGTTCGACTTCGAGGACGCCCTCTTTTTGGAAGCCGAGGTTTAAAGTGCGCAAGAGCTGGAAGCTGCGCACGAACAAGCCCGCGCCTAGCAGCAAAATCAACGAGAGAGCAACCTGGGTGATGATGAGCGTCTTGCCAAGCCTGCTGGCGCCGCCGCTGAGGCTGCGTGCGTTTTGCTGGAGCACGGCAGCTGGGTCCTGGCTGGAGGCACGCCAGGCGGGGGCGAGGCCGAAGAGAATTCCGGTGAGAAGCGCTACGGCGATTGTCAGCGAGAGGATGCGAAGATCGGGGCTTAGATTGAGGGTAACTGGGACCTCGTTTCCCTGGGTCATGAAAGCCACGAGAAGGGAACTTCCCCAATAGGCGAAAGCTAGTCCGAGCAGGGCGCCGGTGAGAGAAAGCACCAAGCTTTCGGTTAGGACTTGGCGGGCGAGCGACCAACGGCTGGCGCCGATGGCGACGCGCACGCTCATTTCGTGGCTGCGCACGGCAGCGCGGGCGAGCATGAGGTTGGCGAGGTTGACGCAGGCGACGAGCAAGATCAGCCCGACGATGCCGGCGAGAACGTAGAGCGGGCGGACAAATTTGAAACGGAGGCCGGTGGAGAAGCCTCTTGCGGCTGAGACAATTTTGAAACCCATGGAGAGAAATCGCTGACGGCGCGGTCCGAGGGATTCCGTGGAAGCCGTGGCCAAGAGAAGATCGGGCCAGAAGGACTGGATCTGGGCGTGGGCTTGGTCGGCGGTGACGCCATCTTTCAACCGGGCGATGACAAAGAGCCAGAGCAGGCCGCGGTTGTCGAGCTTAAAATCGTTGCCTTCTACAAGCATCGGATAGGCGGTGATGGGAATGGTAATGTCGGGCGGCTCGCCGGTGGTCATCCCGGCAAACCATTTGCGCGTGACGCCGACGATGGTGAAGGGATGGCCTTCGACGCGGATTTGTTTGCCGACAACATCGAGCGCGCCGCCGAAGCGCTGCCGCCAGAAGTCGTAGCCAATGACGGCGACTTGCGATGTTGTGCTGCTGTCAGGATTGGAGTCTTCGGAGACGAGGGGGCGACCCAGGAGGGGAGCTACGCCAAGCTCGGAGAAGGCGTTGCCGGTGACGCTCGTCAGGTGATTGCGGGAAAAGACGCCGTTCACTTCGACGTTGTACATGCCGCCGCCGCCCCAGGCGATGAGACCGGCGAAGACGCGCTGGTTGCGTTCGAGTTCGCGGAACATGGGATAGGAGAAGGGCACGGTGCCATCGGGACGGACGACGAGGAGCTGGACGAGCTGTTCAGGATGGCGGAAGGGGAGATCGCGGAGGAGGAGGGCGTTGATGAGGGTGAAGATGGCGGTGTTGGCGCCGATGCCGAGAGCGAGAGAGAGTATGGCGACGCTGGTGAAGCCAGGATTTTTGGCGAGGACGCGGAAGGTGTAGCGGAGGCTTTGCCAGAGGTTTCCCATGGATGGCGCTCCCTAGTTCCTGGTGGCGTTGTCGCTCTCAAGAAGTACGCCATGTTGGATGCGGTTTCAAGGCCGAGTTCGCGGAGACTTTCAGAAATATTGGCAGCTGCAGCCGGTTGTATGCTGACGGCGGCTCGGTTTACAGATGCGAAACGATTTTGCGGGCGATATCGGCGCCGCGAGTGCGCGACTCGGGAATGTACATCAATTCGAGCGAGACCACGGTGTCACCCTTGAGGACGAAGAGCGCGTGGCCGAAGGAGCCGACCATGGCGGCGTCGCCGATGCCGGGCAATTCCTCGAATCCGGGGACAACGGACATGGTGGTGCGCATGGCGCTCCAATCGGAGCTGCTGTAGTTGTGTTTTATCGTGAAGGAAAAGACCTTGCCGTCTTTATCGGGCTGTGAGAGGCCAAAACCTTTTACAACGCCTTCGAGATCTTTGGTGTCTTTGAGAAGTTCGACGGGATTATCTATTTTTCCGCCCTTATGCTCGGCGGCGGCGCGTTGAGAGTCTTTGCGCGCTTGTTCGATAGCCATTTGCTGGAGCTGAGCGAAAGCGGCGGGATTGGTGTAATAAGCGCAACCGGGTTCGTCATTTTCTATGATTTCGGAGCTTTTCTCGACCGTGACGCCAAGGATTTGCTGAAGATCTTCTTTTGAAAGAAGCGCGCAGGAAGCGCCCTGGGCTACCTGAATGACGTCCGAGGAGGAGCCGCCGGTGGCGGCCTCGGTGTAGGCGGAGATTTTCTTCTTGGCCAGATGCACGACATAAAACGCCGCGCCAACGCCGGCCACGAACAAAAACACAAGCACGCCGCCGACGATGAGGAGAACTTTGCCGAGGCCGGAGCTTTTCTTGGCTGCTACCGCGGGAGCTGCGGATTGTGCGAGAGGTTTGGCGGGAGGCGGCGAAGCGGGCTGCACCGGCGCGGGAGTTCCGGAAGAAGCGGCGGGCTTACCGCATGTCCCGCAGAAAGCACCTGAGATTGGTGCACCGCAATTGCCGCAAAAGCCTGGCATGTGCCCTCCTGAGTCGATGTTAGTCTGCGAACCGTTAGTGTGCCCAGATTACCACTGCAATTATGGGCGCTCCAGTGCCAGTGCCCATCCTGCAAAACCGGGCGGGAAGCCAATCAAAGAAGGGGGGAATCCGGAGTGGGGTTCCGGATTCCCGGGGCGTTGCAGTGTCTGAGGCGGGGTTTGCATCAGGGGTTGGTACGGGGAAGATCTGCGACTAGCGTAACTCGGCCTTCGGTCTCGGCTTTCGCGACTTGGGCAATTTCTTTTTCGCGGGCTGACTTCTGGAGTTGCCGTCCGGAGGGGCTTCCCTCGCTCCAAACCTGAGAGAGGAAATAGCGGTCGCCATAACGGTTGAAGATCAGCTTCGACTGGGATTGGGGCTCGATTGCGAGTACAGCGTTGGTGCCAAGGATCGCGGACGCACCGGAGACATCGCGGTTAAGCAACATGAGCGTATGCATTGGGCCAGACACATTGACGGAATACTCGCCAGCCGGAAGGCTCCTGTTGCCGGCCACGAAGTCAAAGGGGACATCTACCTTCATGATTTCCTGCGCTTGGGCGACACGCGGCGAAGCCACGGCTGCCAGCGCCATCATTCCTGCGATAACCAAAGTTCTCGTTTTCATGGGGACCTCCTCTTTCTCTTTCCGCTGGCGGCATCCAACCTGAACTTTCGCTCGCCTGGTTTGCTCGGTATGCCGGGTCAGCGCTTCAACATGGTGGGCACTTTCGCGCATTCGCTTGAAGAGCACAATGCACCGGGGGTGAACTGAAAGGCGACTGCGAATGAACAACCAAATGCACGGAAATGGTGGGGTTAGCGGCATGAGCGGGAGACGGCATGGCCGCTAATTTCTGAAGGAGTGGTATATTCTCCGGGTCACCGACTTTATTCAGATGCCCAAGCCTTCGCGATCCTCGGACTTTTTGCGCTTTGACGCCTTCGAAGTGGATCTGCGCTCGGGGGAGTTGTACAAGGGCGGGCGGAAAATCAAGCTGCAGGAGCAGCCTTTTCAGGTGCTGGCGATGCTGCTGGAGAGGCCCGGGGACGTGGTTACGCGCGAGGAGATGCAGAAGAGGCTTTGGCCGGCGGATACGTTCGTGGATTTCGATCATAGTTTGAACACGGCGATCAAGAAGTTGCGGCAGGCGCTGGGGGACGACAAGAAAAAGCCGCGCTACGTGGAGACGCTGCCGAAGCGCGGGTACCGATTTCTTGGGACGGTGAAGAGACCGGCGGCACCGGCGCTCGAGCCTGCGGCGGATGCGGTGCGCGTGTCGAAGACGAAAGCGGCAGCAGGGGCTTCGTGGGTGGGGCGCGTGGCAAAACTCGTTTGCGAGGATGGGCATTCGTTCGCCGTGGTGCCAATCGACGAAACGGCCGCTTTGGAACGACAAAAGCTGGACGCTGCGAATGACGACGTGGGGCTATCGCTTATGATCGCTGCGCAGAGGCTGGTGATGCTGCCGCGGGAAACGCCGGTGAGAATTCTTGAAGTGGAGCAAGCGCATTCGCGTTGCCAGGCGCGGATTTTGGAAGGCGAGCATTACGGGAAGACGGCTTTGTTGCCGATGAAGCTGCTGGCGGAATCGCCGGAAATGGATTCGGCGCGGAAGCCGCGGCAGTGGAACCTCGCCAGTTAGCTTCGGTTGCTCAGCTCGAGTGGCGAATGCGCTCGGCGAGGGCGCGGGCGCGCTGGCGGCCGATCTCGACGAAGCGGGAATCGCCGGCGATTTGATCGAGGGTTGGCAGAGCGCGCTGGGGCTCGGGAAGTAATTTGTGGTCGAGGTCGGTTTCAAATTGAAGAAGTGCGTCGTTGATGCCGAGGCGGTCGTATTTCATGCGGCGCTCGAGCATGGTGACCAATTCCTGCTGGCGAGCGAGGCCTTCAAAAATCTGCATCAGCTGGGAAGCGGCTGAATTCAACGTGTAATTGAATTTTGTTTCGTGGATTTCCGTTCCCTGTTCCCAGCGAAACGTTTTCTCGCCGAGATTGGCGATCCTGCGGTGGACGTCCAGGTCCAGGCCCTGAAAGTGGTTTAGCTGCGCGGCAAGTTCGAACATTTTTTGGCGCAGTGGTGAGCCTACTTCAAACGGCAAAGCTCCGGGCTCTTCATCGAGCTGGCGAATCTCGAAGGTCGCGGCGTTGGTATCCTCGCGAACGACGATTTCGATGAATTCCGGCGAGCTGGATTTGAAAATGCGGCGATAGGTGAGCTTGGCATAGGCGGGAGCCGGTGCGGGCGCGGGCGCAGATGCGGCGGCTTCCGCGGGCAAACTTACGAGAACGCTCGTGGTGCAAACCAGCAGAAGAAAACGAAGGTAAATGGTCTTCATCGTTCTATGTTCAGTTACGATGCGCGGGGAACGCTGTGCGTTGCGCCTTCGGGAGCGACCGTGGCCCTCGCTGCGAGAGGTTGCGAACGCAACTTTGCAACCGTGTATTTGTCTGGAAGCCCAAAGCGACTTCGCGCATTTTCCGCCTGCAAATGGCAGAGAGCCACGGCCAAGGCATCGGCGGCATCGGAAGGCTCGGGCGTTTCGGTCATGGCGAGAAGCGCTCGGACCATTAATTGCATTTGCCGTTTGTCCGCATGGCCGTAGCCTGCGATGGAGGCCTTCACTTCGCGCGGCGAATAGCTGTGCACGGCAACGCCGCGCTGCGCAGCGGCGAGCAGCACCACGCCGCGTACTTCCGCGAGCCGCAATGCGGTGCGCATATTCAGCGCGGTAAAGACGGACTCAACGGCGAGCGCATCTGGAGAGAACTCGTCCATCAAATCGCAAAGCAGCGTGTGGACGTCCTGGAGCACGGCGCCGAGGCATTCTCTTTGCCGCTTGGCGGCGACTTTCAATGCACCATAATGCAGCATACGGCAGCGGCGACCGTCGCTCTCGATGACGCCGTAGCCGGTGGGGCCGGCGGCGGCCGGGTCTACGCCCAGCACGCGGAAGTGGCCATTCCTTGCGGGCGAAATCTGTGCTGCGATTGGCGATTTCATCGACTTAAGTCTACGGCGTTCTCGGTGCGGCTGCCAGAGTTTTGTCTTTGCATTGCTCGCGAAAAGAAAAACGGCCGTTCGCTTGAAACGGAACGGCCGCAAAAATCGGATGCAAGACGATGGGTGATTGCATGCAATCTGCGTTTAGTTCTTAGTTCGCTCCAACGGCTTCCTGGATTTCGGACTCATCGATATCGAAGTTCGCGTAAACGTGTTGCACGTCGTCGTGTTCTTCCAGGGCTTCGATCAGGCGGACCATTTGTGTGGCTTGTTGCCCCGTAAGCTTGATGTAATTTTGCGGGACCATGCCGATTTCGGCGGACTCCGGAGTGATCCCGGCCTTGGCCAGTGCTTCTTTAACTTTTTCGAGGGCTTCGGGGGGCGTGACGATGTACCAGCCCGAGCCATCGTCTTTCAAATCTTCAGCGCCCGCTTCCAGCACAATGTCCAGCATCTTGTCTTCGCTGGCGGCTTCCTTAGGAACGACGATTTCACCCTTGCGGCTGAACATCCAACCGACGGCGCCGGCTTCGGCCAGATTTCCACCGTTCTTGCTCATCAGGTGACGAAATTCGCCGACGATGCGGTTGCGGTTTGTGGTGACGGCTTGAATCAAAATCCCCACTCCGCCAGGGCCATAGCCTTCAAAAGTCACTTCTTCATACTGTTCGCCTTCGAGCTGACCGGTGCCGCGCAGGATGGCGCGCTCGATGTTTTCGTTCGGCATGTTCTCGCTTTTGCCGGCGAGGATGGCGGTACGCAAACGCGGATTAGAGTTTGGATCGCCGCCGCCGATTCTTGCGGCAATCGAGATTTCGCGAATGATGCGAGTGAAGACGCGGCCACGCTTCGCGTCGGTGGCCGCCTTCTTGTGCTTAATGGTGGCCCATTTTGAATGCCCGGACATGACACATCCTCTTTTTTGCGTGCGTCCGGACGGGCCGGAGCTGCGCTGGGTGAAATTTCGTGCGACCGCACGCCACATGCGTGACGATTCGGCTGCTCTACCCCGCATGGCGGGGCTTATCTGTGCGGAGACTTAGGGTAAACCGCAAACCCCTGCGGAACTGAGCCAGTTTAGCACAGCAACGGGGCGCGCGAAAACACTGGGTTTAAGATGCTGTAAATCTGCCTGGGATTTAAGCGTAAACCGGAAGGCAGCGGAGCCGCACGCCAGCGGCAACAATTTGCGAAGACCCGCTCCCATTTCAACGCGTAATGAAAAAAAGATCTTGAGAAGCCCTGCTCCAGCCGCGGATGGATTCGGGCCGGATCAAAGTTGGCGCGTGGCTTTCGGCCTTGTCGCTCATGTGCAGAGAGTAGCCGTTCGCAAGATAAGACGGGATATCGCGGGAGTCAGTGACCGGAATGTACGGGCCTTGTTTTCCGAGCTGAACGTGATATCGGTCGTCTTTGAATCGATGCGGAAGCAAACGAACTCCGCGATTCTTACCGCGAGCCACTATTGCAAACAGCATGGGCCCTCCTAAAGTAGAAAAACCGCGCCTATTCTACAAATGGGGGGCCTTGCGAGTAAGTGGCTAGGCTGTGGAAAAATGTGAATCGTTTTGCCTGTTCGTATTGCACGCGAAAAGTAATTTCGGCTTGCGCTGTTACAGTGCGCGATCAGAAAGGGACGCACTGCCATTATGGGTGATTTCGCAGGTCAGCGGTGTGGTGCGCTCGGAATGATTCGGCTATGACTTGGGTTTGGCGCCGAACTCTTGCATGACCGCCACGAATTGCGAAGCGATGACATTCCACGAAAAGTATCGTGTATACGCTTCGCGGCTGCGCTGAGCGAGTTCGGAGCGGTAAATTTGGTCTTGAAGTACGCGGAGAAGCGCCGGCCCAAATTCCTCAGCTACCGTACGAGTCAGAAGGACAACGCCAGCCTCGGTGATCGGTGCCGCCGTTTCTCGGCCCTCGCACGCGACCACCGGCAAACCGCACGCAATGCCCGCAATCGCGCTTCCCCGCCGCGAGGAAATGGGACCACGAAGAAACAACATGGCGTCGCACGATCCCAGCACCCCGACGACTTCATCCCCGGAAAGCAGGCCATAGACAACGAGCTCCACAGGCATGCCTCTTAACTTCTCGCGCAAGACCTGCTCGGCACCAAGTGAGTTTCGGCCCACAATGGCAAGTCTTACTTGGCCAAGTTTGCCTGTCACATGGGCGAAAATGTCGGCGGTGAGCTGCGCTTCTTCCTCCGCCAATCGCCCGCTGGAAACGGCAAACATACCTATTGTCGGGGCCTTTCGCGACTCCAGGATGTCCTTCGTCCAGGCGCGTTCGGGGGCCGGCAAATTAGCTCCGACTGGGACGAAAACCGTTTTCTCCGCCAGACCTGAGATCCAAGATATTTTTTCCACCGGCACTGTAAATATCGCGACATCGGAGAGCTTCACTGCCTGCCGCATGGTATGCCGTTGTATAGAGCGACGGAAACGGTCCACGAGTCGCCCGCCGTGGTAGGGCTCCACATCATGAAAAACCACGGCGACGCGCGACCCGCTCTTCTTAAGCAGCCGAATTGCCCTGAGCACAAACCACGAAAACCCGCGGCGCGACCAGGCCAAGGCGGTGTATTGAATAAGGAACAAGGACTGGCGATCTTTTTCGGCGGTGGTCCGCAATTCGGCGAGGGCTTGCTTCCATCCCTGTTCCGCCCAGCCAATTCTGGCGATTTCCAGATGGATGCCGCGTTCCAACAAGGCTGTCGCGAGGTAACGGCAATACTCCTCAACGGCATCCGTCGGCGAGTCTTTCTGTCCCAACAGCGCCACGAAGCGCTCATTCATCTGCAGCTTTCCGATTTTTTCGTGCGCCAGTGCGGCATGTCCTTTTTGCTTTTGTCACTTTCCCTTGGGAACAACTGCCAGCGAATACTGTAAAATCCTTTGAAGCTTCTCGAAATTAGCTCAGCTGCCCAGCCGGAAAAACCGAGTATACTCGAACGCGGGGCACTTCTTTGCGCTCACTCAGGTTCCCTGTTATCGAATCACTCTGCGTCTCGCTCGCACGGTCTTGCCATGCCTGATCGGCGTTACCGCATTCTGGCCATCGCGAATCACCCGGTCCAATACATGGCGCCGATCTTTCGCAGGATGGCTGCTCACCCTGGTGTCGATTTACATGTCGCCTATTGCAGTCTTCGAGGAGCGGAGGCCGCGCACGATCCGGAGTTCGGAACCACGGTGCAATGGGACGTTCCTTTGCTCGAGGGATACTCGTGGACGCACGTTCCCGACCGCGGGTCGGGAACTGAATCGTTTTTCGGCTTGCGCAATCCAGGTCTTTCGAGACTGATTCGTGACGGAAACTATGACGCGGTGCTTTGTTTTGTGGGCTATATTCGCGCCTCATTTTGGATAGCCTGCTTCGCTGCAAGGTCGGTGAACACTGCGTTTCTTTTTGGCACGGACGCGAACACTCTCAGCCCTCGTGACGGCAGGACGTGGAAGATTGCCGTCAAGAAGCTTCTTTGGCCACTATTATTTCGCCTTGCCGATCAAGTAATTGTTCCATCCTCGGGCGCTCGCGAGCTCATGGCATCTCTCGGCATGCCCGGCGAGCGGGTCACACTTACGCCCTACAGCGTGGACAACGAATGGTGGATGCAAGAATCCGCGAAGGTGGATCGCGCCGCCGTACGGGCCTCTTGGGGAGCATCGAACTCGGACGCTGTAGTGCTTGTCTGCGCCAAACTGCAGCCATGGAAGCGGCCTGGCGATCTCGTCCGTGCTTTCGCCGAGGCTGAGCTTGCGGATGCTCTGCTCGTCATCGCCGGTGAAGGCCCACTTCGTGGCGAGCTTGAGTCGCAAGCCGCGGCATTGGGCATCGCGAAGCGAGTTCGTTTTCTCGGGTTTGTAAATCAGTCGCAATTGCCCGCAGTCTATACCTCCGCCGATTTAATGGTGCTTCCCTCGGAATACGAGCCATTCGCGGTGGTTGTGAACGAAGCGATGTGCTGCGGGTGTCCAGTGGCGGCCAGCGACCGCGTCGGCGCAGCTCGTGACCTCGTCGCGCCGGTTAGTCAGGATTTTGTTTTTCGCTGTGGCAGTGTGGCCGCGCTTGCGGCTCTTCTTAAGAACGCAGTCGCCGATCGTGCGCGCCTCGCCTCGCTGGGTCGCGCCGCCGTTACGCAAATGCGCGGCTGGTCGCCGGAGAGAAACATTGCGGCTACCCTCGAGGCGATTGAAATTGCCGTGGCACGCAAGGGCCGCGAACCCAGCGTGGCGTTTCCCGATTCCCCGAGCGGCCATGCCGCCCCCGACGTTGCGGGAAAACTTCGCGAATGAAGCTGCTCATTTATTCCCATTTCTTTCCGCCGAGTGTCGGCGGCGTGGAAACGCTTGTGCTGTCGCTAGCTCGCGGCCTCGCCGGGCTTAGTGACGCAAGCGGAGCGAAGGAGTTCGAGGTCACACTCGCGACGCAAACCCCCGCGGAAAATTTTGACG
>JBARBE010000170.1:0-9342 GCA_049792735.1 Candidatus Acidiferrum sp.
GCCATACGCCCATCTCGAGCGCTTCGCCCGCGATTTTACTCAATTGGGCGACGCTACCATACCCCTCTAACGCATGCAATAAGAGCCTACGCGGGGAGCTCGCATGAACGCCCTGAGCCGACTCATCCAGGGCTGCACCCATGGTAGATCAGTTTCAGTAACTTCCACGCAGAGCGCGGCATCCAATTGTTGTGATTCCCTTCTCGATTCTCGACCTCTCGCCGATTCCACAAGGTGCCACCGCTGCTGTGTCCCTGCGCAATTCGCTCGACCTCGCGCAGCACGCGGAAGCCTGGGGGTACCACCGCTTCTGGCTGGCGGAGCATCACGGCATGCCCGGCATCGCCAGCGCCGCCACGTCCGTCGTGATTGGCTATGTCGCCGGCGGCACGAAAACCATTCGCGTCGGCTCCGGCGGTATCATGCTGCCGAATCATGCTCCGCTCGTCATCGCCGAGCAATTCGGAACACTCGCATCGCTGTATCCCGATCGCATCGATCTTGGCCTCGGCCGCGCTCCTGGAACTGACATGCTCACGACGCGCGCTTTGCGCCGGGACATGACCGCCGCCGCCGACAATTTTCCGCAAGACGTTGAAGAACTGCAATCCTATTTCGAGCCAGCAGCACGAAACCAGAAAGTTCGCGCTGTTCCTGGAGCGGGCTTGCGTGTGCCGATATGGCTGCTCGGTTCGAGCCTCTTCAGCGCGCAGCTTGCGGCAAAAATGGGTCTGCCGTTTGCGTTCGCATCGCATTTCGCGCCTGCCGACATGATGCAAGCGCTCGAACTCTATCGCACCCGCTTCCAGCCTTCGCGCCAACTCGCTCGTCCCTACGCCATGCTCGGCGTGAATGTCCTCGTCGCCGAAACGGACGCCGAGGCCCAGTTTCTTTTCACATCCGTCCAGCAATCGTTCACCAATCTTCGCCGCGGAATGCCCGGCCAGATTCCTCCGCCCATTCACGACATCGATTCTTTCTGGTCGCCCGCGGAAAAGGCTTCTGCCAACATGACGCTGATGTGCTCTGTCGTCGGCTCGCCGGAAACCGCTCAACGCCGCTTGCTCAAGTTCCTGGAACTCACGCAGCCAGACGAGATCATCGCCACCGCGCACATGTACGATCATTCGGCGCGCCTCCGCTCTTTCGAATTGCTCGCGGGCATCCGCGCCCGTCTTGTCGCCGCAGATGAATCCCAAGACGAAGCCCCGCTCGCAGCCTCCGCAAAATCCGTGTAGGGCCGGCCTTCCGAAGATGGCCGCTCCGGCCCTCTTGTGGTCTGGCCCCTTTGCCTATCTCGATGGTTAGCCTCCCACACCCAAAATTTGTTACGCTCCCCGTAATGGCCACTCCAGGCAAACCCGCCCGCACCGCTGCGCCCTCGAACGCTCCTGGCGTCCTTACCAGCCGCGACAACCGATGGCTAAAGGAATTCCGCATGGCCCTGCGCGGCGGTCTGCCTACAGAATCCGGCTCCGTCGGCGTCGAGGGCGTCCGTCTAGTCGAAGAAGCCCTTCGTTCCGGCTGCCGCATCGAAGCCGTCCTCTTCAGCGAATCCGGCGAGCGCCATCGCGAACGCCTCGCCCCTTTCATCAGCAAAACAGAAATGGCCTTCCCTAGATTGCGGACTACGGATCGTTTCTTTGAAGGTCTCGCCGACACTGAACATCCTCAGGGCGTCGCCGCGCTTGTGCACCCGCGCACATTTACGCTTGACGATTTGCTTCGCGCACCCGCTTCTGCCTGCGCTCCGCTTCTCGTCGTTCTCGCCGGGGTGCAAGACCCCGGCAATGTCGGCACGATCCTGCGCACCGCCGCAGCTTTCGGCGCGACCGGCGCGGTCACCGCCGCTTCCGGCAAATCCGGCACCGCTAGCCCCTTTTCGCCAAAAGCTCTGCGCGCTTCCGCTGGCGCCGCTCTCCATCTACCGGTTCTTCCCGGTATGTCTCTGCCGATTCTCCTCACTCAACTGAAAATCGCCAACGTTCGCACTCTCGCATCCAGCGTCCACGAACTTCACGACGGCGAGTCTCGTATCCTCTCGCCCTGGGAAGTCGATTGGTGCGAGCCCGTCGCGTTGCTTGTTGGCAACGAGGGCGCAGGCCTGCCCGAAGAAGTCGAGCGCAGCGCCGACGCCCGCATTCGCATCCCAATGGCCAGCGGCGTCGAGTCCCTCAACGCCGCCGCAGCCGCCGCGGTTCTCTTTTACGAAGCCGCCCGCCAGCGCCATCCCCGCCCGTAGGGGCACGGCATGCCGTGCCCGTCTTAGATGCTAAACTCGTATCGCACATGAGTCTTTTTTCCAAGCTGCCACAGCCAGTGACGGAAGACGCCGCGCACCAGCCGCTCGCTGAGCGCATGCGCCCGCGCACGCTCGATGAATTCATCGGCCAGGAAAAACTCCTTGGCCCTGGCAAACCACTGCGCCAGCAAATCGAAACCGACCAAATCACCTCAATGCTCTTATGGGGTCCGCCGGGCTGCGGAAAAACCACGCTCGCTCGCCTGATCGCGCGCCTAACGCGCTCCGAATTCGTCGCTTTCAGCGCCGTCCTCGCAGGCATCAAGGAAATCAAGGAAGTGATGGCCGCCTCCGAACATAAATCCCACGCCGGCCAGCGCACGATTGTCTTCGTCGACGAAGTCCATCGCTTCAACAAAGCTCAGCAGGACGCCTTTCTTCCCTACGTCGAAGCCGGCCACATCACCTTCATCGGCGCCACTACAGAAAATCCCTCGTTTGAGGTGATCTCGCCGCTTCTTTCGCGCACCAAAGTCTACGTCCTCGATCCGCTCACGACGCCGCAAATCGTCGAGCTGCTTCGCCGAGCGATTGCCGACAAAGAACGCGGCCTTGGCGACGAAAACGTCGAAGCCACCGACGAGGTACTCTTCCGCATCGCCTCCTTCGCCAATGGTGACGCCCGCTCCGCCTACAACACGCTCGAACTTGCCGCTCGCAGCGCCAAACCCGCGCCATCCGGCAAGGGCGGCGCGCGCACCATCACCCGCGAACTCCTCGAAGACGTTCTTCAGCGCAAACTTCTCCGTTACGACAAAGCCGGCGAAGAGCATTTCAATCTCATCTCCGCGCTTCACAAATCCGTCCGCAACTCCGATCCAGACGCCACACTCTATTGGCTAGCCCGCATGATCGAATCCGGCGAAGACCCGCTCTATCTCGCCCGCCGCATGGTCCGCATGGCCAGCGAAGACATCGGCCTCGCCGAGCCCGGCGCGCTCGCTATCACTCTCGCCGCGAAAGACGCCTTTGACTTTCTCGGCGCTCCTGAAGGCCATCTCGCGCTCGCCCAAGCCGCCGTCTATCTGGCCCTCGCGCCGAAATCAAATGCCGTTTACACTGCCTATGGCGAAGTCATCGAAGACGTGCAAAAAACCGAAGCCGATCCCGTCCCCCTGCATCTCCGCAACGCCGTCACCGGTCTCATGAAAAATGTCGGCTATGGCGAGGGCTACAAATACGCTCATAATTTTGAGGAAAAAGTTACCGATATGACTTGCCTTCCGGAAAATCTTGCAGGACGCGCCTGGTACAAGCCCACCGATCAAGGCTTCGAACAGCGCCTTCGCGCTCGCATGGAAGAAATTCGCAAGCTAAAATCGCGGTCGGCATCCAATCCGTAAGGCAGAGGTCTAAGAATGAAAAAAGCTGCGCTGATTCTCGCAAGTCTGCTTCTCTGCTTTCCTGCCCTGGCAAAGCGCAAACCGCCAAAGCGCCCGCGCCTCCTCGCCATCGCTGGCGTCTCGATTTACGTCTCGGACGTCCCCGAGGCGCGCAAGTTTTATTTGAAGCTCATCGATCCTCTGCATGACTGCGAATATTGCGAAAAGGCCTATTCCCAATATCTATTTCTTCCCAGCGGCCAGCGCATCAGGTTCGAAAAGATGCCCAGCCCCGCACCCGCGGATCTTTTGGCAGACATCTCTTTTCTTACCGACGATCTCGAGGGCTTCAAAAGATTCCTCAATTACAAAAAAATCGACTTCAACGAGGTAAAGAAAAAACACACTGGCGACCTTGTCCGCCTTTTGCTCACAGATCCTGAAGGCCATCACATTTCAATCACCGATTCTTATAACCTGGCAAATGCGGAGGACCTGAATGCCGGCCTGCCGCCTACACCTCCCTCCAGTCCTGTCCGCATCATTCACGCTGGCTTCGTCGTCAACGATCGCGACGCCACCGATCGTTTCTACAAAGATCTTCTCGGCTTTCGCCCCTACTGGCACGGCGGGATGAAAGAGGACCAGACCGATTGGGTCGCCATGCAAGTCCCAGACGGCACGGACTGGGTCGAATACATGCTTCGCATCGCGCCCAACGCCGATAAACATACGCTCGGGGTCATGAACCATATCTCTCTCGGCGTTCCCGATATCCACGCCATCCAGAAGCAAATCATCAAGGCAGGTGTGAAGCCCGGCGAAGAACCCAAAATCGGCCGCGACGGTAAATGGCAACTCAATCTATACGACGCCGACGATACACGCATCGAATTTATGGAGTTCAAGCCCGTCGAAAAACCATGCTGCTCCGATTTCACCGGCTCGCATCCCGCGCCGCCGTCGCCCCCGGGGTCCGTCAACCAAAAATGATGCAACTTCGTTTTCCAGGCCCGAGCCTTTTTTTGTTGCGAAGTCTTGCAGCGCTGTTTTTTCTGTTATGCGGCTTTTCTGCGCAGCGCGCTCGGGCGCAGGATCTCGATAAGCCTCTCCAAAATATCGACGACGAAATCACCGCCTTTAGCTTCGCTCCCGACGGCCGCGTCGTCTATTCCGTGCGACGCACTCTCAAAACCAAAAAATACGATCTCCAGCATGACGACATTTGGCTGATGGAAGCCAACGGCAAACGCCGCCGTCTGCTCCAAGGCGACAAATTTAAAGTCGGCAGCGAGCCGTTTTCCTACGCAGTTGACGCCTTCCACTGGTCTCCCAACGGCCGGGAAATTCTCGCCCAGCTTTTCACCACCAGCGTCGTCGACGAATCCGGGCGCACCCAGGACTCTCTCCAGACCATCGCTCTCGAAGACAGCGGCAAGGAAATTCACTTTGGCAAAGGTGAAAACACCATCGAGGACTGCTTCAACGCCACCTGGCTTCAGGACAACTCCACAATCATCTATCTAACCGAAGCCATTAAGCCGCGCATCCTTTTTTCGTTCCGCTATTTCAACATCGCGACCGGCCCTGCCGGCCCCGCGTTTGAGGGCCGCACATTCCTCGACTCCGATCGCATCCCAGGCACGAATGCCGCCATCGCCGTCGAACGCGATCGCGCCATGAGCGGCCCTCCGCGCCTGCAGCACCTCGAACTTCTCGCGCAGGATGCCACCGAAGTCGCCACGCTAGATGGCTACCAGGGCGGACTTTCCGTCTCACCCAGCGGCAGAAAAGTTGCTTACTTCATTGACCGCGAGATTCTCGAAGTACGCGACATCGCCGCTCCCGATCATTTCGTTCGGCTTCGCGTAGGCCTCGGTGTTTTCCATTGGGCTCCCGATGAACAGCGCATCCTGCTCAAGCGCGCCATCGAACGAAAATCCGCCGACATCGTGTGGATCGCTATTCCCCCGCTTCCCGAGCAGCAGCCCGGCAAGGAAGTCCCCATCATCGTGCCGACTCCACAGCCCATCCTTCACGGCATAACTTTTCGCGAGTTCGCCATTTCTCCCGATGGCCGCTTCCTCGGCGTCGTTCTTCCCGGCAAACGCAATCTCGAGATATTTCCTCTACCTCGCTGAATTCGTTCCTCTCAATTGCCCGGCTCTCTTCCGATGCTCCACAAAAATACACGCATCTTCCACGACGATTAATCCCGCCGCCCGCGCGCGTTCTGCAGCGGCAGCATTCTCAATTCCCAGCTGCATCCACACCACTTTCGCTCCAACTTGTATCGCGCTTTCCACCACCGGCGGCACATCTTCCGCTCGCCGAAACACATCCACAATCTCAATCTTCTCCGGCACATCTTCCAGCCGCGCGTAACTCTTCTCTCCCAGCACTTCCTTCTCGTTCGGGTTCACGGGAATAATCCGGTATCCCGCTCGCTGCATGTATTCCGTCACTTCAAAGCTCGGCCGCGCAGGATTGGAAGACAGTCCTACAACGGCAATCGTTTTATATGTTTTCAGGATTTCGAGGATCGGGTCAGCCGCGGCGCTCGCGCCGTCGGGCAACAGCATTTTCATCGCGCCGCCAACTGCCCTTTCCCCGCGCGCTTCGCCAAAACTTGCCCCATCGCCGCGAGGCACTTCCCATTTTCCTCGGCCGTGCCAACGGAGATGCGGATCGCTTCCGGAAATCCCATCCATCCGAGCGGGCGCACGATCACTCCGAGGTGCAGCAGTTCGTCGCCAATCTCTTTCGCTTCCGGCCCCACTTCCATAAAAATAAAATTCGTTTCGCTCGACACCGGCCGCAATCCGAGCCTGGTCAATCCTTCGCTCAATCGTTTCCGCTCGGTCGCGTTCGTCGCAATGCACCGGTCTACGTGCTCACGGTCATCCAATGCCGCCAGAGCCGCCGCCTGCGCAATTCCCGAGGTATTAAATGGCGTCCGCAACTTGTTCATCGCCGCGAGCAATCCCGGCTGCCCAATCGCAAATCCGATGCGCATCCCCGCCAGCCCGTACACCTTTGAAAACGTGCGCAAAATCAGCAGATTCTTTCGCTCGCGATAAATTTCCTCGGACTTTCTCCGGTCCAAACTCGGCGCGTAGTGGATGTACGCTTCGTCCAGCACCACGAGCACTTCCTCCGGCACGCTCGCAAGGAAATTCTCCAGCTCCTCTGCGCTACACGCCGTCCCTGTCGGGTTGTTCGGATTTGCCAGGTAAATGACGCGGGTCCGCGGCGTGACGGCTTTCGCAATCGCGTTGAGGTCAAACGCGAAATTGCGCTGAGGCACAAGCACCAGCTCCGCTCCGCTGGCGCGTATCGCCACTGAAAACGGCGCGTAGCTGCCGTAAGACGTCATCCCCTGCAATCCCGCTCGCAGCAAGACGCGGGACGCCAAATCGATAATCTCGCTCGATCCCAGGCCCACAAATATCTCTTCCGTCGAAACGCCCGTTCGCGCTGCCAGAGCCTCGCGTAGCAAGTGGGTTCCACCATCCGGATAACGGTGTGCATCGCTTAGTGCTTTTTTCGCTGCTTCCACCGCGCGCGGGGAAGGCCCCAGCGGATTCTCATTCGACGCCAGCTTGACTGCATGAATCTTCAGCTCGCGCTCGACTTCCTCGATCGGCCGCCCGGGCACATACACGGGCAGCCCTCGAATGTAATCCGGTATCAGCTCTTCAATCGTCCGTGTCATTGAATTTCTTTTATCCTCTGCACCCTAAGAAACGTACTTAGAGTTCATCCGGCCTCGGCGCTCTCACGTATTCCAGTAGTCGCCGCTCGCATGCTCCGAACGCTCGATAGTTTCTGCGTGCCGCCGTCAAACTTAAGTCGCTGTTCGGTCCGCCTCTCACTCTGTCAGCATCTTCATCTGTTGGCCCGTCGTCTTTCCAGTAGCACACCGGACAATTCAAGAAAGCACCCAACTCTTTCAGAGTGCCGCATCCACAGCAAGGACAAGGATGCGAGCGCTCTGAAGTCATTGTCGCACCTTCGAAAAATTCATGCCGAAAGCCGGACGATGCGACGTGTCGTAGCTCCCAATATCCAACTGGGCCATCTTCATCCTTTACTTCCTCTACTTCCTATGCCTCCTCCACTTCCTTCTCCGCCCGCCGCTTTCTTCAATTGCTCAATTTCTTTTCCGGTCAGTGGACGAAACCTCCCCGGCTCCAAGTCCAAAGTCAAAGGCCCCAGCCTCACCCGCCGAATCTTTTCCACCAAATGCCCCACCCGCTCGAACATCCTTCGGATTTGCCGGTTTCGCCCCTCGATCAAAACCACTTCATACCACGGATTTTCCCCGTCCTCGAACAACCGGATTTTCGCCGGAGAAGTTTTCACTCGCCGCCCATCCTCCAGTTCAATCACAATCCCCGCCCGCAATCGTGCAATCCTCTTCTCATCCGGCTTTCCGCTCACCTTCACCAAGTACGTCTTCGGCATGTGCGACCCGGCCTTCATCATTCGTTCCGCCAGCGCGCCATCATTCGTCAACAAAAGCAATCCCTCGCTCGCGTAATCCAGCCGCCCCACGGGATAAACCCGCCCGACACTTTTGCCCAGAATATCGACCACGGTCGGCCGGCCTTCTGGATCGCTAACGGTCGTCACATAATTCTTCGGCTTGTTCAGCATGAAATACAGCAGCTTCTCTGGCCGCGCGATCGCCTTCCCGTCAACGCAAATCACATCCTTTTCCAGATCCGCCTTGGTTCCCAATTCGCGCACAATAGTGCCATTCACCGTCACGCGCCCCGCCAAAATAATCTCTTCCGCCTTGCGCCGCGATGCAATTCCGCAAGCCGCCATAATTTTCTGCAATCGTTCCTGCATGTCAGTGATTGCGGTTTTTTGCGGAGCGATCCTCGCTCCGTAGTCTCGGGGAACGGCGTTCGCCGCGACCAGATCGAGGCGCCTCTGGCTTGTGCTCCTCTTTTCTCGTAGATTTGAAGCTCGCGCGCAAGGCTGCGATCTCTTTCTCCGGCAGCAAGCGATATCGCCCTCGCGGCAATCCTTCGATCGTCAGTGAGCCCAATCCAATGCGCATCAATTTTTCAACCGGATGCATTTCCTTCATCAGCGCGCGGCGCAACTCTTCTTTCTTGGAATCCCGCATGCGCACTTCGTACCAGAAATTCGCCGCGCGCCCGCGTGTGGCGTCCGGCTGCCGCACCGTCTTCATCTTCAGCCCAACTTCTTTTCCGATCCTGTCCAAATCCCCCAAAGTCAGCATCCCTTTGATCTTGACGTGATACACCTGCTCGACCGACGCCCAGTTCTTCAACATCTCCGCCGCCAAATCCCCGTCGTTCGTCAAAAATACCAACCCCGCCGCCCCATACTCCAGATTTCCCACGGGAAACACCCGCTCCGGCAATCCACGCAAACAATTCCGCAAAGTCTTCCGCCCCTCCGGATCAGCCATCGCCGAAACCACCTCAGGCGGCTTGTGCAGCGCCAAATACACATGCCTCTGGGCCGCCGTCCCCACTCCAACGGTACGCCCAGCCGCTTCAATCTTGTCGGTAGCCGGATCGGCCTTAGTCCCCAACTCCCGCACGACAACGCCGTTGACGCGCACCTGCCCGCTCAAAATCAATTGCTCCGCATGCCGCCGCGAAGCAATCCCCGCCCGCCCAATAATCTTCTGCAATCTCTCCAGCATCTCACCCTTGTAGGGGCACGGCATGCCGT
>JBARBE010000171.1:0-7984 GCA_049792735.1 Candidatus Acidiferrum sp.
CTGCATAACGAAAGTGGAAATGTAACCCTCGTCTTCTCTGGCGAAGAATTTCCGGAGCCAGGCACCGCCACGGCGCTACGAGCTCGTGGGCATGTGATCACACAAGACGGTTCATCCTACCTAGTCCATCGTTATGAGGAGGAACCGGACTTTCCCAAGGGCTTGAACGGACGGTTTCACGGCCTGGTCGCTGATCGGGCGCGTGGAACATCAATGCTCTTCAATGACCGGTACGGCCTGCAGCGACTCTATTATCACCAGGCGAAGGACACCTTTTACTTCGCGGCTGAAGCAAAGGCCATTCTGAAGGTTCGACCCGAATTACGCAGTGCTGATCCGCGTGGGCTGGGAGAGTTCATCGTTTGCGGCTGCGTGCTTGAGAATCGGACTCTATTCCCCGGCATCTATGTCCTGCCCCCTGGTTCGGCCTGGGTTTTTCGCGGCGGGCAAGTCGAAAAAAAGGATACCTACTTCGAGCCCAAGGAATGGGAAGAAGAGGAGCCGCTCAAAGCGGAGACGTATTACAGCAGCCTGCGCGACGTATTCGTGCGAAATCTGCCGCGCTATTTCAATGGGAAGGAGAGAGTGGGAGTTTCACTTACCGGCGGCCTGGATACGCGGATCATCATGGCTTGGCGCAAGGCGTCGCCGAATTCGTTGCCGTGCTACACGTTCGGTAGCATGTACCGGGAAAACCAGGACGTAAAACTGGCGCGTCGCGTCGCCCAGATCTGCAGTCAGCAACACGAGGTCATCACCACTGGCAAGGAATTCTTGGCGCGATTTTCGCACTATGCCGAGCGCACCGTCTATCTGACAGATGCCTGTGTGGATTTGAACCGGTCTCCAGACCTCTACCTAAACGAGAAGGTGAGGGAGATTGCGCCGGTACGTATGGTGGGAACCTACGGGAGCGAAATGCTTTTGCACGCCGTAATGTTCAAAGCGGATGAGCCTCTTGCAGGACTGTTCCAACACGACATCGAGACGCAGATTCACGCAGCCAAGAAAACCTACGAAGCGAGTCTACAGACTCATCCCATGACTTTTGTCGCCTTCCGACAGTCCCCTTGGCACCACTTCGGGGTGCTTGGTCTGGAGCAGACCCAGGTGGCCGTGCGCTCACCGTTTCTGGACAATGACTTGGTCAAAACACTCTACAAGGCGCCTGGCCCGGTGGAGATCAACCAAGAAGCCAGAGTTCGGCTGGTGCAAGAGGGCAACCCCGATCTCGCCAAGTTGCGCACCGATCGCGGCATTCGCGGAGTCAACAGCATTTTCATGCGTGGCTTCCACGAATTCTTTTTCAAGGCCGAATATGCCTATGACTATGGCATGCCGCAGTGGATTGCCCAAGTGGACCATATATTTGCTCCGTTCCACTTAGAGCGCGTCTGGTTGGGCCGTCACAAGCTATTTCATTTCCGGGTGTGGTATCGCGATCAACTCGCGAATTACGTCCGTGAGATGCTGTTAGACCCGAAGTCCCTGGCCCGGCCGTACCTGAATCCGAAATCCGTCCGAAAAGTCGTCGACGGCCATCTTAAGGGCAATCGCAATTACACGACGGAAATTCATAGGCTTCTGACGCTGGAACTCACCCATCGGCTCTTTGTGGACGCAAACTGACCTTCCGCGTCTCGAAAGCCGCCGGGAGCGCGCGAACGTAGACGATTCGATTTTTGATCCCGACAGTTCTTTCAGCCTTACCCCAAAGCCTGAATTATTTAGGCTAATTTCTATCAACTCCAGACAAGAGGAATTTGTGAGCTCTCAAGCAACGCTCCCGGTCGACGTCTCTGCAGTAGAACTAGCCATTTCTCTGCCGATCGAGAAGACGCAAACAGCCATCTCAAAGTTCGCCGAATGGCTGGAACAATACGGGGAAACTTCGTACGATTTTCAGACTTTCTATGCTAGCGATCTGGGACAGCGTGCCAAAGCGCTGTACTACAAAAAACCACTCTTGGGTCTGTGCGCCGTCGCTCCCATGGTGTTCTCCGAGGCCCTTGTGCCCTCCGCAAGAAGCATATTCTGGAAACGCCAGCGTTTTCCCATCGCCGATGCTCACTATGCGATGGGGTTTGCTGTGCTGGCCAAACATTCGAAAAACGAATCTCACTACCAGAGAGCGCTCCACTTTCTCGATGTCCTCAAGGGCACTCGATGCACCGGCTTCGATCGTTATTGCTGGGGTTATCCCTTCAACTGGGTGACGCTGCGCGGCACGATCGAAGCAGGGACTCCGCTCATCACGACCGTGCCGTATGTCTACGAAGCCTTTAAGGCAGTTTGGGAAATAGACAACGCCGATGAATGGCTGAAGATCATGAACTCGATCGCCGAGCATGGTCTTCAGGACTATAAGGATTTCGAGACATCCTCAACGGCGTCCACTTGTTCGTACACTCCGGATCCCGAGCAATCGGTGGCCGTGGTCAATGCCAACGCTTACCGAGCCTTTCTGCTCATGAGCGCGGCCCACGATTTCTCAGACGACAGATTCTGGAAGGCAGCGGAACGAAATCTGAACTTCGTCCTCGAGGCGCAGAATGAGGACGGCTCCTGGTATTACGCAAAAGACGGAAAACGGAACTTTATAGATCATTTCCATACCTGTTTTGTGCTAAAAGCCTTGGTCAAAATTGAAGCGCTGACGGGTCATGCTGGATGCAAGGCTGCCATCGATCGCGGAATCGCTTATTACGTAAGAAATCTCTTTGATGAGAGCGGTTCGCCGAAGCCGTTTTCAAGCCGGCCGCGGCTGACGGTATATCGGCGCGAGCTTTACGACTACGCGGAGTGCATAAACTTGGCCGTGCTTCTGCGCGGGCGTTATCCCCAATTAGATAAGCTCTTGGGTAGCGTGTTGAATGAGGTTCTGACCGTCTGGCAGAAACGGGATGGCTCGTTCCGCAGCCGGCGACTACTTATGGGCTGGGATAACGTGCCCATGCATCGTTGGGCGCAAGCCCAACTGTTCAGAAGCCTTTGCTTGCTCGTTTATCACCACGGTGCGGGTTGCGGCGCGGTCAGCCAAGTGCGGGCCTAGCCAAGATTTTGTGCAACTGCACTTTTCAGTTTCAGAGTTTCTGCGCCTCTTTTGGATCCCTTTGAGACCCACGCAAGTGACCAACATTAGCAGAAGGAGCTCATTTTGAAAGTCAGCGTATTCGGTTTGGGTTATGTCGGTACGGTGTCCGCAGGGTGCCTCGCCAAGGAAGGGCATGAAATCATCGGAGTGGATCCGATCAAAACGAAAGTAGATCTGATCAATGCCGGAAAATCTCCGATCATCGAAAAAGACATCGAGGGAATCGTTGCAGAAGCCGTGAAAACCGGCCGGCTGCGAGCTACAGACGACACGGTCCAGGCCGTCCGGGACACCGAGATTTCGATCGTATGCGTAGGTACGCCTAGCCAGATCAACGGTAATCTGGACCTGACCCACGTCAGGCACGTTTGCGAACAAATTGGCCAGGCGTTGAAGAGCAAATCGGCGCGCCACACCGTGGTGATCCGCAGCACTATCCTGCCTGGCACGATGCGCCGGGTGGTTGTCCCGGCATTGGAGGAGAACTCGGGCAAGAAGGCCGGCATCGACTTCGGGCTCTGCAACAATCCTGAGTTTCTGCGCGAAGGCACAGCGGTGACGGATTTCAATGCTCCCTCCAAGACGGTGATCGGCGAACTGGACCGGACCAGCGGCGACATTCTGGCTGGTTTGTATGCAAAACTCGACGCCCCGCTCATCAGGACGGAGATCGAAACCGCCGAGATGATCAAGTACATCGACAACAGCTGGCATGCCCTCAAGATCGGCTTTGCGAATGAGATCGGAAATCTTTGCAAGTCTTTTTCTGTGGATGCACACAGGGCCATGGAAATCTTCTGCATGGACAAAAAACTCAACATCTCCTCGGCGTACCTCATGCCAGGTTTCGCTTTTGGGGGCTCCTGCCTGCCAAAGGATCTTAGGGCGCTAGCTTACTCGGCTAAGCTGCACGACCTGGAATTGCCAATTCTCAGTTCCATCCTGCCGAGCAACGAGCTGCAGATCGCCAGGGGCTTGCAACTCATCATGGAAAAAGGCCGCAAGCGCGTCGGTATCTTGGGCTTCAGTTTTAAGGCCGGCACCGACGATCTACGTGAGAGCCCGATGATTGAAGTGATCGAACGGTTGGCGGGGAAGGGCTACGACATCCGCATATACGACAAAAACGTCCAAGTCGCCAAGTTGGTCGGCGCCAATCGCGATTTCATCATGAATCGTATTCCGCATATCTCCAAATTGATGGTCGACGATATCGATGCCGTTCTGCAACACGCGGAGACAGTGGTCATCGGCAATAAGGCCCCGGAGTTTGAAAGTGTTCCCGAACGGCTGCAGCAAGGCCAGTGTCTTGTTGACTTCGTGCGCATTGCGAACCACAGGAGCAATAATGGGGAGTACCAAGGAATTTGTTGGTGAAAATGCGCTCGTCAGGTCGGCAAGCCGACCGGACGCCGCGGTGAGCAACTCTGAGACCATGAGCGGCACGAGCACAAACAAGGGCGTCTTAATCATTGTCGAAAACCAGGCTGTCCCGTTCGATCCGCGGGTTTGGCGGGAAGCGCGCTCGCTCACCGAAAAAGGATATGAGGTCACGGTGATATGTCCGCGTCGCAAAGGCTGCAGCAATGGATACGAACTGCTCGAGGGCGTCCGTATTTACCGGCACCCGACGCCCAAGGAAGGAGCGACCCCGGCTGGATACATTTGGGAGTACAGCTGCGCACTATTCTGGGAGTTCTTGTATACCCTGTGGGTTTGCGTCCGGCATCGGATCGACGTGATTCAAGGCTGTAATCCACCAGACACGATCTTCCTGGTCGCGCTACCCTTCCGACTGTTCGGCATAAAGTATATTTTCGACCATCATGACGCTAATCCAGAGTTGTATCTGTCGAAATATGGGAGGAAGAACCTGCTTTATGTGGTTTTGTTGAAGCTCGAAAAGCTGAGTTATCGGTTTAGCAGCGCGGTTATGGCCACCAACGTAAGCTATAGAAACGTTGCCATAGAAAGAGGCGGAGTACGCGCGGAGAAAGTGTTTATCGTGCGCAATGGTCCTGAACTGAAGACGTTTGGCCCGGTTGCGCCAAACCCGTTGCGAAAACAAGGTAAAAACTTTTTGGTTGGCTACGTCGGCAATATGAATTTCCAGGATGGATTGGACCTGCTGCTTGGCGTGGCGAAATGCGTGAAAGACAGCGGCAGATGCGATGTACATTTCACCTGCGTTGGAGGGGGACCCGAATTGCAGAAACTGCGCGAGATGACACAGCAAATGGGCCTTGATGACACAGTCACCTTCGCTGGTCGAGTCTCGGACGAAGAGTTGCTGGAAATCCTGTCGACGGCCGACGTTTGCGTGAATCCGGACCGACCTTCTGAAATGAACGACATGTCCACGATGATCAAAATCATGGAGTACATGGCGCTAGGCAAGCCTATCGTACAGTTCGAGTCAAAAGAAGGAAGGTTTAGCGCCCAGGAAGCCTCTCTCTATGCTAGCAAACAGGGCGGAGTTGAAGAGTTCGCATCCAAGATTATCTGGCTGCTGGATCAGCCTGAGCAGCGAAGAAAAATGGGGGAATTCGGGAGAAAGAGAATTGAAGAGGAGTTGGCTTGGAAATACTCCGTTCCGACCCTCCTCGCCGCCTACCGGGAAGCCTTGAATGGTCGGTGATCCCGTCGACCGTATTTCACACGCAGGGGTGAGTTCGTCCGCGAGGGCCAGCGAGGAGCAATCAAACGAAATGTCTACAGAGAAAGCAGGGTTGATTCGTCTCCCCAAGTCTATATGGATTGCCCTAGGCCTCCTCGCACTTCTGATCAACGCTCTTATATTATTCGTCCTTCTTCCAAAGGCGAACCCCCAGATGCGGGGACTTTACAGCGAGAATCAGTACGCTGATGGATACGATCAACTAGCAGCAAACTTAGCCGCCGGAAACGGGTACAGATTTTATCCAGACACCGCAGAAACCTTGATGCGGGAACCGGGTTACCCATTGCTGCTCGCCGGGACGTATAAGCTATTTGGTTCCGACTTCAGAATTGTAAAACTTCTGAATATGGTTTTGGCGTTCGGCACTGCCTACTGCATGATTTGTATCGCGCGCAGAATTTCGGCGAATTCGTTTTTGATTTTTGGCGCGCCGCTGTTGTTTCTTTTTCATCCGGAAACTCTGATAGCCGAGAGTCGCGGCGGTGTTGAGATCTTTTTTGGATTTATGCTTGCGTTGTTCGTGCTGACGGTTTACCGGGCGGCGGCCTCCGGGCGATGGCGCGACTATGCCTTGAGTGGAGCAGTCCTTGGCGCGACGCTGCTCGTGCGGAGCACTCCTCTCCTGTTCCCCGTTCTGCTCTTTGGCTACCTCGTCTTTGTCGATCGTAAAAACAGGAATCTGCTGATTCTCTCTCGGAACTTTGCGGTGCTAATCCTAATCATGGGCTTGGTCATTTCCCCCTGGGTGATTCGAAATTACCGGCTCACTGAGAAGTTTGTGCCTACGGCGAGCGTGCTGGGCGTTGCCGCGCAAACAGGGCTCTACCTAGCCACGCATCGCGAAATCGGCAACGTGCGGGTAGACTGGCAAGCGGCGATGGAGAGGAATACGCTTGCCGAAGAGTTTGGACGCCCTTTCCGGCCTGGGTATTATCAATACTTTTATTCGTCCGCCGACGAGCTCGGATTTTCGCAGTTTTTGTCGCGCAGGGTAGTGGATGAATACAGAGCCTTTCCGCTTTTATTCCCGAGAACAGTGGGCCTGAACCTAGTGAAGTTCTGGTGCGGAGGCAAAACCGCAAAATCGGTGGTGATGAACGCGATGATCCAATTCCCGCTTCTAGGACTGGCCATCGCCGCCGTGGTGCTCTGCCTCAGGGCCGGTCGGGCGAGGGCAATAGCGCCATTAGTTCTTCTATGTGTATACAGTGTTGGCGTATCTGTACCCATTCTGGCCCAAGCCAGATATGCCGCACCGCTGATCCCGTTCATATCGATCCTCGCGTTGATCACTGTTTTAGCTTTGAAACAAAAGTTTGAGAGACGCGATGACACGCTTAGTGAAATTGTCCGATGAGTGCTACACAAAGTGCGAGCGGAAAGCGGAGGTACGGCAGGATATATGGCTGAGGCGCGTTTAGCGAGGTCTGCCCTGAAGTATCGCCCAGATGTCGATGGGTGTGAGTTCGACCAAGCAGTTCGTCAGATCGTCTAATTAGCAACATGGGCTCATCTTTAGCACTGTGTATTTTTATCGTCGGCATCGCCGGCCTCTTCTGGCTCGCTCGTGACAGTTCCGTGAGCACGTCGAAAGCCCTCTGGCTGCCTGTAATCTGGTTCGCACTCGCCGGCTCGCGGTCTGTTTCCGCATGGCTTGGCATGGGCGTAGCAATAAGGGCAGCTCCTGGTCAGATGCCAGAGACCAGTCTGCTCGACCAGCTTATTGCAGGCGGGCTAATGCTATTGGGGCTGCTGATTGTCCTTTGGCGGCGCAGAGACGCAATGAAAACGCTCAAAGGCAATTGGCCGATTGTGCTTTACTTTTGCTTCGCGCTGTTCAGTCTGCTTTGGTCCGATTTTCCCGCGTGGGGTTTCAAGCGATGGGTCAGGTCTCTGGGAGACTTGATCATGGTCCTGATTGTTGCCACGGAGGTTCAGCCCGCTGCGGCCTTCAAGCGCCTATTTTCACGAGTAGGGTTTGTCCTGTTGCCTGCCTCCATCCTCTTGATCAAGTATTACCCGGCCCTGGGCCAGGATTTTGACGAGTATGGGTTGCGGGAATATACCGGAGTTACTACGAGCAAGAATTTCCTGGGCGACCTGGCTTTTCTGGTTGGCCTCGGAGCGTTATGGCAGATATTCAGTCTGCTCCGCGACAAGGAAGCGGCCAATCGTCGCCGTCGCTTGCTGGCCTATGGTACTGTGCTAGT
>JBARBE010000172.1:0-2480 GCA_049792735.1 Candidatus Acidiferrum sp.
CCTGAGCCCCTGCCCAGGACCGCTGCCCTCTTCAGGAACCTGACCATGAAAACCAAAATGTCCAACGCCGCCCCCAACGCGGCCGAAGTCTGGAAGCAAATCGAAGATATTCTCGTCCCGCAACTGCGCCTCTCGGTCCCCGACCACTCCGTCTATTCCTATCTCCTGCGCCATAGCCGCCTCGAGGGAAAGCTGCGGCTCCGCTTCTCCATTCAGTGGCTCGCCCGCGCGGTCGCCGATCAGGCGCTGGGGAGTTTCGGCGAGGAAACGTTGCTCGATGGAGGGTTCGACGAGTTTTGTTTCATGAGGCGAAGCGCTGCCACGTGTACGGCGAGAGGAAGACCATGGCCGTCGCTGATCGCCATGATTTTGCTGCCTTTACCGCGGCGAGTAGGCCCGACAGCAGAGCCCCCTTTTTCGCCGAACTGAAGGTGGCATCGATGAAGGACTCGCTGAGATCCAACTTCCCTCGATCGCGTAAGTCTTCCGCCAGTCTCTGCAGCAGTCCAGTGAGCAACCCCGAGCGCTGCCACTGCTGGAAGCGACGATGACAGTTCTGGTAAGGAGGATAACGACGCGGCAGATCGTGCCAAGGAGCGCCGGTGCGCAAAACCCAAAAAGCACCGTTCAGCACCGCGCGCGTATCTTGCCACGGCCGACCACGCCCATCGTCCCTGCGTTTCGGACGAAACAGTGGTTCGAGCGCCGACCACTGGGCGTCGGTGAGGTCCATGCTCTTGATTTAAGTCATTCGGCATAAGTTTCAACCAATCAGTGCGTTGAAAGTGTTTATGAGATAACTTCTAGTACGAATATTTTTTCTCTTTTTTTCCCTCTGGATGTTATTTGAATAAGTAGAGGGCCGTGATCGGGAATGTTCTGCCAGCTTGGTCTTTTCCGGGGGACTAAGATTCTTTCTTACTTTTTCCCTTCTCGATGTTCCTTTAATAAGTAGGGGGCTGTTGTCGGGATTTTCTTTGGCAACCTGGCAACCCTCGAGGGATTAAAGTTTTTTTTCACTTTTTCCCGACTGGATGTTCCCTAGGAGGTAGAGGTCGCCGGTGAACTTTTGCGACGAAGCGGCTCGCTACGGTCTCTTGTAGGTTAGGCGGCTAACATTGTTCTTGCGCTTTTTCATTTTCGAGGACTCTTACCGGTGTGGGGCATGGCTATTTCAAAGAGCATCGATCGATACTGGTAACGCGGGTACCTTCGTGACCGCCTTCGAAAAACGGTTCGCGTCAAAACCGCGCTCGGCTACAGACAAATGGGAGTCCTCAAGCCAACGACCGTTCATCAGGAGCTAAGAGTCCTTCGGCGAATGTTGAACGTGGCGGTGCGAAAGAAACTCCTCCAAGCCAATCCCTGTTGGGGCGTTGAATTCCCAGTGGCGGTAAGGGGCCTGTTTAGGCCTCACTACGTTATCTGGTCAGAGCAACGTCGCATTGAATCAGAGGCTCCGCCACATCTTCGGAATATCGTTCAGATGATCACGGAGACGGGACTCAGGATGTACAAGGAACTCACACCCATGAGGAAGGACCAAGTGGACTTTGTGAATGCCACCGTCTGGATACCCGACTCCAAGACTCCGAACGGTATCGCTGAAATTCCTCTGACGCCTCTGGCGGTCGAAGCCATCAAGAGCCAGATGCTCATCTCGGGGATCGGACCCTTCTTGTTCCCAAGTGACAAAAATCCGTCCGGTCACCATAAGAATCTCAAGACTGCAGGGCGGAAGACACTGAAACGCGCGGGAGTTCCCTACTTCACGATCTATGACCTGCGCTCCACCTATGCGACGAGGCTCAGTGCAGACGGCGTCGCCGACGAGTGGGTTACACAACTCCTTCGACAGGGCGATGCAAAGGTCTTCAAGAAGTATTCGCAGATGAAATTGCAGATGAACCGGGAGGCCTTAGAGAAAATGAGCCGCCAAGCGAATGAGATGCCGCTGGATTCTGGCACAGCCCCGATTCAGTAAAAGTATTTGGCACAGTTTTGGCACAGTGAGGCCAAAAATGACGACTCGGATTAGGAGTAAAGTTGGAAAGTGCTTTAGAATGAATAAAGCAGTTCATGTCGGGGCGTAGCGCAGCCTGGTAGCGCGCCTGCCTTGGGCGCAGGAGGCCCCCGGTTCAAATCCGGGCGCCCCGACCACTAACTTACTGAACTAACTGACTTTCCGTTTCCGCGATACTTCCGCAACTCTCCAACTTGGGAACATTTGGGAACAATTGCTCTTCGAGCAAGTTCACAGCGTCTCTTTGTGCACTCCCACTGGCGTGTGTATAGATGTCCAGAGTTGTCGCCATGTGTGAATGGCCAAGCTGAGCCTGTGCAACCTTCAACGGAGTTCCTTGCGAATGCAACAATGTGCAGTGCGTGTGACGGAGAGTATGCCAATCGATTCGTTGCAGACCAGCTCTCTTGCACGCGGTTCGTAATGCCTTTTTTCTGAGATTATCCGCCGCGAGCGG
>JBARBE010000173.1:0-19609 GCA_049792735.1 Candidatus Acidiferrum sp.
TCCAGATTCGCATTGCTCATCGCGATCAGCAAAGCGGCCGTCTCCGGCGTGGCCTGCACGTAGTCTTTTCCTCCTCCGACCTTCACCAGATCCATGCGAACTTCGCTGGTTTCGAAACAAGGAACCACCTGCTCGAACGGAATCTGATCATTTTGTACCGGGATTGCGGTGATTTGCGGGCACGAACCGAGCGGCCGCGCATCGCCTCCGGCCCCGAGATTGTGCGGCGAGTCCTGCGGATGGATCAGCGCCACCGTGATGTTGTGGAAGGCAAATCCCGCATCTGTGCGCACAATGTCAGCAAATCCTCCCGGCGAATAGCGCGTTGCTCCATCCTCCAGCGTCACATGCGCGGGCGGTTTTCCTTCGACTGCATCCACGATATCGGCTTGGCCTAGCGTCACATAGAGGTAAGGCAGATCGTGCCGGTGCAAAAGCGTGGCGTCCAGCGGCGGCACCGTCATGTTGTACACGCGCACATATCCATTCTGAAAAATGTGGGCGTAATGCGGCTCATCCGCAACAGAGACGGCGCCTTCCGTCTTAATGGGACTTTGAATATCGATCTGAATGTCTTTAGCTACACTCGGAGGCGGTGTCGTTGGAGTTTGCGCCGGGGCGGCGGGCGACAAGAGCAGAGCAAAGGCTGGCAGCACGGAGATTTTCATCGCAACGCATCCTAAGGGCCTACACAGAGTACTGGCAAGTTAAACGCTTCCCATGCCGGAAACGTTACATGGAGGTGGAACTTTCTGTCAAAGCAAAGGAAGCCTTAGAGGCGCTCCAAAATGCCCGCCGCTCCCATGCCTCCGCCGATGCACATGGTCACCATTCCATAGCGCGCGTTGCGCCGCTCCAATTCGCGCAAAATCGTGGCGGTAAGTTTCGCGCCCGTGCATCCGAGCGGATGCCCGAGAGCAATCGCGCCGCCATTCGGATTGACCAGTGCAGGATCGAGTCCCGCTTGCTGAATCACCGCCAATGATTGCGCGGCAAACGCTTCGTTTAATTCGAACACGGCGATGTCCTTCAATGTAAGCCCCGCCAGCTTCAGCGCCTTCGGAATGGCCGCCACCGGTCCGATGCCAAACTCTTCCGGCAGTACGCCCGCCGTGGCGTACGCCACAAAACGCGCCATCGGTTTCAGCCCCAGCGCTTTCGCGCGCTCCGCGCTCATCACTACGGCGGCTGCGGCGCCATCGCTCATCTGCGAACTGTTGCCGGCCGTCACCGTTCCCTTAACATGAAATGCCGGCTTCAACTTCGCCAGCGCTTCCAGCGAGGTATCGGCGCGCGGCCCTTCGTCCGTATCAAACGTAAAAGTGTGCGTCGTCGGCTTCGCGGCAGCCTTTGCTTTCGCGCTGCCCGAAGCGCTACCCGCACCAGCTCCGTTCGCGCTGGCCAGCGCCGTGATTTTCACTTCCACTGCCACGGTCTCTTCCTTGAACTTACCCGCCGCGATCGCCGCCAGCGCCTTCTTGTGCGACTCCACGGAAAACTGATCCGCTTGCTCCCGCGTAATTCCAAACTTCCGCGCAATGTTTTCCGTCCCCAGCCCCATATTGATGTAGGTATCCGGACTGTGATCCACGAGCCACGGATTCGGCGAAACTTTATTCCCGCCCATGGGCACCATGGTCATCGATTCCGTTCCGCCGGCGACAATCGCGTGCGCTGAGCCTGCGCGAATCCGCTCCGCCGCAATGGCGATCGCCTGCAATCCCGAGGAACAAAAGCGATTGATGGTCATCGCCGATACTTCGATGGGCAGCCCTGCGCGCAGCGCCGCGATTCGCGCCACGTTCATCCCCTGCTCGCCCTCTGGCATCGCGCAGCCAAGAATCACGTCGTCGATTTCCTTCGCGTCCAGCCCCGGAACGCGAGCCAACGCCTCTTTGATCGCCACCGCCGCCAAATCATCAGGCCGCGTCGCCCGCAACGATCCCTTGAACGCTTTTCCCACCGGCGTTCGAACCGAAGAAACAATCACCGCTTCAGCCATGGCAACCTCGCAATCTGGAAATCCTATTTATTGTTGAGCGAGCCATTAGGAAAAGCAAATCACTGCACTCCTCGCTGGTACTAATGCTTGCGACGAATGCGACGTCTGCGCGAAGGATTATTCGTGCCGGAGAGCGATCATGGGATCGACGCGCATGGCGCGCCGCGCAGGGATGTAACACGCCGCGACAGCCACGATAATCAAGAGGGCGGCGACGCCGGCAAATGTCAGCGGGTCATGCGCGCTGACGCCGAAGAGTTGGTTGGACATGAGGCGTGTCAGTCCCAACGCGGCAACGAGGCCTATTGCGACGCCGATCAGCGCCATGCTTGCCCCCTGCCCGAGCACCAGACGCATCACATCGCGATGCTGCGCCCCCAATGCCATACGCACGCCGATTTCGTGCGTGCGTTGACCAACCAAATAGGAAATCACGCCGTAGATTCCGACGCACGCGAGCACCAACGCGAGCGCCGCAAAGGCTCCGAGCAGAATCATCGAGAGTCTGCGAGCGGCAAACGAATTGGAAACGACTTCGTCCATCGTTTGGACGTTGTAAACGACTTCGCGAGGATCGATTTCCGCGACGGCCCGGCGAACGTCGTTCATGACCGCAGTAGGATCGCCTTCCGTGCGCAGCACGACGGCCACGGCATCGGCTGCGAGCGGCATCAGCTTTTCGGGAAGCTGCATGAACGGATAATCGAACTGCGCCTCGATGGCCGACTTTGCGTCGGCGTCGAGCCCCCACTGCTTGACGTGCCCGACGACGCCGACGATCTCGGCTTGCACGCTGAAGCCTTCGATATGGATATGCCTGCCGACAGGATTCTCTTGCGGGAAATAGGTGCGCGCGAAAACATTGTCAATATCAACGACGACTGGCGCGTGCTCGTCGTCCTGCGCCGTGATAAAGCGGCCGCGCTCGAGCGTGACTCCCATGGCGCGCTGGAAGCCGGCTTCCACGAGATAAAACATCGCTTGCGGCATCTCCTGGAAGTTGGCGGGCTTGGGCTGGCCCTCGATCCAGAACGGCAAAGACGAGTTGTGAATCATCGGACGGGAACCGAGGGTGACGGAAACGGCTTGCACTCCGGGGATGCTTTGCATTTTGTCGTCGAACTGGCGCAGGCGGGCGCGCGTTTCCGCGGAGGTAGTGGTGGGCGAAGCCGGCAGCGACAAACTGAATGTGATAGCGTGGCTGGGATTGAAGCCGGGATTGACGCGCCAAAGCGCCGCCAGACTGCGAACCATCAGCCCCGCGCCGACAAGCAAAACCAGGGCCATGGCTACTTCGACGGCCACGAAAACTCCTTGTAGCCGGTGGCGCACACCGCTCGCGCCGCGCCCGCTCTCCTTGAGAATCTCCTGCAAGTCCACGCGGGACGTTTTCAGCGCGGGCGCGAGGCCAAAAACAATTCCGGCAAACAACGAGAGCGCCATTGTAAAAAGCAGGACGCGTGAGTCGAGCGATACTTCGCTGGCGCGCGGCAAAGCCCCAGGCAAAGTGCCAAGCACCGCTTTGGTGCCCCAAACGGCGAGCAGGAGTCCCAGCGCTCCGCCCAAGCCCGCAAGGACGATGCTTTCGGTGAGAAGCTGGCGAATGACGCGAGCGCGTCCCGCTCCCATCGCCGCGCGAATCGCGAATTCGTGCGAGCGGCCCATCGCACGCGCGAGAAGAAGGTTGGCGACGTTCGCGCACGCAATCAGCAGCAAGAAACCAACCGCCGCCAGCAGTACGATCAGGAACGGCTGGACATTGCCGACGATGTCTTCCTTCATCGGAACTAGCGTGGTTTCTACGGCCTTATCCGCTTCCGGGTACGCTGCCGCGAGATTTTGCGAGATGGCGTCCATATCGGCTTTCGCTTGCGCAAGCGTTACTCCCGTCTTCAGCCGCCCAATCGCGTGCGCGCTCACGTCCACGCGCCGGTCGCGGAAGTTCGCATCGTTCCATTGTCCGATGGGCGTGTAGACATCGCGGTCGTGTCCGTAAAAGGTAAAGCCTGCTGGAACCACGCCGACGATCGTGTACGACGTGCCGTTCAGAATGATGGGCTTTCCAACGACCTCGAGCGACGAGCCGAACTGGCGCTTCCAGAATCCTCCGCCCAGAATCACTACTGGCGCCGCGCCGGTGTGGTCGTCATCAGGGCGAAACGTGCGGCCCATCACTGGCGTCACGCCGAGCGTCGAAAAAAAGTCAGCGGAAATCATGTAACCGGTGAGGCGCTCTCCTTCGCCCTTGCCGATGAAGTTGTAATCCTGATTGCGATAGATGGCCATCGAGGAAAACGTCTGCGTGTCGCGCTGCCAATCGAGGAAATTCAGATAGGAAACCGGCGCGTGATCGACTCCAGGAGTCTTTCCGTAAAGCGCGACGAGCTGGCCGGAGTGCGGGTAAGCCAGCGGATTGAGCAGCACGCCGTTCACCACAGAAAATAGCGCGGTATTCGCGCCGATGCCCAGCGCCAGCGTCAAAATCGCAATTGCCGTGAATCCCGGCGACTTCGCCAGCATCCGAATCCCGTAGCGCAAATCCTGAAAAAACGTCTCCATGCGCCCCGCCTTTCAGCAAACCGCCAAGAATGTTGCAGTGGTCCGCGACGGCAGATGAATCACTCCCAAAAAAATCAGAATCATGCAAACGCCGATTGCCAAAATGATGAGTGTCGGCAGCCAGAAACTCAACGGGTCTACGGCGCGATCATACCCGCCGGGCGGGCAGCCTTTGTAATAGCCCTTTCCCGTAAGCAAGCTATATCCCGCCCAACCCAATGTGACAAGTCCGATCAGCAAGAAGAGCACCGGTCCGCTCCCGAATGTCCTCAAGACTTACATCGTTCGGTTCCGACTCGAACTCACGTGCTTCGCCGCGAGTCGCACGCCGCAATTTCTATTTTTAGCTCGCGGACGCGAGAAACTCGCTCGCCGTCACCACGCTAGCCCGCCGCGCAAAAACCTTGTCGATCAAATTGGCATGCAGTTCCGCATCGCCGTCAACACAGCAATCCTTAATCACCACGAGCCGGTAATCAGCATCGGAAGCCTCGAGCAATGTCGAAAGCACCACGCCACTCGTTGCAATTCCAAATAGCACGAGGGTATCAATCTCCTTGGCGCGCAGGATCACTTCCAAATCCGTTCCATGGAACGCGCTCACCCGGTGTTTGGTCACGACTATGTCGTCCTTCTCTGGACCCAAGCCGGGATGAATGGCCGCCAGCTCGCCTTCGAATAGTTTCTGATGTCTAGCCGAGCTCTTGATCGCGCCGAACAGCATGTTGCGCGAACTCACTTCTGGAAGCCCCGGCCGAAAACCCACTTGGATATGGATCACGCACATCCCCAGGCTTCGCGCCCGCTCCAGAACGCTGGCACCCCGGGCAATCAGCGCCTCTTGATCCTTCGCGTAACTCGCAACGATGCCCGCCTGATTGTCCATGCTCAGAACCGCCGTCCGCTTAGCATCAAACGAAAGTTGTTCAGCCATTACTTCTCCTCGGACTTACTCGCATCGCATCATGCACCCCAACTAGGCGGAACGGGCATCAACCTCCCTCATCGTCCCTATCACCCAACCTGAGGCGCAAGTGGTGCTGTTTCACTTCTTGATGGCTGCCCCTTTGCGGGGAATGAAGATCGTCGCTGGTGGCGTAATCTTGTGCGCCTGCGAAAAATTCCCCTCGTTCAACGCGATCCCAACTCGTCCTCGCGAATCGATGTACAGGAGCGGCTCGCCCACCGGAACATCCATAAACGTTCGCTCGTAGGGCACGCCGAATGGCTTTTTATCCAGCTGCACAATGATTTTGTCCCCGACTTCGTAGCCCAATTTCTTGAATTCGTCGCCGGATATGTCCGTGATCAGCGAACCGAATGGATCATCCAATCCAATAATGTCGCCCGTGATTCCGCTCTCTGAAGTCACCGATGTTTTCTCTGTGAGCTGCACGAGTTGCGGAACCACCGGCCCCGCCAGTGCAAAGTCCCAGCCCTCCGCAAGGTGCGCCGCCGCCGGCGAAAAAATGTCCCGCCCATGAAATGTTGAAGAAACCTGTGGTTGCAGCATCCAGGCCGTGTTCGTAATTTCCCGCGCGGAGTCCAACCCATCCCGCTCGATCACCGGCGTGATCAATCCATTGTCCGGCACAACGAAATACTGTCCCTTCTTCGATTTCACGATCACCGCCTTGCGCGATGTCCCCACTCCCGGATCGACGACGGCAAGAAAAATGGTCCCTGCGGGATAGTAAGGCGTCACGCCCGCCAAAAATCGCGCCGCCTCGTCAATCTTGAAGGGCGTCACCTGGTGCGTGATGTCCATTAGCCGCGCGTCCGGCGCGATGCCCACAATCACGGCCTTGCAGATCGCCACCGCATCATTCGCCGTGCCGAAGTCCGTCATAAACACAATCGTCGGCCGCGCCGGCGTTCCCGTTGGTCCAGCCGGGCCCTTTTCTGCCGGCGCTTTCCCGCCGCAAGCGCAACAAAGCAGCGCACCCGCGACGAACAAAAAGACGAAAACACGATTTCGCGAACCCATCGAATCTCCCGTGTTCAATTTATTTTTGTAAAGCCGGCGAAAACTTTCTGGTTTTCGCCTCAATGGACGGCTGGACGGATTCCCACGAAGCGTAACTTGCGGCCGCCTGCACTCAACCAGGGATTCCGGCCCCGCGGCTCTGCCATTCCCCCGACATCGCCGCGACGCGAGGCAGTATACAGGAACCTGGAAAGCGCTGTCTTTCGGTTTTGACGCCACGTTGGCGCTTCCTCCTGCCCAACTATCTCTTTGGGATTCCCTCTGGCTCCGTTAGAATACTGAGACTTCGCAAGAGAAGTTACGCAAGATAAAGCAGCCCGCCGCGCCCGGAGAAGGCCCAGCCGCATTGCGTAAGTGAACTCGAATAGAGGGAGAAAAAAAGTGCTTCGAAGCTTTTTCTTTGGTGTACTTTTGTGCGTCTTCGTATCAGCGGCGTTAGCCGATCAAGTGATTCTCAAAAATGGCGACCGCCTGACCGGAACAATCGTCAAGTCCGACGCGAAGACTCTGCTCATCAAGACCGATCTCGCCGGCGACGTTAACATTCAGTGGGACGCCGTCACTTCCATCGTTTCCTCGCAAACTTTGCATCTCGCTCTCAAAGATGGCCAAACCGTCGTTGGTACCGTCACAACTAACGACGGGAAGTTTGAAGTCGCTACCAAAGATACTGGCGCTGTCACCGCACCCAAAGATACCGTCGTAGACGTGCGCGATGACGCCGAACAAAAAGCGTACGACGATCAAATCGAGCGCCTGCGTCATCCGCATCTCACGGATTTCTGGAGCGGCCTGCTGGACACCGGCCTTAGCCTCACCCGCGGCAATTCCGAGTCGCTCACCTACTCACTTTCTGGCAAGGCCGCCCGCACAACGGAACGCGACAAAATCTCTGTCTATACCACCGCGATTTACACCGATAGCACCGTTAACGGCATCAGCTCCACCACCGCTCACGCTATCCGGGGCGGCCTCCGCGGCGATCTAGACGTCAGCGACAAACTCTTTGTCTTTGGCTTCACGGACTTTGAGTACGACCAGTTCCAGGATCTGGACTTACGCAACGTCGTTGGCGGCGGCCTCGGCTATCACCTGATCAAAACCAAAGCCACCACCTTCGACGTGTTCGCAGGCGGCGATTTCGATCAGGATTTCTTCGGAGCTCTCGCCGCGACTGCGACGGCTCCCGCCATGCCCGCCGTTACGCGCAAGTACGGCGAGATCGTCGTCGGCGAAACTTTTAACGCCAAGGTCAACAATCGCACCACCATCACTGAGCAATTCAGCGTCTACCCCAACGTCTCAGACACGGGCAGCTACCGTTTCCAGTTCGATGCCACTGCGGCCACCAAGCTGAAAAACTGGCTCAGTTGGCAGGTCACCTACAGTGATCGCTTCCTCAGCAATCCTCTGCCTGGTTTCAAGACCAACGATCTGTTACTTTCCACAGGAGTTCGTTTGACTTTCGGCAAAGGCGTGCTTTAATGGCGCCGTACCCACCCGTACTAACTCACTGTTTTCTCTAGGAGGCATTTCATGGGCTTGATCGCGTGGATCATCGTCGGCCTCATCGCCGGCTGGCTCGCAGGGGTCGTCATGAGAGGCGGCGGTTACGGCGTTCTCGTGGACATCATTCTCGGTATTCTCGGCGGGATTGTGGGTGGCTGGGTCTTCGGCCTTCTGCACATTTGGCCCGCCGGCGGAATGATCGGCTCTATCATCGTTGCCTTTGTCGGAGCCGTCATCCTCGTCGGGATCACCCGTCTTCTGAAGAGAGCTTAGCGCTTCGTTTCCGAGGCAAAGCGATCGCGCTGGTGGGGTCCATAACCCCCCAGCGCGATTCTCGTTTTTTGACTGTCCCTAAGCCGCTAAAAGGCCTCCTTTTCAGCCTTCCATTGGCCACGATCCTGCCCAAAATTGATACGAATCAGCCCCCGTCATCACCATGTAGAGAGCAAAAAACCCCTGTCCGCAGGGTCAGGTTGTGGAAGCCTGGTACAGGGAAAAACAGGCGAAAACAAGAGCGAAACGTTAGCCAGATATAATCCACTGATAACAAACGATTTATATCGTTTCAAAGTGGGTCATAGGAGTACCAGAAGCCTGGTTTGGGTCCTAAAATGTGCCTTCCGTACCATCGCGTTTCGGACAGGTTTGCTGTCAAATGGGACAGGTGCAAAGAGCTGGACCAAAAGACAGGGCTCGCGCATCAAAGTACAGGTGAAACAAGTAAGCGGTAAGCACCCACCTAGCTCGCAGTTGTTGGAACAAATGGGGACCGAGATCAGAGGAAAGATGAAGACCAAAGACAGCAATCGGAAATGGATGTGGTGGTTCCTGGGGGTTGTGCTCGCGCTGCAACTGTATTTCGTGCGCGAGTTGCTGGCAGCTTTTGCCATTTTCGCCATCGGATTTGCGGCCATCGCGTTTGTAGTGGTCAGCCTCTACATGATGCAGAAGGTTTGGGAAGCGGGCGTTCAGCGCGTCGCAGACAGCCAGAACCCTGTAGTCGATATGGCGCGGCGTGGTGTTAACGCCGTTGAAGACATGGCCCGCCGGCCGCTGCGCCGCCCGGGTTCAGCCGCGGCTCGCTAAGCCGCATATTCTAGAGGGCGCCGGTAGGCCCAGGGTTTTTGCCAGAGCACATGCAGCGTTGCTCAACCTGCCTCCTTCAGGTCTGACGCAGCGTCTGCAACAGTAACAAAAGAAAGGGGCCAGCCGTCCTGAGAGAGCGGCTGGCCCTTTTCTTTGCAAGCGCCACTCATCCCGATCACCTGGCGTCCGCCGCTTGGCAAATGTCCATGTTTCTCCTGTGGCGTGTTTTCCCAAATTTGATCATTCTTCTGCCGGGTCATGCGCTTTCTTCCATCTCTCCCACACGGAAGCAATGACCTTCTCTTTGTCGTTGCGCATTGCCTGGACCAGCGGCTGATTGCCGGTCTCTTCATGGCGCGCTGCCCAGAGCACCATCTCGGTAAGCACGGGAGCGAGATCGATTCCCTTCGGGGTAAGCGAATAGAGCACTTTTCGGCCATCGGAGGCGTCTCGATCTGCGGCGATAATTCCATAGGATTCGAGCCGGCGCAGGCGGTCCGCCAGAATATTGCTGGCGATTTTTTCGTCCGAGCGCAGAAATTCCTTGAAGGTGCGATATCCCCGCAGCATCATGTCGCGCAGGATCAAAAGCGACCAGCGGTCTCCGAGCATTTCGACCGAGGCATTCAGGGGACAACCGGACCGGCGCATTGGCGCCGGCTTCTTTTTTGGCATGCTTGGAGGCTATCACTTTTCACTTGCACTGTGCAAGTAATCGAGTAAGATGGGCGGGCCGAGTTGAACCTAGGGAAAGCGGGAGCAGGGCGCCCGCACTCCAAGCCAGGTGGGCCGTTACCGAGTAGGAGTTACAGGATTAGGGCGGAAACAAAAGCTGAAGTAGACCGTCCTAGACAGGAAGAGGAGAAAGCCGTGCAATTAAACCCTTATTTGCTATTCAACGGACAATGCGAAGAGGCGTTCAAGTTCTATGCAAAGTGCCTGGGAGGGAAGATCGAATCGCTCTCGACATTTGAGGGTTCCCCGATGGCGCAACAGATGCCGGCGGAATGGCGCGGCAAGGTCATGCATGCTTCCTTGAGGTTCGGGGACGGCCTAATCTTGATGGGCTCTGATCCGCCGCCCGGCCGCTATGAAAAGCCGCAGGGATTTTCCGTTTCGTTGACCGTGAAAGACCCCGAAGAGACGGAACGGATTTTCAACGAATTGGCTGAAAACGCTACAGTGACGATGGCGATTCAGAAGACTTTCTGGTCGGTGCGCTTTGGAATGCTGGTGGATCAGTACGGCATACCGTGGATCCTGAACTGCGAGCAAGCGGCTACGCAAAGCGCTTGAAATTTGCAGCGGGAGGACGTCCGCGACGAGCGTCCTCCATCCTTACGAGCAGAACCGGCTGGCGCGGTACAGCTTTAGGGGTATATTCGTGAGCTCCATGAGTCAGAGTCCTGCAGGCACTTCGCCCGTTGCGTTGGCCGTTCCGGCCTCGAAAGGAATGATTTGGACCGGGCGTGTGCTCAGCGCTCTGCCCGTGGCGCTAATGGGGTTCAGCGCTTTGCTCAAGTTTCTCAAGCCGGCGCCGGTAATGCAGAGTTTCGCGCACTTTGGGTATCCCGAGAGTGAAATTTTCCTTCTCGGAGTGCTCGAACTGCTTTCCTGCGTTGTGTATGTGATTCCGCGGACGGCGGTGCTTGGAGCCATTTTGATGACGGGCTATTTAGGCGGCGCGACGGCGACAAATGTACGCGTGGGCGATCCTTCGTACATCATGACGGTCACTCTTGGCGTGCTCGTTTGGGCTGGACTTTTCTTGCGCGACGCACGTGTACGCGCGCTGATTCCCTTGCGCAGCTAGGCCGCGTGGAACAAGGTGATTTTTCTGTTGCATGGTGCAGATTAGGTAAGGAGAGAGGAAAATGAATTTCAAGCCGGAGTTATTTCTGAATGACTTGAGGATCTCTCTCCGTTCGCTTGCCCGCGCGAAAGGGCTGGCGATTACGGTGGTGCTCACGCTGGCGCTGGGTATTGGCGCGAATGCGGCCATTTTCACGCTCGTGCGCGGAGTGCTGCTGCGGCCACTGGTGAATCGCGACGAAGACCGGCTGATTTACATCCGGCAAAGCGCGCCGGGCATCGGCTCGGCGAATACATACTTTTCGGTGCCGGAAATTAAAGACATCGAGTCTGGCGCGCACACCATCAGCAAATTCGGCGACTTCTCGACCATCGGGTTCACCATGGTTGGCCTGGGTGAGCCGCGCGAAGTGCGAGCGGGCGTTGTGGGTGGCACGTATTTCGACGTGATGGGCCTTCATCCCGTCCTCGGCCGTCTCATCGGGCCGAACGACGATGGGCCGAAAGCCGACGGCGCCGTAGTTTTGACGTATCGATTCTGGTCGTCCGCGCTTCACAGCGATCCGAATGTCCTTGGCAAAACGGTGCGCCTCGGCAACTCCATCGGGACGCGAAGTGCGACAGTCATCGGCGTGCTTGAACCTTCCATCCCTTATCCCGCGGAGACGGAAATCTTCTCGAATATCGTAACGAGCCCGCATCATCTCTCCGCGACCATGGTGCAAGGGCGCGTGCACCGGATGACCGAGCTGTTTGGGCGGCTCGCGCCAGGCGCGACAATCGAGCAAGCTCGCGTCGACCTGCGCACCGTGTACGCCTCGATGGTGAGCCAGCATCCGGACGGGAATTACTCGAAACAGGCGGATTTCCAAATTAGCGCCACGCGGCTTCGCGATCAAATTACGTCTGGAGCGCGCACCGTGCTTCTCGTTTTGCTCGCGGCTTCGGGACTGATCTTCATCATTGCATGTTCGAACGTGGCTAACCTGATTCTGGCCCGTTCCGTTCGCCGAGAAGGCGAACTCGCCATTCGAGCGGCTTTAGGCGCTAGCTCCGCAACGCTCCGCCGGACCCTTCTTGCGGAAAGCTTAATTCTCTGCGGCGCCGGCGCGCTGCTCGGAGTGTTGAGCGCCCGTCCGTTGGTGGCAATTCTCGCCCGATACGCCTCGCGCTTCTCCGTGCGCGCGCTCGATCTCACCGTGGATTCGAGCATCCTTTGGGTGGGCGCGGGACTGGCGATCATCGCGGCGGTTCTGCTGGCGTTTGTCCCGAGGCTGCCGTCCGCGAATTCTTCGCAAGGATTCGGGCTGGCGAGCGGCAGTGTGCGCATCACCGGGGGAACCAACCGGCGGCTGCAGCTTTTCGCGATGACGCAGATCGCGGCTTCGTTCCTACTTCTGGCGGGCGCGAGCATGCTGCTCAAGACGCTCCTCGACATGCAAAGCGCGCACACGATTCTGGACACGCACCACGTGCTCGCGGTAAACGTTCCCGTTGATTCCTACGGGAAAACGGATGAGCAGATCACCGAGTTCTACAAGGAAACGATTCGCCGCGTTTCGCTGTTGCCGGGCGTCGACGGAGTCGCGGTAGGAGACTCGGTTCCGTGGCGTGATACGGCATTCGACATTGAATTGCAATTCTCCGCGGATGGACACGTGCGCCAGCCGGGCGAAGAAGATCCGCGCTCGCAATTCCGCACGGTTTCGCCGGGATACTTTGCGTCGCTCGGAGTACCCATATTGGAAGGGCGCGATTTCAATGATCTGGACCGCGCGAACGTCGAGCCGGTGGTCATCATTAGTCAGACGCTCGCGCAGCGCATGTTTCCAGGGCGGGACGCCGTCAACCGCCATGTGTGGTGGACCGATCCGGTCATCGCGTTCATTGGCATCAAGCCCGTGCCGCGGCGCATCGTGGGCGTAGTTGCCGATATTGACGACCAACACGTCGTGCCCGCACCGACGATGACGGTGTATAACGCGATGGACCAGCAGGGCCTCTTTGGAGGGCGGCTGTTCGTTCACTCGCACACGGACCCGTACGCGCTGGTCACGCCAATTACGCAGCTGATTCGGAATATGTCCGCGAATCAGCCTGTCGAGCATGCGGCAACGCTAGAGGACATTCGCGCCGAGGTACTTACTCCGGAGAAGCTCAACACGCTCGTCTTCGGAGGCTTTGCGCTCGTCGCGCTCGCAATTGCGATCGTTGGAGTCGCAGGTGTTTTGGCGTTCTCTGTGAGTGCGCGCACGCGTGAATTTGGCATTCGGCTGGCGGTGGGGTCGCAGCCAAGCCAACTTCTGGCGAGAGTTATTCGCGAGGGCGCGGTCATGGCCATGCTTGGGATAGTGGCGGGCGCGGGATGCGGCTACGTGCTTGCTAGACTTGCGGGGAGCTATCTGCTGGATATGAAAATGCCGAGCGCGCTGCCAGTGGCGATTTCAGCGCTAATTCTGTTGGTTGCTGCCGTGGCTGCTTCCGCGCTTCCGGCCGCGCGGGCCGCACGCGTCGATGTGATTCAGGCGCTGCGGTCCGAGTAAGTCCGCAGCTGGAGGAGTCGTTCGGCACAGTTCGGTGCGCGGTTGTCCAATTGTGCGCAGATGGCGTGGCTGTAGTGCTCCAGTCTAGCTTCCGCGACGCGAGGCGTAATCCATGTGCAGAAACATCAAAACACTCTTTAATTTTGAGCCCCCGGTCACTCCCGAGGAGATTCGGGCGTCTTCGCTGCAATTCGTAAGAAAAATCAGCGGGATTCATAAACCGTCGAAGTTGAACGAAGCGCGCTTTCTGGCCGCGGTGGATGAAGTAGCAGCGGCCTCAACTCGTCTTCTCGAGGGGCTGGAAACCAGCGCGCCGCCGAAGGACCGAGAGGTAGAGGTGGCAAAAGCGAAAGCGCGGGCTGCCGGGCGATTCGCAAACTGAATTTCTGCGAATAGACTTTTCGGAGTTGGCAAGCCTTTTTTCAGATTCTCCTCCAGAGTTTTTCAATTTCCAGCCCCAGGGTTTCCCACAGTTGGATACCGAGTCCGACCAAAATTTCCATCGCGAATAAGGCGTGCTTCTTTTGTGCTACTCTTTGCGCCCGTAACAAGCGAAAAAGCACTCCATCAGCGTTATGCGAGGAGAAGGTCATGACCCGGCGAAATATCCTGTTTGGCTTCATTGGCATTTTTTCGGCAATCACGCTTTTGCTTTGCCCAACAATGCGAGCGCAAGAAAAAAGCGAGGCAGCGGCGAAAAAGATTGCCATTCGCGCAGGACATTTGATTGACGGGAAGAGCGACACGCCTATTCTCAACGCGCTGATCGTAGTTGAAGGCGACAAAATCGTTTCCGTTACGCCGGGAGGTACGCCACCTGCCGGAGCCGAGGTGATCGATCTCTCGAAAGCGACAGTGCTGCCGGGATTTGCGGACGTGCACACGCATGTGCTTCTGAACGGCGACATCACGGCGGACGATTACGACCTGCAACTGTTGAAGGAGTCCACGCCTTACCGCGCGATTCTTGCGGCGCGCAACGCGCGCATCGCGCTCGACCATGGTTTCACCACGTTGCGCGACGTCGAGACGGAAGGGGCGATGTACGCGGACGTGGACGTGAAGACGGCGATTGCGCGGGGAGAAGTGCCCGGGCCGCGGATGCAAGTCGCAACGCGAGCGATGGCGCCCACAGGGATGTATCCGCTGCTCGGTTATTCGTGGGAGCTGAAAGTGCCGACGGGCGTGCAGTACGTCGACGGCGTGGAAGGCGCGCGGAAAGCGGTGCGCGAGCAAGTGATGTACGGCGCGGACTGGATCAAGTATTACTCCGACCGCGGCTATCATTTTGCAAATGACGGCGTGCTGCACAGCATGGTGAATTTCCGGGACGATGAAGCCGCGGCCATCGTCGACGAGGCGCACCGGCTCGGCAAGAAAGTAGCTGCGCACTGCATCGGTTCCGATGGAATTGCGGCCGCGTTGCGCGCGGGCGTGGACACCATCGAGCACGGCGTCGGCTTCACAGATGCGGAACTCGATGAAGTGGCGCGGCGCGGCATCTATTGGGTTCCAACGGTCACTGTCCTCAACTTCGTTGCTCCCGGCCGTGGAGGCGTCTGGGTGAAAATGGTGGACACGGAAAAAGCGGCGTTCCAAGAAGGGCTGAAGAAAAATGTAAAGATCGCGCTGGGTACAGATGCAGGAGGATTTGATTGGAGAGCGGTGAACGAAGCGGAAGAGTTCGTGTACTACACGAAATATGGCATGACGCCGATGCAAGCGATTCGCGCCGGCACGGTGGTTCCCGCGGAACTGCTGGGCTGGAGCGACAAAGTTGGGACCATCGAACCGGGGAAGTGGGCGGATATTGTTGCGGTCAGCGGCGACCCGCTCAAAGATATCACCGAGTTGACTCGCGTGAAATTTGTAATGAAGGCTGGCGCGGTCTACAGAAACGAGGTTCACTAGTCAGGAACCGGCGGGCCTAAAAGGGGCCGAAATGAGAAAATCCCGTCGCTCACCCCGCGCTGTCAGCGGTGTCTAATAGCTCGACGATCGGAAATTCTGGGCGCACGAAATGCAAACTCTTTGGCAAGACGTCAAATTTGCAGTCAGAATGTTGAGAAAAAATCCCAGCTTCACCATTGTCGCCATGCTTACGCTCGCGCTCGGCATTGGAGCAAATACCGCGATTTTCAGCGTCGTCAACACCGTGCTGCTCCAACCGCTTCCTTACAAGGATTCCGGCCGCATCATCAGTATCTCCGCAATCGATCTCCGGACTCATGCCAGCGGCGCCTTTGTTTCCTACACGAAATTCACGCAGACCCTCGAGCGCAACAAAACGCTCGAAAGCGTTGCCGCGTTCTATGCGCTCACGCTTAGTTTGGTAACCGACCGCGAACCCGAAGCGGTCAATGGAGCACGCGCATCGAGTGAGTTTTTCCGCGTTCTGGAAATTTCTCCGGCGCGAGGGAGAACATTTCTCCCGGAAGAAGAGCAACCCGGAGGCCCGGACGTCGCTATAATCTCGGATGGATTTTGGCGGAGCCATTTCGCGGCGGATCCTTCGGCTGTGGGCAAAACACTCGTGCTCGACGGGAAAAGCGCAACGATTGTCGGAATCCTTCCCACAACCTTTCGTTTTCCGCTGCAATATCCGGAGCCCGAGGTATGGCTGCCCCGGCCTTCGGAAATAATCCAATTGACGCCAGATCAGGTTCGCAGCGGCGCCGGATATCTCGACGTCATCGCTCGTCTGCGTTCCGGGGAAACTCTCGGACGCGCCCAAGCGGAATTGGACTCCATCAACGCGAATTACAAGCAACAGTTTGGGAGCTACGTGGACGCGACAAAATTTGGACTCTTCGCGCAATATCTCGAAGATGACCTCGTGGGGAACCTTCGTCCTTCGCTTCTCGTGCTGCTGGCCGCCGTGGGGTTCGTTCTTTTGATTGCGTGCGCCAACGTTGCCAACCTTTTGCTTGCTCGCGCCACGGCGCGCGAGCGGGAAATCGCCGTGCGCAAGGCTCTCGGCGCTTCCGGCGGGCGGCTTGTGCGCCAGCTTCTCGGCGAAAGCATTCCGCTTTCCGTGTGCGGGGGGACGCTCGGAGTTTTTCTGGCTGCCGCGCTGCTGCCTGCCTTGCGTTCGATCAGTCCGGGCACGGTGCCACGCCTCGCCGAGGCGAAAATAGATGGAGTTGTGCTCATTTTTTCTCTGCTGCTCTGTCTTCTCACTGGGATTGTCTTCGGGCTGATTCCCGCTCTCCAGATTTCGAAGCGGGATTTGCACGCAACTCTCAAGGAAGGTGGCCGAGGTTCATCGGAAGGCGGAAGCCGCGGCCGGTTCCGCCCTGCGCTCGTGGTTGCGGAAATCGCTGTTGCCCTCGTGCTCATGACCGGGGCGGGCCTCTTGATGCAAAGTTTTTCTCGCTTGATGCGGGTCAATCCGGGTTTCTCGCCGAAGAACTTGATGGCGTTTCCTTTGACGCTTCCGCCCAGCCGCTATGCAAAGCCGGAGTTGCAGCAGCAGTTCTATCGGCAATTGCTGGAACATGTGAGAGCCATGCCCGAAGTGAAAGCGGCGGGTGTTACAAGCTACTTGCCGCTTTCCGGGGCAGCGCGTTATGTCTTTGTGTGTCCAGAAGGGCGCGTTTGCGAAGGGATTGGAAAAGATCCGACGAGCGCTGCGCGCCAGGTTAGTGTTGGTTATTTTGAGACGGTTCGAACGCCGGTTCTCAGTGGACGAACATTCAGTGAGCAGGACGCTGCGGGCGGCTTACCCGTCGCTGTGATCAATGAGACGGCGGCAAAGCATTTTTTTCCTGGGCAGAATCCCGTCGGAAAACACATCGCCAATTCGCGCGACATGGTGCAACGCGAAATCGTGGGTGTCGTTAGCGACGTGAAGTTTAATGGTCTAGACGCCGCCAAGACAGAAGAGATGTACATGCCGATGGCGCAAGTTCCTTGGTCAACGGCCACACTTTTGGTGCGCTCGGAAGCGAACTCGCGGGCTCTCGTTACAGCCGTGCGCGGGAAGATTGCGGAAATCGACCCCAACCTGCCCGTCACCGGAATTTCAAGCATGGAAGAAATTATCGGTAATTCTGTCGCCCAGCCAAAACTGACCATGCAATTCGTCGGAGTTTTCGCTGGACTGGCGCTGCTCCTTGCGGTCGTTGGAATTTATGGCGTGATGGCCTATACGGTGAACGCACGCAAACAGGAGATGGGCGTCCGCGTGGCACTCGGCGCGCGGCCCGCGGACATTCTGCGCCTCGTCGTGGGGCAGGGAATGCGCATGACGCTGGTCGGTGTGGCGCTAGGGGTGCTCGTGTCGCTGGCGCTCACGCGCTTGCTGGCCGGCCTGCTCTTCGGCGTGCGAGCCACTGATCCTCTGGTGTTCAGCGCCGCCGCGCTGGTACTCGCAGCCGCCGCGTTCGTCGCCTGTTATTTGCCGGCTCGCCGTGCCACTCAGGTCGACCCGCTTGTTGTCCTGAGATACGAATAAATCGTCCTTCCGCGAACCGCAACAAAGCGTGCAAGAAGTCACAATCGGCTTCTGGAACCACAGAATTCACAGCTTCTTTCTCCGGAATACTCCGCCATCCGGACCTCGTGCTACGATGAGCGCCGCAAATCCAGGCGGGAGGGATTCATTGTGCGCCAGATTCTGATTGTTCTCGCTGCGAGCGCAGCGATGTGCGTAAGCACGTTTGCGCAGTCGCCAGAATGGCCGCCCTCGCCGAGGCACGAAACCATAAAGCTGTGGCCGCATGGAGCGCCCGGCGCGGCGGCGAATCTGCCGCCTGAAGGCGACACGACGACGGCGAAGGATCATCTTGTCGCGGGGCGGCGAGTGATTCGAATCGGCAATGTTTCTGCGCCGACGCTGACTCTTTACAAGCCCAAAGGAAAAAATACCGGAGCGGCGGTCGTGGTTTTTCCCGGGGGCGGTTACCGCATTTTGGCCATTGATCTCGAAGGAACCGAAGTGTGCGATTGGCTGAACGCCGAGGGAATTACGTGCGTGTTGCTCAAGTACCGCGTGCCGGACACCGGGCCGTATCCGAAGTCTGATGCCGCGTTGCAGGATGCGCAGCGTGCGCTGGGCATCGTCCGCTCTCACGCGGCGGAATGGCACATCGATCCGAAACGTGTTGGCGTGCTCGGATTTTCCGCGGGCGGACATCTGGCCGCCGCGCTCAGCGCGCATTTTGAGAAGAGGATTTACGATCCGATCGATGACGCGGATAGGCTGAGTTGCCGGCCCGATTTCGCGGTGATTATTTATCCGGGCTATCTGGCGATCGCGGAGCAGAACTTCGCGCCGAATGCGGATATCCACGTGACGGAACAGACTCCGCCGACGTTTCTGGCGCAGGCGGAAGATGATCCGGTGCATGTCGAAAATTCAATTGTGTATTTTATGGCGCTGAAGAACGCGAAAGTTCCCGCAGAGATGCACATTTATGCGGAGGGCGGGCATGGGTATGGGCTGCGCCGAACCGAGCTGCCCGTCACAGGGTGGCCGCGTTTGGTGGAGATGTGGCTGCACACAATTAACATCCTGCTTTCTCCGAAACCTTGAAAGGGCAGGCCTAAGCGCCAGAGCTATTTAGCGGAATTGGAATATTCGCCGGTGCCGTCAGGGAAGTGGACTTGCCAAACCTCATAAGCACTGAAGCCAAATATCTGTAGCTTTACGTTTTCTGTGAATTCAAAGAACAGGTCGCCAGTTTCCTTATCTAATCGGGCTTTGACTACAGCTCTGTCCTGCAATTCCCTCTGCAATTCCGCTATCGCATCAATCGGCGCAGGGAGACCGTATATTTGCCGATGGTCAAAGCTACTTATGAGCTCCTTTCCATCTTTTACCACACGCCAGTAGTTAGCTTGCAGCGTCGTGCCATTGGCAAACGTCAATCGCATGCCGGCCATGTCGTCATTTGTATAGGCCTCAAACTCGAGCACCTGTACTGAGTTGGACCTCAATTTAGACAACGAATCGCTGAGAGTCTTGAGCATGTTGGCGCCCCGATATTGAATTGACTTACAGGCTCCTCCGGCAAGGCATGCCTAGAAAAACGCGGCGCCGCCATCGACGTTGATGGATTGGCCTGTGATGGCGGTGGATTGATTCGAGCAGAGAAAAAGCGCAGCCCG
>JBARBE010000174.1:0-2006 GCA_049792735.1 Candidatus Acidiferrum sp.
CTATCGATGCGATTGAGATGGCGCGCAAGGCCGGATATAAATCGGTGATTTCGCACCGCTCCGGCGAAACGGAAGATACTTTCATTGCCGACCTCGCCGTGGCGACTGGTGCTGGCCAAATTAAGACGGGGTCCGCGTCGCGCACGGACCGCATCGCGAAATACAATCAGCTTCTGCGCATCGAGGAAGAGCTCGGGCCGGCCGCGCGGTTCAATGGCAAAGCCGCCATCGGTTGATCTTTGCAGGCACCCGGAAGCGAACGGCAGGGTGACGGCCTCGCGATGACGCCGGGTCAAATTTGCGAATAATCCGTTGGCCGGAGAATTGTGTTCGTGATGTTGGAGACGATGCTCTCGAAGGAAAAGCGCGGCGAGCTTGTGAGTTTCTTCCATTCGGGCAGCGAGCCAAACGTCTTCCATTCTTCGACGCGCTCGGCGAGGCTCGGAAATCCAATCATGTAGGTTAAGCATGGGAGCTTTGAGCCGACCAGGACGTCGCCGAAGAAAACCTGCCAGAAACCGGCTTTTTCAAAGACCTCGAACTCGCCGGAATTGAACATCTCGACTTTGCGGCGATGATCCTGATCGCTCGGACTTTCGTAGGTACGCAGCTCGAACAAACGATCCTTGTGGGCCGCCGTAGCCGCTGGGAGCGTGAGCTTTGGCCATCCCTCGAACGCGACCATCAGCGAGCTTTCGACACGGACCATGGCCGGTTGATCCGCGGGAGCGGTGAGGAACGGTGCTCCAGCTTTCAGATATTCGGCGTCTTGTCCCAGGCGCGCTTCGGCGGTGGCTAGGACATCCACCGACGCGGCGGGCAGAAGGACATGAAACTGCGGACTTTGATCTCCGACTTCGACGTTGAACACACCGACGGGGCTGATGCCTAGACGATTCAGAGCGGGGACGAGCGCATCGCGCAAGAAGGCGTCGGTGGTTTTTTGCTGGCGGCCGGATTGGAGGTGGTATTGGCGGAGCTCGTAGTATTGGCGAGGCTTTCCGTCGGCGGCCTCATTCTGCGTTGCGGACAGATTCAGTCTTGAAGCGCCGAGACCGACGGCGCTTGCGGTCAAAAAGTTTCGTCTGTTCATGGGGAAGTGCTCCTCCAATGCGGCTACTTGGATTCCGTGAAAGAGTGCCATCATAACCGCACTGGGCGACTGCTTTCCAGACAAACCAGACTAATCGTATGTTTATGCAGGCGCGACATGAACACATCCGAAAGTGAAGGCCCGCTGCGAGTTCGGGTCGCGGTCGCAACCGATGTGACCGAGCTGACGAAGCTGATCAATGCGGCCTTCGTTGTGGAACGACCCTTTCTTGAAGGGGAGCGAGTCGACGAGCGAGGCACTCGCGAGTTCTTTGAAAAAGGGGAGTTCCTCGTCCATGAAGACGCCTCTGGGATGCATGGATGCGTTTATTGCGAATTGCGAGGCGACCGCGGCTATCTCGGACTGCTCGCGGTGAATCCTGCGCGGCAAGGCACGGGTCTCGGACGCAAGTTGATGACCGCCGCGGAGCACTATTTCCGCATGTCAGGCTGCATCGCGGTCGATCTGCGAGTGATTAGCCAACGGACTCCGCTTCCTGCATTTTACCGGCACCTCGGCTATGTGGAGACGGGGACAGCGCCGTTTGCTCCGTCGTTGCCGACAAAAGTGCCGGGCCACTACATCCTCATGTCCAAACATTTGCTCTGAATCGACACGGAGATCTTTGATTGCCACTCAGTTGATTGGCTGGGCTTCCCCATCCGCCTTTCTCGAGCAACTCGGCTACGCGTTGCTCTCCGATTGAGCACATGAGAGGTCCTTTCTCCACCGTCAGGGTGAATTTACGCTAACTTGAAACTGTATAGGGGAGGGCGAACCATGGCAGATCAGCCGATTCTGACTTCCTTGCCTGTGCCCACGCAGGACGAACGCACGATGGCGTTTTTGGCGCATCTGCTGCAGGTGTTCACCGGGTTTATTGCGCCGCTGGTGATTTACTGCGTCAAGCAGG
>JBARBE010000175.1:0-3546 GCA_049792735.1 Candidatus Acidiferrum sp.
GGTCCCGGCAAGCCCGGACCTATTCCGGCCAGGTCATGACCAACGCCCCTGGCCGCGCGAGGCCGCCGGGGATAAGGCTGAAAATGGAGAAAGGGGGAGTCATGACTACGGTAATGACGCATGAGCCCTCCACTGACAAGCCCGACCGCCGGGGTGTCGCGGCGCTGCTCCTCGTCCCCGGTTTCTGGGGCTCGGTCAGCATCATCGCGATGTGGCTCGCCGTGATGTTCGATGGCATCTTCGGCGGCGACATGGTCTTCCGCAACAACACGGGGGGCGGCCCGACGATCATCCCATCAGCGGTGCTCCTGGGGCTGTTCGCCGTCATCGGCACGGTGTCCATCGCCAAGCGCGTCTTCGGCCGCCGCGACGCCGGCTGAGCGGTTCCGGAACGGCAGCGCGATCAGGGCGATGAGACAACCCGGCGGCCACGTACGCCCCCGATGGTCAGGCTCGGTGCAATCCGCGGTCTTCCTCGGGGACGAGCTGGCGGGCGAACACGGCCACCGGCCCGGCCCCGTTCAATCCAGACCTCGTGCACATCACCCCGCCCGATGAGCACGCCTACCCGCAGGTAGTCTGGCCGGGCGGCCCGGTCGGGGGCGGCGACATCGCCGCCTGGCCGCTGCGCGCCGCGTACCAGCAGGTCGGCACCGGATATCGCTTCCGGGGCGCTCTCCGCTGACGTCACCGGAACCGCAAGTTCGGCCAGGTGCTCGGTGAAGCGGGCACGGCTGGCGGGGTTGGGACTGAACACCGTGACCGATGTCAGGTCGCGCGTCGCCGCTAGCGCGCGCACGTGATGCCGCGCCTCGAATCCCGAGCCGATCACCCCGACCCGCAACGGCCTGGCCGGAGCCTTGACGAGCACGTGGGGATCCGCGTCCTCACCGCGGCCAACGTCGCCGGGCTGACACTGACCACCGAAGCGGCCAATACCGGCCAATGGTACGGGAGCGGCGACTTCAAGCAGGTCTACCAGGAATTGTGGGGCGTATCGCAGTGACTGACACTTCCTCCTTCAGCGACGTCAACCTGGACGGCATCCAGCCGCCGCTGCCCGCGCCGGAACTGCCACTGGCCCCGCCAATCCCCCGAACCGGGCCGCCCGCATCGGAGATCGCCGCCCGGTCCGGGATCACCCACCTGCGCTACGTCGGGCTGGCGATGGCGGACTACGAGCGCGCGCTCCGGTTCTACGAGCAGGTCTGGGGCCTGTACCGCATCGCAGACGGCGGCAACGTGGCGTTCCTCGGCGCCGTCGGGTCGCCGGAGCCGTTCATCTTGCGGGTCAGGGCCGCGACCGCCCCGCGGACGGACATCATCGCGTTCGGCGCCCGCGACGCGGCCGCGGTGGACGGCCTGGCCGCGCGGCTGGGCGTGGACGACGTGCGGCTGATCCGCGAGCCCGGCAAGCTCAACAGCCCCGGTGGCGGGTACGGCCTGCGCTTCTTCGACCCCGAGGGCCGGGTGGTCGAGGTGTCCGCCGACGTGGGACCCAAACCGTACCGGGAACTGCAGGCCCGCGAGTCCGTGCCAAGGAAGATCAGCCACGTCGTGATCAACTCGCCCGACGTGCCCGCCCTGATGGCGTTCTACCAGCGGCACCTGGGATTCCGGCTGTCGGACTGGCTGGTCGACCGGATGTGCTTCCTGCGCTGCTCGGCCGAGCACCACAACCTGGCGATCGCGCACGGCAGCATACCCGGGTTGAACCATGTCTCGTTCGAGATGCGCGGGATAGAGGAGTACCTGCGCGGTACCGGCCGGCTCATCAGGGCGGGCTACCAGCCGCTGTGGGGACCCGGCCGGCACAGTGCGGGCGACAACACCTGCGCCTACTTCGCCGACCCGGACCGCAACGTGGTCGAGTACACCACGGAACTTGAACTGGTCGCCGACGAGGACGCGTGGGTGCCCCGGGTGTGGTCGATGGACAACGTGTACGCCGACCGCTGGGGCACCGGCGGCACCGGCGCGGACCTGTTCGCGCTTGCCGCCGACGTCCGCGCCGATGCCGGCCTGTGGAACGCCCCGCCTATCTGAGCCCGGCCCGCATCAGTCAATTCCAGACGGAGTGAGCCACCTCGGCGACCAGCCTGAGCTTCGCCGCCTGGACTTCCGGCGTGATCTTCCGCTGCTCGGCCGTTTCACTCGCGGACGCGAACCCGCATTGCGTGGCCAGTGCCAACCGCTGCCGCGGGTGGAACGCCGCGGCTTGCTGAATTCGGTTGCTCAGCAGGTCAGGTTCCTCAAGCGCCTGCCATTTAGTGGATACAAGACCCAGCACCGCGACCTTGTCATCCGGTAGGTGCCGAAGAGGCTCGAACGAGCCCGACCGCTCATCGTCGAACTCAAGGTGAAAGACGTCGAAGTCGTCTGCCCGCTTAAAGACCTCGCGGCAGATGTCCTCGTAACCGCCCTCGGCGATCCACGACTGGGTCCCGTTGCCCTTGCACACGTGCAGCCCGAGCCGCGTGCCCGGCGGCCGGGATACGCCGGCGACATAGTTCAGCAGCTCAGCCCCCTCGGCCTTGAACCGCGCCGGGTCGATCCCGCGGCTCTCGTACTCGGCGCGCACACGCGCATCGGCGTAGACCTCGTTGAACTCCGGAGCGTCGACCTGGACGTAGTGGCATCCGGCGTCGAACAGCTCGCGCACCCAGCCGCGCACCACCTCCGCCGACTCGGCAAAAAGGGCAAAGGGATCGGGATACACCGCGCCGGACTGCTCGGGCGACCAGAACCCGCCGATCAGCATCGGGCTCGGCAGCGTTACCTTCAGCGGCCGCTCGGTCCGGTCCCTGGCGGCGAGAAACTCCTTGAGAGCCGGCGAGGAGCGAGGCCTGATCCTGTCCGTGACGGCGAAGGGAACCTGCACCTCCATCGCGTCCTGGGGCCGCTTGCCCCGGAAGCGGACGGTGTAGCCCACGGCGCGGCTGAAGCCGGACATGCCGTTCGCGAACAGGTCAAAGAAGATATCGCGCCGCATCTCCCCGTCGGTGACTACGTCGACGCCGGCCCGCTCCTGAATCGAGATCGCCTCACTAACCGCGCGATCCTCGATTTCCTCGTATGCCTCGGGCGCCATCGTGCCGGCGCGGAACTGCTGACGGGCGTCGAGCAGCCAGGCCGGCCGGAGCATGGACCCTACGACGTCCGCCCGGTAGATCCTGGCTTCGGCCGGTGAACTAGCGCCAGCTTCCATCCGGTCGCTCTCCTTGTATTTGACGACGGTATTTGACGACGGTATTTGACGACGGTATCTGACGACGGTCCGCCCCGGGCCTACCCGAACCTCAGCCGCTCGGCGGCCTGGTCGATGGCGTCCTTGCCGATGACGGAGAGCCCGGCCGCGGCGAGCAGGGCGGCGAGCGCGTTCACCTCGTCCCTGCGAGGACGCAGCAGCGTGCCCGCATCGGGAGTTCCGCTGCACGAAACGCTTGCCGGGTCCATGGCTTAGGAAGGTCGCGGGGCGAGCAGTGCGCGGAGCGCGTTGAGCGCGGCGTGCACGTCGAGGTCGGGATCGAGCAGCGCGTGCAGCAG
>JBARBE010000176.1:0-1825 GCA_049792735.1 Candidatus Acidiferrum sp.
TTTTGAATCGCCAGCAGCGCCGCCTTTATATTTCGCGTGTCCTGGCAAGTCTCGACGAGCAGCAAATCCACCCCGCCTTCCACCAATCCCTTCGCCTGCGCGTAGTACGCGTCGAGCAATCCTTCAAACGTCACTCCGCCCGTTACCGTGATCGCTTTCGTCGTCGGCCCTACCGATCCCGCAACGAATCTCGGTCTCCCGGCCTTGGAAAATTCATCCGCCGCCTGGCGCGCCAATTCCGCCGCCCGCTTGTTCAAGAAATGCGCGTCCGCCGCCAACCCGTACTCTGCCAACACGATCGGCGCTCCGCCAAAGCTGTTCGTTTCGACAATGTCCGAGCCCGCCTCGAAATACTTCCGATGAATGTCCAGCACCACATCCGGCCGCGTCCGCACCAGATTCTCGTTGCAACCTTCAAGCGCCGCTCCGCCAAAATCCTCGGCGGTTAAGTGTCGCTGTTGCAGCATCGTCCCCATCGCTCCATCGAGCACAAGAATGCGCTCCGAGAGCAGCTCTCGCAGAGCCTTGGCGGATTCATTCAAATTGCGCATGCGCAGGAAACTCACAACTCCTTATCGGACTTACTCTTGATTGGGGGACACCAGCAGAGAAGGCCGCGTTTGGGGTACACCTCTATTTTACGCAGGTTCCCCGCAGGAATCGAACCTCTTGCAGCGAAGTAGTGCTTTTTAGGGCCGAACGGTCGTTCCCACGCCCTGAACGGCATAAACGCGAATGCAATACTGCTGCTCGCCGCCGCGCAAACGATCCTCGCTGAAGAAGGGAAGCCCGGCCGGATCCCACCGCTCTGGGACAGCCATATAGCGGCGCGGATAGTTGAAATCTTGCTACGAAATCCACCCTTTAAACCCCGCCGGAAAAGCGCCCTACCTGTCACGTAACAATTCGAGAACAAGCCCCTTCCAAGAGACTTGCCCCTTAGGACAGTTTTCACTACGCTGGCTGACAGTGGCTACCAAGCGTGCATCTTCAAAACTGACGGTCTGTGTCCTGTCGCCGCACCCTCTGGTGCTGAGCGAATTCGAACGCGTATTGGCGAAGGCTCAGTTCAAAGTCGTCGTCAAACAGCTCGAGTCCACGCTCGCGCCGGACATGCGCAATCTCGAGCCGCCGGTTGCGCAGGTCTATGTGATTGACGGCCACGCTTCTCGCCCTGCAACTGGCGCTCTTCTGGCTAACCTTCTCGAACGGCATCCCGAAGCTCGGCTCATCGTCGTCGGCGAACAGCACACCGACGCAAATAGCTACCAGCTTTTGCGCCTTGGCGTGAAGGGCCTACTGACCTACACCGAAGCCCGCGATCAGCTCGTCCGCGCCTTGCCTCTCGTCGCCAATGGCGGTTTCTGGGTTCCGCGCTCCGTCCTTTCAGGCTTCGTCGATTCCGTCCTGACCAGTCAGGGTCGTCGCCTCAAAACCGATTCCGTCACGAATCTCAGCCGCCGCGAGCAGGAAGTTCTCGATTCGCTCCTCGAAAATCTCTCCAACAAAGAAATCGCCAGCAAACTCAATATTGCCGAGCGCACCGTAAAATTTCACGTCTCCAATCTCCTCAGCAAATTCGGCGTCCGCCGCCGTGCCGATCTCATCCTCCTCACTTTCCAGCGCCGCATGTCCACCCCGTAGCTCCACTCTTCGCCCTTGCTCCCAATTCGCCGCTGACAACGCGCCGCCATCCTGATACTTTTAATTGTTGCCCGCTGATTGCGGCTGCACGACAGCACCGCTCAATCTTCGCAAAAAAAAGAGAGGTTACCTCCTTGAACGTTCTCGTCACCGGAGCCGCAGGCTACATCGGCAGCATCTG
>JBARBE010000177.1:0-23807 GCA_049792735.1 Candidatus Acidiferrum sp.
CGTTCTTTGTCCACCGATCAAGGTGTGCGTTTCGGTCTTCACTCCCACGGCTCTTCGGAAAATTCCACCGCCTGGACGGACGATGTTCGGGGCACGCAGCCTTGGACGCAGGTCAAACTTCCTTGGACCTCCGCGAAAGACGTCCAGGAACTTCAAGTTTGCGTCAGCCGTCGTCCGAGCGCCCAATTTGATAGCAAGATTTTTGGCTCGGCCTGGATTGACGATGTCACTCTGGTGCCGGATTCCCCGGAAAACGTCCCACAATGAAATTCATCCGCATCGGCATCTGCGCGCTCATTGTTTTCGGGGTGGCTTCGCACGGCGCCGTTGAGGATTGGGCGAGGGCGATCCTCGAAATCGGGGCGAGCCTGCTTTTTTTGATCTGGTCCTTGCGCGCCTACTTCAAGGAAGAGCATCAGCTCGTCGTCGCGCCCTTGCTTCCGCCGCTTGTTTGTTTCTTGGGGATTGCCCTCGCACAATGGGCCTTTCGCATCACGGCATCGTCCTACGGCACGCGGATGGAGATGCAACTTCTCCTCGCCGATCTCCTGATTCTGTTTTTAGCCGCTCAGGCTTTCCGCACCCTCGAGGACTGGCGCGCCTTCATCTGGTTTGTCATGAGTTTCGGATTTATCGTGGCCCTCTTTGGCATCCTGCAGCACCTTACTTTCAATGGAAAACTCTATTGGTTTCGCGTGATGCATTACGGCGGCATCCCCTTCGGCCCCTATGTAAATCGCAATCACTTTGCCGGATTTATGGAGCTAGTCATTCCCGTCTCTTTAGTTCCCCTGGTCCTCGGCAAGGTGCGCAGGGAACGCTGGTTTCTCGTCAGCTTGTTCGCCGTGGTCCCCATCGGTGCTCTGTTTCTCTCCGCTTCTCGGGGTGGCATCGTTAGTCTCGGTGTGGAGCTCGGTGTTTTGGTAATCTGGCTCATTCTCCGCCGTACCGCCGGAAAGCACTTGCTCTCCGGCGGCGCGGTCCTGCTCCTCGCTTTTCTTATGGTGTCCTGGCTGGGGGTTCAGCAGCTGGTTGAGAGGTTTTCTTCCCTGCAATCGCTCGAAGTGACCGCTGGAAAGCGCGCCTCCATGCGAACGGACACTTGGCACATTTTCCTTGATCATCCCTTAATCGGTACTGGCCTCGGCACTCTCCAGGACGTTTTTCCCCGTTATGAAACGCTCTACGACGGAAAAATCGTCAATCACTCCCACAACGATTACCTCGAGGCCCTTGCGGAAACTGGCGTCGCCGGCGGTTTGTGCTGCCTCTGGTTTCTCGGAGTTTTGCTCTTCGATTCGTTGCGGCGCCTGTCTCAATCCGTTGGTTCTTTCGTATCCGTCCTTCAGCTCTCAGGTCTTGTCGGTTGTCTTGGTTTTCTCACGCATAGTCTGGTCGATTTTAATCTCCACATTCCAGCAAACGCTCTCCTCTTTTTCTTGATGGCCAACCTCGCCACAACTGAAATTCGCCAATCCGTGTCTCGAATTCCCGAAACGGGAAGAACCCAGAACAGTCCCCGAAATCCTTGATGGACTTTGTCTTTCTATCTGTATAATCACACTTGGGGGTCATCTATTCGTATGCAGCCAGCGAGACTGGGTGCGGGGACGTTGTGTCTCGTCTCGTTCACTCTACTCGGGCTAGTGGTTCTGGCGCCGCCCATCCGCGCGCAGGCCGGTCTCGAGACGCCACAACAAGCGAACGATCGCATTCGCGAGCTATCAGCCGAGGCGCGCATGACGCCCCATGACTATGTCATCGGCGATGGCGACTTGATTTCTATCGAGGTGTTCGACGTCAAAGAGCTGAGCCGCGATGTTCGCGTAAGCCAGACGGGCACGATCGGTCTCCCTCTCGTTCCCGTGCGCCTGCATGTGTCTGGACTCACCGAAGTTCAGGCGCAGCAGAAAATCGCCGAGGTGCTCGAGTCAGACGGTTTGGTTTCGCACCCCGAGGTAAGCGTTACCGTCAAGGAACGAAAGAGCAAGCCCATTACAGTCGTTGGAGCCGTCTCCCATCCTTTGGTCTACCAGGCGGATCGCGAGGTCACGCTTCTTGAAGTTCTTGCCGAAGCGGGCGGGCTCGCCAACGACGCCGGCAACGAAGTCATCGTTACGCGCCCCATTCAAAAGATCGCCTTCGATGATTCGGAACCTCCTGCAACCGGCAGGGCGAGTCCCTCTCCTGCGAAGTCTCTCCCCATCCATGCCGAGTCCAAGCCACCCTCCACAGCCGCTGCCTCTGCGTCCTCGAACGGCCTCAACCCGGAGCCGCCCGAATTGCCGGCCCCGAACAGTGCACAGGAAAAATCGGCCAGCGCTGCAGCTCCAGCTCCAGCTTCCTCTCCAGCAGTGGACACCATTACCGTCAATTTGTATCAGCTCATGGAAGCCGGGAACATTAAGGACAATATCCTTCTGCAAGCGGGCGACGTCGTGACTGTTCCCCACGCGGGTATCGTGTATGTTTTGGGCGCCGTTGGCAGACCGGGCGGATTTGTCCTCGCGAATGACCGTGAGCAGATGAATACCTTGAAGATTCTCGCGTTGGCTGGAGGCTTCACTAGGACCGCGAAAACGGACCACGCCGTCGTCATCCGCAAAGATGCCCAGGGGCATCAACACGAAGTGCAGCTCGACCTGAAGAAAATCCTGAATCGCAAAGCCGAAGATGTCCAGCTTGAGCCCAGCGACATTCTGTATGTTCCGGAAAGTGGAGCCAAGCAAGCCATTCTGAGGACCGTTGAGCTTGCTATCGCCCTTGGCACGGCAGTGGCCATCTATCGGATAGGGTACTGACAAGGGATGGCTGAAGATAACAAACTCGTTCCCCGGCAAAATGGCACAAACGGCGCCGTCGAGCTGATTCCTGCCTCCTTGCCACTCCCGGCTTGGGATCTCTCGCCGCGCGAGCCCCATCTTTACGACTACCTTTTAATCCTGCGCAAGCATCAATGGCTGATTTTGTCCTTCTTGGTTGCTGTCGTCACTATCGTCGCCATCGCCACTTTCCGCATGCAACCGGTCTATGTGGCCACCGCTCGCATAGAAATTGACCGCGAAAACTCCAACATTCTTCCCTTCCAGGGCGCGGACCCTTACGAATACATGATGGACCAGGACAACTACATCGAAACGCAGTCAAAAATCCTGACCTCGGAAACTCTGGCCTTGCAAACGATCCGCAGCACTGGCCTTGGAACGCGGGCCGAGTACGCGTCTCCCAATGGGCCTTCGGAAGCGCTCGCTATCGGCAGCCTGGAAAATCAGAAAAGCCCACCCGAACTCGGTGCTTTTCTCGGCAGCCTCGGCATCAAGCGTGTTCCCAACAGCCAGCTACTCGATGTCAGTTTTGAATCCACGGACCCGCAGCTCGCCGCCCGCGTCGTCAATGAACACATTAAGAACTTCCAGGAGCAGAACATCCGCAGCCGCTTCGACGAAACCACGCGCGCCACCTCTTGGCTGAACGACCAATTGGACGAACTAAAGATCAAGGTTCAGCAGTCGGAAGACAAACGCATCGCCTATGAAAGGCAAAATCAGATCTGGACGCTGGACGACAAGTCCAACATCACCACGCAACGCCTCGCCGATCTTAATAAGGAGCTAACCGACGCTCAGGAAGATCGCATGAAGAAAGAAGCGCTCTTTCAGTTTGCCAAGTCCGGCGGCGTTTCCGAAGTGCCTGAGCTCCGCGATAGCCCCATCTTGCAGACGCTCATTCAGAAGCGCCAAGGCGCTCAGGAGGACTACGAGGACGCCTTGAGTCAATACGGCCCCAAATTTCCCAAAGTTCTGCGCCTCGAGGGGCAGATGAAAGATTTGGACCAGCTCATTCAAAAGGAAAAGGTCAACACCATCGACCATCTCGGAAGCGATTATCGAGAAGCCAAGGAGCGTGAGAGCTTGCTCACGCAGGCCCTCGATCAGCAAAAGGCCGAAGCCAACGCCATGGCCGAGCGTCTCGTCGAATACAACATTATCAAGCGCGAGGCCGAGGCCAACAAGGCTCTCTACGACGGCCTGATGACCAAACTCAAGGAAGTGGGTATTTCCGCTGCTCTGCAATCCTCTAATGTCCGGGTCGTGGACCCCGCTATGATCCCCACCTCTCCCTCTCGTCCCGCCAAAGCCAGGAACATCGCTCTAGCTTTTCTGGTGGGACTCGTTGGCGGCATCGGCCTCGCTCTGATGCGCGAGTACCTCGACAATACGGTCAAAACTCCCGACGACATCGAGACCTTGGCGCGCTTGCCTTCCCTCGCCGTTGTGCCGCAGTTTGGCGAAGCCAACGGGAACGGCACGCGTAAACGCCTCTTGTCCGGTATTTCTACGAATGGTCATGACAAGCGCATCGAACTTGTCGCCCAGCACCTGCCCAAATCTCAAATGTCCGAAGCTTTCCGGGCTCTGCGCACTTCTCTACTCCTTTCACAGCCCGGACGTCCCCCGCAGGTCATTCTCGTGACCAGCGCGCTCCCGCGTGAAGGAAAGACCACCGCCGCCGCAAACCTGGCTGTTACGCTTGCCCAGCTCGGCGACCGCACCGTGCTCGTCGACGCCGACTTGCGCAAGCCCGGCGTAGGCCGTCTACTCAACATGGCCAACGGCAAGTACGCCGGCCTGAGCTCTTATCTCGCCGGTGTTTCCAGTCTTGAGCTCGTAACTGTGCCGCATCCTGTGATTCCCAATCTCGCCGCCATCCCCACTGGCCCGCTCCCTCCCAATCCCGCGGACTTGCTGTCGTCGAATAAGCTTTCGGAGGCCATCGCGGAATTGCGGACCAAATTCAAATTTATCGTCATCGATTCGCCTCCCGTCATGGCCGCCACCGACGCTGTTATTCTCTCCGTCCAGACCGATGGCGTGTTACTCGTCGTCCGCAGCGGCGAAACGCCCAAGGAAGCCTTCACTCGCACGCGTGACTTGCTCAACAGCGTCAAATGCCACATCCTCGGCGTCGTTCTGAATGCGGTGGATTCTGGCGCTCCGGACTACTACTATTCTTACCGCTACTATCCTTATTCCTATGGCTACGGCCCTCAGGAAGCGGCTGAATCTGTACGTGAACAGGAACACGACGATCTTGATGAATCTGTCTCCGAACGCTCCCTGCGCAATCGAGATGACGATCAAGCACTGTAAGGAGGCACTTTGCGTTATTTGATCACCGGCGGCGCCGGTTTCATTGGGTCTCATTTGGCCGAACGGCTTCTCGCACGCGGCGACCGCGTCGTCCTGCTCGATAATCTCTCCACGGGAAGCATGGACAACATCCGCCACCTGAAAACTTCCGGCCAGATGGAATATCACCTGGACAATATTGAAAATCTTCAGTTGCTTGCGGAACTCGTCGACGACGCCGACGTCATCGTTCATCTTGCCGCCGCTGTCGGCGTCAAGCTCATCGTCGAAAGCCCGGTGCGCACCATCGAAACCAACGTAAACGGCACTCAGCGCATCCTCGAAGCCGCCTGCAAAAAACGCAAACTCGTTCTCACCGCCTCCACTTCCGAAGTCTACGGCAAGAATACCAACGTCCCTTTCCACGAAGACGCCGACCTTGTCCTCGGCCCCACCACCAAAGGCCGCTGGAGCTACGCCGCTTCCAAAGCTCTCGACGAATTTCTCGCCCTCTCTTATTGGAAAGAAAAAAAGCTTCCCGTGATCGTAGTCCGCCTTTTCAACACGGTTGGTCCTCGCCAGACCGGCCGCTACGGCATGGTCCTGCCGAATTTCGTCAAGCAAGCCCTTGATAACGAACCGATCTCTGTCTATGGTAGCGGCAAACAATCTCGTTGCTTCTGCGATGTCCGCGACACAGTCGAAGGTCTCATCCGTTTGATGGACACCGAGCGTTCCATCGGCGAGGTCGTCAACGTCGGCAACACCCACGAGATCACCATCGAAAATCTCGCTAAATTAGTCAAAGAGCGCACTGGAAGCTCGTCGCCTATCGAATACGTGCCGTATGATCGCGCCTACGAGCCGGGCTTCGAGGACATGATGCGCCGCGTCCCCTCGGTTGATAAGCTCCACGCACTCACCGGCTTCCGTCCGCAAACTTCGCTCAACGAGATTATCGACCGTGTCACCGCCTACTTTCGGGAAAGGCAAGAAACCGTCGCACCTCGCGCGGCGACCACGACTGCCGTCTGAAACTGGGAATATTCTGATCCGGTAGAATCTTCGGTGCACGCTTGCTCGCGGTTGAGCCTTGTCCTCGCCAGCCCCATAAGGGTAATAGAATTAGCAGTTACAAAAACGCCCGTAAACGCTGATTCTAAAGGAGTTACTGTACACCTAACTTCTTTAGAATCAGCGTTTACAAAAAACATAGGGGTGGTGGGCCGCTATGGCTACCTTCCACTGTCCCGCCCAGCCCACCAGGGTCAGCACCTAGGCAAGACCTTCTCGCTTCACAATCGTCTCAAACGTCGGAGCTCACATACATGATGTGCCAACGCGCGGGCGGCGCCTTCGAGGAACAATTGCCGCTGCAAAGCGTATTCATGGTAGCCCGTTGAACTCCATGGAAGGATAAGCCCTGGGAAATGAATATCATCGCCTCTATCGACACTGCATTTCGTGATTTCAAATACTCTCTTCGCACCCTTACGCGCACTCCCGGCTTCACTGCCATTGCCATTCTGACACTCGCCCTCGGCATCGGCGCAAACACCGCCATCTTCACCCTTCTCGACCAGGTCCTCCTCCGCCTTCTCCCCGTCAAGAATCCCCAGGAACTCGTCCTTCTCACCATGCGCGGCCGTCACTATGGCAGCAACTGGGGAGGCAACGCCATCTCCCATCCCATGTTCCGCGATTTTGCCGCTCACAATGAAGTCTTTTCCGACATGTTCTGCCGTTTTCCTTTTGACGCAAGTCTCTCCTTCAATGGCCAAGCCGAGCACGTCCAGCTCGAATTGGTCTCCGGTACCTATTTTTCTACTCTCGGCCTGAATCCCATTCTCGGCCGCGTCTTCACTCCCGAGGACGACAAAATTCCTGACGCCTATCCCTACGCCGTTCTGAACTACGCCTACTGGAAATCTCGTTTTGCAGGCGATCGCGAAGTAATTGGCAAGACTCTGACCGTCAACAACTACCCCTATACGATTGTCGGCGTCCTGCAGCCTGGCTTCGATGGCATGGAGCTCGGCCGCTCGCCCAAACTTTTCCTCCCCATCATGATGGAAAAGGAAGTCCTGGTCGGAAATCCCACCGACATGCTGCATGAGCGCCGCAACCGCTGGGTCAACGCTTTCGGCCGTCTCAAGCCGGGCGTTACGCGCGAGCAGGCCAAAGCGTCTCTCCAGCCCTTCATGCACTCCATGCTTGAAATGGAAGTGAAAGAAAAGGCCTTCGCTCACGCTTCACCCTATGATCGCGAGCAATTCCTGAAATGCACGATTGACGTCCTTCCCGGCTCGCAAGGCCGTTCTTACACCCGCCAGGCGCTCTCCACTCCTCTCTGGGTTCTCATGGCCACCACCGGGCTCGTACTTCTCATTGCCTGCGCCAATCTCGCCAATCTTCTTCTCGTCCGTGGCTCCGCGCGAAAAAAAGAAATCGCCATCCGGCTCGCCATGGGCGCCACTCGCCCTCGCATCATCGCACAGCTGCTGATCGAGAGCCTCTCGCTCTCCGCGTTCGGCGCCCTCGCCGGCTTGGCTCTCGCTTATTGGGCGGACAAAGCCCTCATGGCCGCATATCTTCCTTCTGATTCCGGCGGCCTGAAAATTTCCACCACTCCGGATCTCCGCATCCTGTTCTTCACCCTCGCCGTCACCCTCATTACTGGAGTCCTGTTCGGTCTCGTTCCTGCTTTACAGACCACTAAACCCAACGTCGCCACGACGCTCAAAGACGAAGCTGCTGCCGTCGTCGGCGGTGGCCACGGCGCCCTCAGAAAATCTCTCGTCGTCGCTCAGGTCACTCTTTCTCTCCTGCTCTTGATTGGCGCTGGCCTCTTCACCAAAAGCCTTGGCAATCTTCGCAATCTTGGTCCCGGTTTTAACCCGCAAAATCTTGTCGGATTTGAAATCGACCCGTCTTATAGCGGCTACAATGTCGCCCGTCTGAAAGCGTTCTATCCTCAGTTATTGGACGCCCTCTCTTCCATCCCCGGCGTTCAGTCCACCGGCCTCGCTTCCCTGCGCATCTTGGAAGACAATGAATGGGACAGCAGCATGACTGTCGAAGGCTTCAATCCCCCCACGCCAGACGCCCACCCCGAGCCCTACATGAACGAAGTCAGCCCCAACTATTTCGCCACCATGGGCGTTCCAATCGTCAATGGCCGCGATTTTCGCCCCTCCGACACTGGAGAAGTCCATCATCGTCCCGACGATCCTTACGGATGGAATCCGGCCGTCGTCATGATCAACGAAACTTTCGCCAAGAAATACTTCGCCGGGCGCAACCCCGTCGGCATGCACGTCGGTTTCGGCGAAGACCCCGGCACGCCCACCGACATGGAAATCATCGGCGTCGTAAAAGACATCAAATACACCAGCCTCCGCGATGAAATTCCTCCGCAGGCTTTTCTCCCTTATATGGCCGACCGGTACATCGGCGGCATGACGATCTACGTCCGCACGGTAGCCGACCCCACTCTGCTCATGTCCTCCATCCGGGCCAAACTCCGCGATCTCGACCCCAACATCCCGATCGCCTCCATGCGTACCACCGAGGTGCAGATCAACAATTCGCTGTCCACCGAACGCATGATCGCCAGTCTTTCCGCTGTCTTTGGTTTTCTCGCCACGCTTCTCGCCGTGATCGGGCTTTATGGCGTCATGGCCTACACCGTCGCCCAGCGCACCCGCGAAGTCGGCATTCGCATGGCTCTCGGCGCTGCCCAGGGCAGCGTCATCTGGATGATCATGCGCGAAGTGCTCATTCTCATCGCCATCGGCGTCGCCGCGGGCGTGCCCGCCTCTCTGGCGCTCACCAAGCTCGTGCAAAGCCAGCTCTTCGGCCTCTCTCCTCACGATCCCGCGACGCTTGCCCTCGCTACCATCGCTCTTGCCACCGTTGCCTGCGCCGCCGGCTATATTCCCGCTTTGCGCGCCAGCCGCCTCGACCCCATGAAAGCCTTGCGTTATGAATAAATCATGCCGCCTTCGGCGTCACAACGAGCGGTTTCCTGAGGAATAGAGAACTCTGCTTTCGCCAGTAAGCATGCACCCTTAAGCGGGACCAGCAAACTCGCCGGCGCGCAGCCTCGTTTATACTTAGGTATGCCGCGCCGAATGCGGCACAGACTTGCCTGGCACTGCTTCTAAAATGGATTCTCCTGGGCTTATGTCTTCTTCCAAGATAATCGGACGCATCGCGGTCGCTTGGCTTTTTTTCCTGATCGTCTATGCCAGCATGTCGCTGCTGCTCCCAAAAGGGAATTACGCGCTTACCACCTTTGGGGACGTGGCTCAGTGCATCGTCCCGCTCCTCGCCAACGCTGGGCTGCTTTTGAACGCCGGCACTCCCCACTGGCGCCGGAACCTCTTCTGGATGTTGATCGCCATGGGCTGTACGCTGTGGATGATTGGGCAATTCGAGTGGACATACTACGAAATCTATCTGCGCCGGTCGATGCCATCCAATGATCCGGGCGACATTGTATTTTTCCTGCGGGGCATCCCCATCATGGCTGCTCTGACCCTGCGCCCGCACCTCAAGCGCAGCGAGCTGCGTCTGCGCTTCGGTTACCTGGATTTTACGTTGCTGCTCAGTTGGTGGTTATTTCTTTACGTCTTCATCGTGCTCCCTTGGTTGTACGCAACGCCTTCTCCCGGGCTTTATAACGACAACTACATTCTTCTGCACAATACGGAAAATTTGATCATAGTCGTTGGCTTCGGCTACTTGTGCCTGAAATCCTCCGGTGCCTGGCGGCTCGTTTATGCCAATCTTTTCGGCGCCTCGACGATGTACATGCTCTCTTCCCTAACGATCAACGTCGCTCTCGAATTCGACCGTTATTACACGGGAAGCCTCTACGATCTCCCATTAATTTCCTCTTTTCTTTGGTTCGCGCTCGCGGGCTTCATCGCGTACCAAAAACGCGATGCGCTGGACGCACCTTCCGGCGATCGATTCGACGCAGAAACCGATGGCTTGCGCGGAGAGAGCGTGGTCCCGGCGCGTCTCGCGATGGCTGCGGTTATATCTTTGCCGATTTTCGCGATCTATACGCTTCGTTTCACTCATGAAAGCGCCGCCGTGCGCGATTTTCGCCTGATGACCGTTCTCATCGCCTCTATTCCTCTGGTTCTGCTCGTGTTTCTTCGGACCTATCTAGCCGATGCCGACCGCACCCGTTTACTCGCGCAATCCGAGCGTTCCGTCGAAAATCTGCAAAGGCTCCAGGCGCAAATCGTGCAATCCGAAAAGCTTGTGTCTCTGGGGCAGTTGGCCGCCGGCGCCGCGCATGAAATCAATAACCCATTGACTGCCATTCTCGGCTTCTCCGATCTCTTGGCCGATGATCCAGCGCTCCACGAAAAATCCCGCTCTATCGCTTCGAAGATTCGAGACCAGGCCCGCCGCACAAAAACACTCGTAGGAAATCTTCTGAGTTTTGCCAGGCAGGTCCCCACGGAACGCACCCTCCTCGACCTCAATACCGTGGTCACCAACGCCGTGCAACTTCGCACTCTCGACATGCGCTCCGGCACCGTCCGTATCGAACTTCAGCTCGAGTCCGTTCTTCCAGGCGTGCGCGGCGACGGAAACCAATTGATGCAAGTTTTCTTCAATATGATCAACAATGCTGTCGACGCGATGGAATCCGCGCAAGGAGGCGTCCTTACCGTCAAAACCATGCGAGATCGCGCCTATGTCGTGGTCCTTTTCTCGGATACCGGCCCGGGCCTCAAGGAACCCTCGCGCGTCTTTGATCCTTTCTATACCACCAAGCCCGTCGGCAAAGGCACCGGCTTGGGGCTCAGTATTTGTTTTGGGATTGTGCAGGAGCATAGCGGCAGGATTCTCTGCTACAACCGCCAGGAAGGTGGAGCCGTCTTCCGCGTCGAGTTGCCTGCTGTCCTTGCCGCGCTGCCCACCAAGGAATTGCAGTCCGCGGCGCCGGCTTCCAATCCACAGAAGGTTTCCTGACCACTGCTCACGCTACGTCCTCAAGGTGCTCTTGGCTCGTCTCAAGAAGCGCGAGACTCATGTTAGAGTCTTGTCTCGACCAACATCAGGAAAGTGGGTGACGCGATGACCGATTTTGCCATCGTGACCGAGAAACTCACACGCCGCTTCGGCAATCTGACCGCCGTTGACGGTGTCGATCTCAAAGTCGCCGCAGGGCAATTCTTCGGTTTTCTTGGTCCCAATGGCGCCGGAAAATCCACGACGATTAAGATGCTCACAGGTTTGTTGGCGCCCAGTTCCGGCCGCGCCGAGCTTCTCGGGTTGGACTTCGCCGCGCATCCCGTCGAAGTGAAACGCCAAATCGGCGTCGTGCCCGAAGGCATGGGGCTCTTCGAGCGATTAACAGGCGCCGAGTACCTGCAATTCGTTGGCCGCATGTATGGGCTCGATCGTCCTACAACGCAACGCCGCTCGGAAGAGCTGCTCGAATTCATGCAGCTCGCCGACCGGCCAAAAACATTGATCGCCGACTATTCCCACGGCATGCAAAAAAAGCTCGCACTGGCAGCAGCGGTGATCCACGGACCGCGAATTCTTTTCCTCGATGAACCGTTTGAAGGCGTGGACGCTCTCGCCGCGGGCGCACTCAAAGCGCTTCTCGGTCGCATGACCGAGCGCGGCGTCACCATTTTTCTCACTTCGCATGTTCTCGAAATTGTCGAGCGCCTTTGCAGTCACGTCGCCATCATTCACAAAGGCCGGCTGGTGGCCCAAGGTTCGCTTGACGAATTGCGCGCGGGAATCGCCGGCGAGGAAGGCAGCAAGACGACCCTCGAGCAGATTTTCCTTTCCATCGTCGGCCAGGACGGCTCGCAACAACCGCAACTCGAGGAGCTCTCGTGGCTGACGTAACTCGCATTCCCGGCGTTTGGGAGCAAGTCCGCCTGGTCGCTACGCTTCGCTGGCGTATTTTGCGCAACAGTCTCCGCAAGAAAAATAATCAGTGGGACTTGATTGGAACTATTATTGCCGGCATTTTCGGCGGGCTAGCGGTCATGGGCGTAAGCGTTGGTTTCGGTTTCGGCGCTTACACGCTCATGTCTGGCGGACACGAAGCGTGGATCGCTTTGCCATTCTGGGGAATTTTCCTCTTCTGGCAACTCTTTCCCGTTTTCGCGGCCGGATTTGGCGCGGGTTTTGATTTTCGCAATTTGCTGCGATTTCCCCTCAGCTTGCGCGCGTTTTACATCCTCGGGCTCGCTTATGGCCTCGCGGATTTTGCCGCCATCGCCTCGATCTGTTGGCTCATTGCCACGATCCTCGGGGCAACCATGGCCAACGCCGCCATCCTGCCGGCCATGCTCGTGATTAGTGTCCTCTTCGTGCTGATGAATATCACGCTCGAGCGGCTGATTGGCTCCTGGCTCGAACGTATCCTCGCTCGCCGCCGCTCGCGGGAGATTTTTTTTGCACTATTCATACTCTTTGCAGTGTCCGTTCAATTCATCAATCCGATATTGCAGCGATACGGACATTCCGCGCGGCCTTGGGTAGGGCAAGTACTCCCTTACCTGGCTATTTTTCCTCCATCTCTTGCGGGCCGGACCGTTATTGGCGCGGCCCAAAATCACTTCGGGGGCACGCTCCTCGGATCCGCAGGCGTCACAGCCTATGCCCTGCTTTTCAGCGTGTTCCTGTGGTTGCGCTTCGCCAAGCAATATCGCGGCGAAGAACTCAGCGAAACGGTCGCTCCTTCGCGTTCCCGCGTTCGCCCGGTTGCCCGTATCGCCGGTCAATCCGACGCGCTACGCTTGCTCACTCCGCAAGTTGCCGCGGTCCTTCGCAAAGAGTTCCGCTACCTCACGCGCAACAGCTTTGCCTTTTTCTTACTGATCATGCCTCCTGTCTTTGTTCTGCTTTTCACCACGCAATTCGCCGGCCGGCATCCCACAGCCGCGAAGCATCCCGTTTCGACTGAGTTCTTCTTTCCGGGCATGATGGCTTATCTCATCCTCATCCTCATGGCGCCCGCATACAATAGCTTTGCTTACGACGGCAAAGCCATCCAGACGTATTTCACTTCGCCCCTCAGCTTCCGCGAAGTCTTTCTCGGAAAGAATCTTCTGCAAGTCGCGCTGCTAGCTTTTGAGCTAACACTTTCGATTGTCGCTTTTTCCTATCTGGTAGGACTTCCTTCGTTGCCCGTTCTACTGGCGACCATTGCTGCGATCGTTTTCTTCATCGCAGGACAACTCTCCATCGCCAATTGGTCCTCGCTATGCTTTCCGCGCAAACTTAACTTCGGGCAAATGCGCGGCCAGCGCCAGTCTGGCATGGCTGTGCTCGTCTCTTTTGGAACGCAAATTCTTTTGGGCGGCATCAGCGCGCCGATCCTTTTCATGAGCCGCTGGACCGGTGACCGCTGGCTACCCGCGGAAGTATTCGCTTTTCTCGCCGCCGCGGCAATCGCCGGCTACGCTGCCTCGCTTGATCCCCTGGCCTCGCTCGCAGAGAAGAAGAAAGAGTCTTTGATTGAAGCGCTATCCCGCTGAAGAGGTCATTGAGGGAGCGCTAAAACTTGGTTTGCGCCGTGCGGCTTGCAGAGGTAACCCAGTCTCGAAAACTCTTCGAGCAGAATGCGGCGATTTTCTTCGGTATGCATTTCGCAAATAATCCCGGGCCGCTTTTCCTTCAGCAATCGCATCGCGCCTCGAAACACTTCGACTTCCGCGCCTTCCACGTCGCATTTGATGAAGTCGGGAGCCGGCTGTGTCCTGGTGTAATCGTCAAGCGACACCGCACTCACCTGCACGGTATCTCCCGAGCTCGTGGATACAACGTGCCCAAGTCCCCGATCGGGTGAGATGGCGGGATCGATTCGGGCAAAAAATACTGTGCCAGACCCTGCGCACACCGCCTTCTCCTCGACGGTAATCCAGCCAAATTCATTTCGCGCCACATGCTCGCGCAATCTCGCCGCGATTTCCGGATCGGCTTCAAACGCCACCACTCGGCCGTCTTTGCCTACAAGCCGCGCCGCCAACAAACTGAAAAATCCGATGTTGGCTCCGACATCGTAAAAAGTCATCCCCGGCCGCAAATGTTGCTGCACAGCCTCCTGCACTTCCGGCTCGCAGCCGCCTTCGAAATAAGTGGAGCCCGTCCGCGGATTCAAATGCAGCCACAAACCCTGCGCCGGTCCGCTTTGCACCTGCGCCCACGCAAGCGAATCGCGCGGCACCAGCTTTTCTCCCGCCCAGCTCACACACTTTCCTACCACCGGGACTCGGCGCAAGCCAGCCAACGACGATCCGTATCGCAGCAAGAATTGCGCCAGCCGCCCTTGCGAAGCGCTCACGTCATTTCTCCACGAGGAAGCTGCCGATTACCAGCGCGTCCATGCCGGAGCTGAAGAAAGTGCGAATCGCGTCCGTCGGCGTATGCACAATCGCCTCGCCGCGTAGATTGAACGACGTATTCATGACGACCGGCACGCCGGTGCGCTTTCCAAATTCGTCAAGCAGCCGCCAGTAGAGCGGGTTGATTTCCTTTTCTACGGTTTGCGGCCGCGCGCTGCCATCCACGTGCGTCACCGAGGGAATCACCGCACGCTTCTCGGGCCGCACTTGCGCCGTCAATATCATGAACGGCGAGTCGCTCGCGCTTTCCAAATATTCCTCTGCTGCTTCCTTCTTTATCGACGGCGCAAACGGCCGCCACCACTCCCGAAATTTCACGGCGTTGTTGACTTTGGCGTTCATCTCCGGATCGCGCGGGTCTGCCAGGATGGAGCGGCTCCCCAGCGCGCGCGGTCCAAATTCCATACGTCCCTGAAACCATCCGAGAATCTTGCCGTTCGAAAGCAGCTCCGCAGCACTCGCGGCGACATCGTTCAGCCGCGTGTACTTCAATTTATAGGTGCGAAGGGTATTTTCGATGGATTCGTCGTCGAACTCGGGGCCCAAATACGCGTGCCGCATCGCCTTCATCGGCAGCCGTCCTCCGCCATCGAGATACGGCGCGAGCGCCGCGCCAAGCGCCACGCCGTCATCCGAAGCTGCGGGCTGCACAAAGATTTTGTCCACTAACCCGGAGGCAGCGATTTTTCCATTGGCTTTTGAATTGAGCGCCACGCCGCCCGCCATGCAAACATTCCGGCTTTTCGTCTTCTCGATGGCCATTTTGACGACGCTCATCATCGCGATTTCGCACATCTCCTGCACGGCATACGCGACGTCCTTGTGCCGCTCGTCGATTTCGCTTTCCGAAATTCGCCGTGGCCCGAAAAGCCGCACCATTTCCGCAAACGGCACCGCTCCATTCGCGACAAGCTTTCTCGCATGCACTTTGTACGGCACGGCCTCCGGCTCAATGAAGGCGCGCAAATCAACACCGGGCTTGCCGTAAGGCGCCAGCCCCATCACTTTCCACTCGTCGCTGTTGCGGTGAAACCCCAGATATTCCGTGAATTCGCTATAGAAATATCCGACCGAGTCCGGAAACGGAATCGTCAAAATGTGCTCGAGCCGCCCGCCGTGCCCGTGCCAGATCGACGTCGCCTCCCATGCCCCTCGCCCATCCATCACAATCACGGCAGCGTCATCAAATCCGGAATAGGAGTACGCGCTCAGAGCATGCGCCAAATGATGTTCCACGAATCGCATGCGCGCCTTGGTCGCTCCAAAAATCTGCGCGAACCGCTTCGCCCCTCCCCCTTGATGCCACATGCTCAAAAAGTGAAGCGTAGAGTTCAGCCCATTCATATACGTCGGCGGCATTTGTCCCGTCGCGTAGCACTTCATATCATGCCGAAACCCCGCGCCAGGCTCTTGCCAGCCGAAGCACACCTCGTCCAGCTGCTCCGCTCCAACATGCGCAAACTCCAAGCAAGCTCGAATCGCGTCCTGCGGAAATCGCGCATCATGCTTCACCCGGCTGATGCGTTCTTCCGCCACTGCAAACACAAGCTCGCCGTCGCGTACCAAGCACGCCGACGAATCATGCATCTTCGAGTAGTTAATCCCCAGTGTGATCATGCAATCGCTGGTTCGCGTCTTTCTATGTATGCGGCTTTAATTTCCTCGCCGGATTACAACAAGCGAATGAACTTCTTCCACAATCGTCCACTCTGGCGCTACGCCCTTCCGAAAATATCCATTGACAAAATTCACCGGCCCATACTCCGGCGAAGTCCAGCCGCCTTCAAAAATTCTCGCGTCATGAAAAATTACAATTCCGCCGGGCCGGACGAATATGTTCCAATCTTGCCAATCGCGCTTCACGGCTGTCTGTGCGTGATCTCCGTCGATTACGATCAAATCGATGGGCTCATTCCACGCTTGCGCGGCGTCTTGGCTGAATTTTTCGATCCACACAGCTTTCCCGCGCGAGCTGGCAGCGACCGTTCGGTGCGCCACCTGTTTTATGAAATTGAGCGCTGGCATGCGACTCAGGTGAAATGGGTCGATCAAATAAAGCGTCCCCTCCTCCGCCATTCCTTCACGAAGTGCCAACGCCGAAACTCCCTCTGCAACGCCGATTTCCACGACGCACTTGCAGCCCTCGGCCCATTTTCTAAGCGCAGCGTGCTCCGCCCCAGTGTGCTGCGCGTACGCCGGACGCAAACCCAGGAGAGCCCAAACGGAATGACGCAGCCATGGCTTATCCTTCGCGCTCTCCCTCCCCGCAGGGCTCGCCTCTCCTGGCAAATGGACCACTGCATATCTCAATTTTGTCTCCAAAATATTTCCGAGCTGAGAAGCCGGATAAACGCGGTCTAGCGCCGGGTTTTTTCCAGAGCGAGCGCAAATACGTCTTCCAATTGCTTTGTGACTTGTTCCCAGGTGTAACGCCGCATAGTTTCCTGGCCTGCCACCCCGAGTCGTCTCCGCAAATCGGTCGATTGACACAAACGCTCGATACCTCCCGCCAGTTTCCTCGCGTCAGCGGCGGGAACGAGCAAGCCATTAACTTGATCTTCTACCACGTCCGCCATTCCGCACGTATTTGTCGTCACCACCGGCATCCCTGTAGCCATCGCCTCCAGCAAAGTAAGGGGCATTCCTTCCACTAAAGAAGGAAACACATAGACGTCATGCGCCGCGTAGACCGCCAGGATATCCTCTCGATTGACGAATGGAATGATGCTGACCCGGTCACACATTTCTCCCGCGAACATTTCCCTCACCTGTTCCGCTGGTACGGAACATCCCGTCACGGTTAACCGAAGTCCCGGAATATTTTTTCCCGCCAATCCAAACGCGCTCGCAAGGTAGTACACTCCCTTACGATCGAGCCACGTTCCAACGTAAAGCAGATCGCAAGCCGTTTTCTCGGGGAATTCGCGCGGGATGAGAAAACGCTCTTCCACCCCGTTCGGCACGTACCAAACCCGCCCGGGTTCACGCTTGTGCTTGAGCTCAGCGCAGATCCAAGCCTCTCGGTTGGCAACCGCTCCGTAATCCGCTGTTTTTATGGAATAGTCGTACATTGTCTGATGGTAAAGGCGATGCCACAGCCTGTTTTTCCAGCTAAAGTTCCATGCGCGTCCTTTGCGCTCCTCGAGCCACATCGCCTGCACATAGCGTTCTTCGCTTCCCTGCATCGTCATCACATACGGAGGCGCCCCCGGCGCTCCGAACATCCGGCGCCACATTCCGTAAACACACCCCCAAGGCGCATGCAGATTCACTATGTCAAACTGTTTCTGTGCTTTCCTAATTCGTTTCGCAACTCCCATTGCAAACAACAGCGCTTCTAATCTCTGTGGCCTCGCTGGCAGTTTGAGGACATCTTCGAGAAACCAGCACTCTACGTGATGGCCGCGTTTTTCCAGTTCACGCGCGTGATTCAGCACGACCCCTGCCGCTCCGGCCTCCTTTTGCCGGTACACTCCTATCGCAATTAAGATGTGCAACGCGCATCCCTCTTTTGCGCTATGACGAAATACGTGAACGCTAGCGGGCTCAGCAGCTTCCGCACGGTACGATTGGATTCCAGTGATTCCCACCGTATCGGATTGCGACCCGGGAGGATTGGAAATTGATGTACGGTACCGTCCGTGCGAAGGATTTTCCACCCCGCCTGGCGCACAAATCCTCGAATCTGTCCAAACCACTGTCGGCGATCAAAAGACTGGTCGTCCTTCCTCCCCGGATGGCGAAGCCGCGAGTAAAGTTCGTACAAACCCATAAAGTTCGCGTAATTCGGTGTTGTTAAGTATAGCTTGCCGCTTGGGCGGCTCACCCGAAGCATTTCTCGCAGAGCTTTTGACGCATCCGGAACATGCTCAATCGTCTCGCAGGAGACGATCACATCAAAGGAATCATCAGCAAAAGGCAGATCCTGTGCGTCGCCCTGAACGAAAGCGGCACGTAAGTTACTCCCGGCTGCACGCAGCTTTCTGTCCCCAACCGCCACCGCGACGAACGAAAAGTCGCATCCCGTGACCCAAGCGCCGGCACGCGCAAGTTCGTTGGTGAAGCCTCCACGCCCGCACGCGACCTCCAGAATACGCAATCCGGAAACAGCGCCGATCTGCTCCATCACTAATTGGTACCACGGACTGCTCGCATCTTCATGGTTAGGATGGGCCCCGAAGATTCGTCCATGCCAAGCGTCATAGTCCGTCCGCAGACTCACGTTAGGATCTCTTCTGCGCCAGCCACTCGTGCATTCTCGCACTCGGTAACATTCATCCTTACCTCTGGCGAAGCGCTCATGAGCCAGCTTTCCACGAGCGCTTCAGGTGCTCCGGTTGTGGAACGCGAAAGACAATCTGCCTCGCTTTAATGTACCAATCACTTTCTGCAAGCCATCGTCTAACCGAATAATAGAATCGGGGGGGCACAAAGTATGCAGGCAGCAGCGTTGCATACTTGAATCCGCGGTGCGTCCACGGAGCGTCGTTGTGCAACAGCCGGTACATCGCCAACTCCGTCGTCACGGTTTCCCAGGGGAAGCCACCATCTGTCGATAAGCGAAGTTGATCCGCTTCCACCTGAATGGCGTGCACCACAGCTCGAATCGCTTCCTTTTCGGCTCCGGTTTCCGGCAATCGCAGCGCAAGATTCTTCGCCAGCTCCGCGATGCTCTGTTGCTTTCGCCGCACGCTACCCTCGTTGAATCCATGTTGTGAAAAGAAATTTCCAACATGCAATCGGTAGAAAAAGAGAGCTTCCGGCAGGATCTCAACATCACCAAGAGCCGCCGCCATCGTAAACACAAATTCGTCCGCTTCGATCCGGATAGTTTCGGGCACTGGTAGCAGTTTTTGCAGAATGCTCATGCGGATCGTCGAGCGCGTTCCCAGAAAGCTCTTCCGCGAACGAAACAGCAGCGCGCCGTCCAGAGAGCGAAGCGAGTAGCGGTGCCCCTCTTTGAGCACTTCCACGTGCTCCCTGCCGTCTGGAAGCACAGTGATGGTCCCGTGCCCCACCATCCCGATCTCCGGATTTTCTGCAAGCACTGGAATCACCCTGCTCAGTTTTTCTCGCGCCCACCAGTCATCGCCATCCAGAAAGGCCACGACCTCGCCGCGGCATTCTGGTATCCCCACATTGAACGCCGACGCCTGCCCACCGTTCGCCTTACGCAGCAAACGCACGTGCGGCTCGAATTTTTGGACGATTTCAGGCGTGCGATCCGTCGATCCGTCATCCACCACAAGTATTTCCCGCTCGCCCTCCGGAAAATCCTGTTCCAACACGCTCACGATCGCTTCCTCGATGAAGCGTTCGTGGTTATACGTATCAATCAGTACGCTGACGAATGGTTTTGCCATCGAAGATCAAACGTCGGCTGGTTTGGCTGCTCAAAACTTTGCAAAACGCGTTAACGCCAGCGCGAGGATGTCCCCCCAGCTAAGTCTACGACATCTTCGGCATCTTGGTCTTTCCACTTGTGGTAAGCGAAATCTGCGCCTTGTCCAGATTTTCGATATCCCGCACTGACTCTCGGGGGCAACGCCAGCAGGCCTAACGCTGGTTTCACAAATTGAAAATGCCCTGCGGAATTCTACACCGCGCTCGTGAGCGACTTCTTGCCCACTTCCTCTTCAAACCAGGCGATCGTCTTCCGCAATCCATCGCGCAGCGTCGTCTTCGCGCGCCACCCACACTCCGCCGCCGCTCGAGAGGTGTCCAGGCACCGCCTAGGCTGGCCGTCTGGTTTGGTCCCATCCCAGCGGACATTTCCACTGTAACCCGTGAGCGAGCAAATCAGTTGCAGCAGCTCTCGAATACTGATTTCTTCTCCCGACCCCAAATTCACGAGTTCCGGCTTCTCATACTTCTCCGCCGCAAGCACGATCGCCTCCGCGGCGTCTTCGGCATATAGAAATTCGCGCGTCGCGCTGCCCGTCCCCCACGCCGTGATTTCCGACGCCCTTTCCTGTTTCGCTTCCCAGCATTTCCGGATGAGCGCGGGAATCACGTGCGAAGTTTCCAGATCAAAATTGTCCCGCGGTCCGTACAAATTCACCGGCGTCAAATAAATCCCGTTAAATCCATATTGCTGCCGATAAGCCTGCAACTGCACCAGCAACATTTTTTTCGCTAGCCCATACGGCGCGTTCGTCTCTTCCGGATACCCGTTCCAAAATTCCTCTTCGCGAAACGGCACCGGCGTGAACTTCGGATACGAACAAATCGTACCCGCGCACACAAACTTTTCCACCCCCGCGATTCGTCCCGCTTCAATCGCGTTGATCCCCATCACCGCGTTGTCGTAGAAAAATCTCCCAGGGTTCGCGCGGTTTGCGCCGATGCCCCCCACTACCGCTGCAAGGTGGATAAAAATGTCCGGCCTCGCATCCTTATATAGGCGCAGCGCTTCCGACTTCTCGCGCAGGTCGTATTCCCGGCTATGCGGCGTGCTGATTTCACGGCACCCCGCCGCTCGCAATTTCTCGACAACAAATGATCCCAGGAATCCGTTGCCCCCGCTCAGCACCACGCGCCGATTTTCCCAGAACGCCATTCCCCGCTCCCTAGTGCTGCGAAGCCTGCCCTTCGACCGCTTCCATCACGCGCGTCACCGAGTTGTGCCAGTGATTCCAGTGGCCAAACTTTCTTTCCAGGATCGCTTTTCCGCGCCCCAGCGGCGCCAGTCCGGCCGCTTCCAGATCCGCATCCACCATGATCGCCACAAGTTCGCTAAAATTGATCCGCGTTTCCCATCCCAGCTTTTCCCTCGCCTTCCGCGTATCCGCGATCAGGCAATCCACTTCCAGCGGCCTCATATACCGCTCCGAACTCTTTACATGCTTCCGCCAATCCAATCCCGCGTACGAAAACGCTTCCTCAACGAATTCCTGCACGGAATGCGCCTCGCCCGTTCCGATGACGATGTCCTCCGCCGTCTCCTGTTGCATCATTTTCCAAATCGCTTCCACGTATTCCGGCGCATAACCCCAGTCGCGCCGCGCCCCGAGATTGCCCAGAAACAAAGTGTCCTGCTTGCCCGCGACGATGGCCGCGACGGCCCGCGTAATCTTGCGCGTCACGAAAGTCTCGCCGCGCCGCGGGCTCTCATGATTGAACAAAATCCCGTTGCTCGCAAAAAGCTGGTATCCCTCGCGGTAAATCCGGGTCATCCAGTAGGCGTAGACTTTTGCGGCGGCATACGGACTTCGCGGCTGAAAAGCCGTCGTTTCGCTCTGCGGCGGCGGCGCCGATCCGAACATCTCCGAGCTCGACGCCTGATAAAATTTCGTTTTGCACCCGGCCCGCCGGATCGCCTCCAGCAATCGCATTGTGCCCAGCCCGGTGATGTCGCCGGTGTACTCCGGCATGTCGAAGCTCACGCGCACGTGGCTCTGCGCCGCCAGGTGATAAAGTTCATCGGGCGCAAAGCTGTAAACCAGGTTCAACACCCACTCCGTGCTCGAAAGATCGCCATGGTGCAGGAAAAGCCGCGTGCTCGGCTGATTGGGATCCTGATAGATGTGGTCGATGCGCTTCGTATTGAAGGTGCTTGCCCGGCGGATGATTCCGTGAACTTCGTACCCTTTGGAAAGGAGCAATTCCGCGAGATAAGAGCCGTCTTGCCCGGTAATTCCCGTAATGACTGCGCGTTTCATGGGCGATCTTTCCAGTCCTTATTTTCCCGCAGCTCCCACTATAACGCTTCAACATCAGCTTTCGGGAACGCCCCATCATTCTATAAGCCCGGCGGGGAATTACAAATAAATGCTCTTTCCCTAGTTCGTCAAAAGAGATTCCTTCCTTTCTTCCGTTGCCACGGTTTCCCGCTTCAGCTTGTCCAAAATGCCTTTGTAGGTCTGGCGCAGGTCGTCCACCAGATGCAGATGGTTATAGCCCAGAATCAAGGCGCCGAAAGCCCGGACGTAGTCGTAGAGGCGATGCCGTGTGGACTTGATGTCTCGATAGATGCGCGGATATTCCAACAAATGGAGGAAATATCTCCAGCGATTCGGCGTGTGAAGTTCGAATCCATCCTTTTCCTGCGCCTTCGTCCATTGTTTCAAGTAAGCTTGCAGATCCGGCGAAGTCAAATCGTGTCCGTGCCGTTCAAGCCACGCCAGGATTTCCTTGGACAGAGCCGCGCGCATTGCCATACGGTGTTCAATCGTGCCGCGCCCGGCTTCGCCCTCGGCCGCTTGAAAAAGATTTGCTCCGTGAAGGCGGTACTTCGCCAGCAGCTCAGGAAGAGCCGCCACCGGCGCGACAAAGATAATGAGTGCGGTTAAAAAGGCATCGGCCTGCGACCGCAAGGATTCCGGCACGGGCAGCAACAGTTTCAACGCACTTCGGCGAAAAGCCAGGCAAGAAGTGGCGATCATCGGATAACGTAAGAGGGAAACGCGGTTCTCCGGCACACTGCCCGACACTTCCACAAAGTATCTATCGCCAGTGAGCTGCTCCCCGACACGCCACCAATGCATCCGGTGGTACACCATGCCCGCTTCGGGATTCTTCTCGAAGGTTTCACACACGCGCTGCAACTTGTCCGGCAGCCACACGTCATCCGCATCCAGCGTGGCAATAATTTCGCCACGCGCCTCCGCGAAGCCCAAATTGAACGCGGACGCCTGCCCGCCGTTTGTTTTGCGAATGTAGCGGATCGAATCTCCATACTTCTTCAAACGCTCTGCCGTGTCATCTGTCGACCCGTCATCGACGACCAGAATCTCCCGCTGCTCGCCAGGAAACTCTTGCGCCAAGGCGCTATCGATGGCTTCTTCGACAAACTGCCCGTAGTTGTAGGTATCGATCAAAACCGTCACTAGGGGCGCGGTCATGGTTTTATCCCCATGATGGCTACGCATTCCCCCGAGACCGGCGCAGGTACGCGCGCCGCAACCCTAACGCTGTGCGAAGCGGCCGAGTGACGTTGAGGACGAAAAACCAGGCGGGCTGTGAAACGTTGTAAAGAAGGAACCGCGCCGCTTGTCTTACGTAGCGCTTTGTCGCTGACCAGCTTCGCGTAGTGTTTGGCTCGAGTCCGTCCGTGCCCAGGACTTCCGTGGCGTCCGCGATAGTACGCAAATGCTTCCAACCGCCGGACAGCCGATGATTCGCTCCTGCTTCTTTCCCATACCAAACGCCATTCTTGCCCTGAGGATGGTGTCCATAATCGTGATTCTGGTGAACGGCGAGGATCACCCGCGATGCATCCACGACGGGCTTTCCCATTTCCAGCGCCTTCCAGACCGTCCAGTTGTCCCAGAAGACGCGG
>JBARBE010000178.1:0-18203 GCA_049792735.1 Candidatus Acidiferrum sp.
GTTGGGCGGGGCGAGGCGCGCGATTTCTGGGAGGAGATCGAGAGTTACGCCGATGGGGAGGGCGATGTAGATGAGGTCGGCCTTTTCGAGGGCGGGGGCGAGTTCGCCGGAGAAGGCAGCGTCGATGGCGCCGCGGGATTGCGCTTCGCGGAGAACTTCGGGGCGGTCCCAGCCAGTGATGTGGATTTCGGTGGCGTATTTGCGGAGCGCGAGGGCGAAGGAGCCGCCGATTAGGCCGGTACCGAGGATGCTGACGCGAGTGATTAGATGAGAGGTCATTGGGGGAAGTCGAAAGTCGAAAGTTGAAGGTTGAAAGTGAAAAAAAGAGAAGAAAAATAAACGCAGAGACGCAGAGTGCGCAGAGAGGAAAAGAAAAAGCGGATTCCTCGCTTCGCTCGGAATGACAATTTTCGCGCTGAGCTTTGTTTGACGGGAGTAGGCATAGGAATCAGGCCATGCGGCGGCCGATGGCGGGGGCGATGATGCGGAGCTCGGCCATGAGTTGGGTGAAATCGTCGGGATGGAGGGATTGGGCGCCGTCGGAGAGGGCGTGATCGGGGTCGTTGTGGACTTCGATGAGGAGGCCGTCGGCGCCCGCGGCTACGGCGGCGCGGGCCATCGGAGGGACTTTGTCGCGGCGACCGGTGCCGTGGGAAGGATCGGCGAGCATGGGGAGATGGCTGAGCTTTTTGATGACGGGGATGGCGGCGATGTCGAGTGTGTTGCGGGTGTAGGTTTCGAAGGTGCGGATGCCGCGTTCGCAGAGGATGACGTTGTAATTGCCGCCCGCGAGGATGTATTCGGCACTGAGAAGAAGCTCTTCCATGGTGGCGGACATGCCGCGTTTGAGAAGGACAGGTTTGCGAACTTCGCCGAGGGCGCGGAGAAGATAATAATTCTGCATGTTGCGGGCGCCGACCTGAAAGATATCGACATATTGCGACATCATGGAGATTTGCGAAAGGTCCATAACTTCACTGACAGTGAAGAGGCCGAATTTATCGGCGGCTTCGCGCATGAGTTTGAGGCCCGGTTCGCCCATGCCCTGAAAGGCGTAAGGCGAAGTGCGCGGCTTGAACGCGCCAGCGCGAAGAATCTTTGCGCCGGCTTTGGCAACGCTTTCCGCGATCGAGAGGATTTGTTCGCGGGATTCGACGGAGCAGGGTCCGGCGGCGACGACGACTTCGTTGCCGCCGATTTTCACGCCGCGGCCAAGATCGACGATGGTGCCTTCGGGTTTGAACTGGCGGCTGGCCAGCTTGAAAGGCTGCGTGATGCGCATGACTTCGCGCACGCCATCGAGAAGTTCGAAGTCGCGATGATCGAAATCGCGGTGGACGCCGACGGCGCCAAGGACAGTGTGGGATTCACCCGTCGAGCGATGTACGTTAAAACCGGAGGCGACTAAGCGATCGATGACGTGCTGGATTTGGGCGTCGGTGGCGCCTTCTTGCATTACGATGACCATGAAATTCTTAGTTCCCTTCCCTCGACGATATTAAATTCAAAAGCAAAAATAGCCGGTCTAAAGACCGGCCACTACAAATGCCTCGAAAATCCGGATAGGCGGGGCAGTTCATTCGTTTACACCTTTGTTCGGCTTGGCGTCAGAGTGCATGGCGTCGCGCTCGGCGGCGCGGGCTTCGTCGATGATGCGTTCGAAGAGGCGACGGATGGCAGCGTCGGTTAAAGGGCCCGGATTTTCGCGCTCGGCGTTGGCGAGGACTTCGTTTTCGCGATCGGGTTGATAGAGAGGGAGATTGGCGGCTTGCTTTAGTTTGCCGATTTCGAGGGCGCAGTGGGAACGCTCGTTGAGGAGAGCGACGAGTTTTTTGTCGATTTCGTCGATGCGGCGGCGCCAGTCGGCTAAGTTCATGGTGCCACCTTCGGCGAAAGAAGTGGCGAGTGGCGAGTGGCGAGTGGCGAGTTGAAAGCCGAAAAGCAGATTCCTTCCGACAGGGTCAGAATCTGCGATCGCTTCGCTCGGAATGACAAATTGGAGGAGGGTCGCAAGCAAAGATTGAAAATCACGGAGCGACCTCGCGGCGGGAGAGGCCATGGCGGGCAGCTTGTTTTAGGGAACGGACGCGAGCGGCTAGAGCTTCGGCGGCTGCGTCGATGTTGGCGGCCGTGGGATTGGCGGCGGTGGCTTTTTCGATTTCGGAGACTAGCGCGGAGCCGACTACGGCGGCATCGGCCAGGCCGCCGAGGACGGAGACGTGGCCGGGGAGCGAGATGCCGAAGCCAACGGCGATGGGAAGTTGAGTGACCTTGCGTGCGCGACGCAGAAGAGAGGGCAGATCGTCGGGGAGGGCGTCTTTCGCGCCGGTGACGCCCGTGCGGGAGATGAGATAGAGGAAGCCGGAGGACGCGGCAGCGATTTTGGCAAGGCGTTCGTCGGTGGAGGTGGGAGCGCCGAGAAAAATTGTGTCGAGATGATGCGCGGCGAGAATGTCGCGATAGTCGGCGGATTCCTCGGGAGTGAGATCGGTGATTAGGACGCCGTCTGCGCGAGCGTTTGCGGCGCTGGAGGCAAATTTTTCTAGGCCCAGTTGGAGGACGGGGTTGTAGTAGCTGAAGAGAACGATGGGAACCTCGCTGGATTTGCGGATTTCGCGGACGAGTTCGATCACCTGGGCGAGCGTGGTGTGCGATTTCAGCGCTCGTTCCGAGGCGCGTTGGATGGTGGGACCATCGGCGAGCGGGTCGCTAAAGGGGATGCCTAGTTCGATGACGTCGGCGCCGGCATCGGCGAGAGCAAGAACGAATTTGTGTGTGGCGGCGAGCGAAGGGTCGCCTGCGGTGATGTAGGCGACGATGCCGAGTTCGCCGGATTCGCTGAGGGCGGCGAAACGTTTGGAGATGCGGGTCGAGTTGGGAGGCGCGGCGGACATGTGATTTTCGTGAAACGTAAAGCTTAGAGCAGGCGGGAATAAGTGTCCATGTCCTTGTCGCCGCGGCCAGAGAGATTGAGGATGACGAGGTCGTCGACGGTGAGTCGAGGCCGGTCTGAAGATTTCGTGGGAGCCGGCTTGTCGGATGGGATGGGCCGATCTAAAGATCGGCCACTACAACGATCGAGGAGGCCGGCGATGGCGTGGGCGGACTCGAGAGCGGGGATGATCCCCTCGGTGCGCGAGAGGAGACGGGCGGCTTCGAGCGCGGCGGAATCGGAGACGGCGGAGTATTCTGCGCGGCCTTCGTCGGCGAGCCAGGCGTGCTCGGGGCCGATGGCGGGGTAGTCGAGGCCAGCGGAAATGGAATGCGTGGTGGCGATTTGGCCGTCTTCGGTTTGCAAAATGTAGGTGTAGGTGCCTTGGAGGACGCCGGGGCGGGCGCCGGTAAAGCCTTGATGAGCGGCGAGGCGTGCGGCATGTTCGCCAAGCTGGCCGCCGCGGCCGCCGGCTTCGATGCCGACCATTTTCACGGAGGGATCGCGCAGAAATTGATGGAAGAGGCCGATGGCGTTCGAACCGCCGCCGACGCAGGCGAATAAATAAGTGGGCAGGCGTTTCTCGGCGGCCAGAATTTGTTCGCGGGCTTCGCGGCCGATGACGGACTGAAAATCGCGGACCATTGTCGGATACGGATGCGCCCCGAGAACGGAACCGAGAAGATAGTGGGTGTTGCGAACGTTGGTGACCCAATCGCGCATGGCTTCGTTGATGGCGTCTTTTAAGGTGCGGCTTCCGGAATCGACGCCGACGACGTGCGCGCCGAGCATGCGCATGCGCGAAACGTTGAGCGCCTGGCGCGCCATGTCTTCCGTGCCCATATAGACGACGCATTCGAGGCCAAGGTGCGCGGCAACAGTTGCGGAGGCGACGCCGTGCTGGCCGGCACCGGTTTCCGCAACGATGCGCGGCTTGCCCATTTTTACGGCGAGGAGGCCTTGGCCGATGGCGTTATTGATCTTGTGCGCGCCGGTGTGGAGCAGATCTTCGCGCTTGATATAGATGCGCGGGCCGCCGAGATGCGAGGTGAGGCGCGAGGCAAATTGCAACGGCGTGGGACGGCCAGCGAAATTTTTAAGGAGATCTGCGAATTGCGATTGAAACTGCGGATCGGTTTTCGCGGATTCGTAGGCGCGCTCGAGTTCGAACAGCGGCACCATCAACGTTTCGGGAACGTAGCGGCCGCCGTAGGGGCCGAAGCGTCCCGGAGCGAGGGAGGGCGATTGTAAAATGGAACTCATGGCACAGGGTGTCCAGTTTGTGACACGTCGGATTGCTGCAACTGCTCTTCGGTGCGGCGAACTTCTTCGATAAATTCCTTCAGCTTCAAGTGGTCCTTCTTGCCGGGCTTGGATTCGACGCCGCTGGCGACGTCAACCGCATAGGGGCGCACGCTGCGAATCGCGGCACCGACGTTTTCGGGTGTAAGGCCGCCCGCTAGAATGATACGGTGCGCGATGGCGGCGCGGCGCGCGACATTCCAATCGGCGCTGGTTCCCGTGCCGCCAAATTGGCCCGCCCGAGATCCATCCAGCAAAAAGGCAAAAGCATCGTGATATTTGTCCAGCGTTGCCAGGGGAAAATCAGCGGCGACGCGAAAGGCTTGGATCACCGGGACGGTGCGTGCCACCTCGGAAACAATCGTGGGAGTTTCGTCGCCGTGAAGCTGGGCGGCGTTGAAGCGAACGAAGGCATGGAGCGAGACAATTTCCGAGGGCTTGGCATTTACGAAGAGGCCGACCGCCTGAACTGCAGGGGGAATCTTCGCGCGCATGGTGGCGGCTTCGACGGTGGAAACGCGTCGCAGGCTTTTCTCGTAAAAATTGAAGCCGAGCATGTTCGCGCCGGCATCGCAGGCGGCCTTGGCGTCCGGCCAATTCGTGATACCGCAAATCTTGACGAGGATCATGGCGTAGCTAGACCGGGAGCGCAGAACGGCCGAGAAAAGTTCCGAGAGCAGCGCCGGGATCGGGCGAGAGCATGAGACTTTCGCCGATCAGAAAAGCGTCGAAGCCGGCGTCGCGGAGCCTCGTAAGATCGTCGTGAGTCCGGAGGCCGGATTCGCTCACGGCGATGCAGTCGTCGGGAATGCGATGGATCAGTTCAAACGAGGTGTCAACACGCAGTTCGAGAGTTTTCAAATCGCGATTGTTCACTCCGATGATGCGCGCATTGGCGGCGAGGGCGCGGTCGAGTTCGGGAGCGGTGTGAACTTCAACGAGCGGCTCCATTTTCAGCTCGCGGCCGAGGGCGATGAGGTCGCGAAGGAGTTCATCTTCGAGCGCCGCGACGATCAGCAAAAAGCTGTCGGCGTCGTTGGCGCGCGTTTCCCAAACTTGCCAGGGATCGAAGATGAAGTCCTTGCGAAGGACCGGGAGTTTCACGGCGTTGCGAGCATCGCGAAGATTTTTCAGCGAGCCGCGAAAAAATTCCACCTCGGTGAGCACGGAGAGCACGGCAGCGCCTGCGGATTCCAGCGAGCGCGCTAAATCCACTGGAAGAAAGGGATCGCGGAGGATTCCCTTCGACGGGGAGGCGGGCTTCAATTCTGCGATAATATTTAAGGAATTCTGCGTGAGCGCGGCCGGAAAATCGCGGAGCGGTGTCGCGGCGTTGACACCATACCGCAAGGCCGCTTCGGGCAGGACACGTTTGCGGTGGTCCACCTCGAGACGGCGAGCGTACAGGATGCGGTCGAGGACGGTGCCGCTGTCAGCATGGGCGCTCATGGTCACTGCTTTGTATGCTAGAGGCGGATGATAGTAGTGTCAATTGGAAGGAAGCAGGAAGTCGAAAGTGGAGAGTTGCAAAGGAAAAGAACGAACGGGAATTGGATAAGTCGAAACTGCAGGTTGCCGGGAGAAGGAATGGGACACGAAGAAGAATATGGCGCGCTTCTGGAAGCAATCGTGAAGGAAGCGGACGCGATTGCGATGCGGCTGTTCCGGACGGAAGACATTTGCATTGACAAAAAAGATGACGGATCGGCGGTGACCCAGGCGGACCGCGGCGTGGAAGAAATGGCGCGGGCTAGAGTTGCCGCGAGCGGGCTGGCGCTGGACGTTCTGGGCGAGGAAATGGGAGGGGCAAACGCTAAGGGCCCGACCACGAACGGCCGCGCTCGGTTGATTATCGATCCTATCGATGGAACCGAAGAGTTTTCGAGGGGCATTACGACGTTTGGTACATTGCTCGGAGTGGAACGCAACGGCGAAATCGTGGCGGCGATGGTGAGCGCGCCGGCGCTCGGCATGCGATGGTGCGCCTTTCGCGGAGAAGGCGCGTGGAGAAATGGAAAGAAAATGCATGTTTCGGATGTGGAACGCCTGAGCAGTGGCATGGTTCTTACGGGAGGGACGGGGCCGAACAGCGATCGACGAAACACGGAGAAAATGCGGGTTGTATTGGATGCGGCGAAATACGGACGTTCTTTTGGGGGATTTTGGAAGCACATGATGGTGGCGGAAGGCGCGATCGAGGCGGCAGTGGATTTGCATTCGAAGCCGTGGGATCTGGCGCCGGCGTCCTTGATCGTGGAAGAGGCCGGCGGAAGGGCGACGGACGTGAATGGGAATCGTTCGATTTACACCGGAAGCTTGGTGAGTACGAACGGAAAAATCCATGGAGAAGTGCTGGACCTTTTGCAGTGAGAAAAACGTGGTTCAGGGAGATATGGCTCTTGCGAAGCAATTGAGAGTTCGCCCGCACTCTCGGCAAAGCACGCGTGTTTGCCCTGCAAGAAAATGGCTCTCCAAATTGGATGTATCGTCAGGAGCAGCAAAGACCTACTCTTTTGCCGCGGACTGAACGATGGATATTGCTTCGTGCGGGTTTCCGCGGGAGCACTACGATGGACATTAGAGCGCAGGCAGAAAAAGCAGTAATACTCAGGAAACTCCATCATGGGCCACGGATATTGGCGCTGCCGAACGCTTGGGACGTTGTTAGCGCGCGAATTCTGGAGGAACTGGGCTATCCGGCGATCGCGACGAGCAGCGCGGCGATGGCGTTTTCGCTGGGATATCCGGATGGGCAGCGGATTTCGCGCGGCGAAATGCTCGCAGCGGTGGAGCGGGTTACGCGCGCGGTGCGCGTGCCGGTGACTGCTGACCTGGAATCAGGGTACGGCAAAACGCCGGAGGAGATCGCGGAATTCACGAGAGCTATGGTGGCCGCGGGAGCGGTGGGGCTGAATTTCGAGGACATCACGGGGGACGATGAAAGCTCGCACGTCGAGCTGGGATTGCAAGTGAAGAAAATTCGCGCGATTCGAGAGACTGCCACGGCGCTGGGCGTGCCGGTGGTGATCAATGCGCGCACGGACATTTATCTGATGCCCATCGGACCGGAAGCCACGCGATTTGAACGGACAATTGAGAGGCTGCGCGCGTATCACGAGGCTGGAGCGGATTGCTTGTTCGTTCCTGGTCTATGCGATCGAGAAATCATTGCGAAAATGGTGAAAGCGCTTGGCGCGCCGCTGAATATTCTGGCGTCGCCGGGTTGCCCTTCGCTTGATGAGCTTGAAAAGATGGGGGTGGCGCGAGTGAGCGCGGGATCTTCCGCGATGCGCGCGGCAATGGGGGCTTTCCGGCGGGTGGCGAAAGATTGGCTGGCGCATGGGTCTTACGATTCGTTGACGCAAGTGACTATCCCTTACGCCGAATTGAACCACATGATGGCGCGCAAACTTTCCCAGTAGCTCTGGCTCAAGTATTCCCTTTCCGTTATGGCCGAGAAAAGCGCGCTGCTAAACATTTTGAATGAGGAGATCGTGGCGTGCCGCAAATGCCCGCGGCTGGTCGAGTATCGCGAGAAAGTGGCGCGGGAAAAGCGGCGGGCGTTTCGCGATTGGACTTACTGGGGCAAACCCGTTCCGGGATTCGGCGATCCTCGCGCGCAGCTCTTGATTTTGGGGCTCGCGCCTGCCGCGCATGGAGGAAATCGAACGGGGCGCGTCTTCACGGGAGACCGCTCGGGAGATTTTCTCTTCGCGGCGTTGCATAAAGCGGGCTTTGCAAATCAGCCAGATTCGGTGCGGCGCGATGATGGCCTTCGCCTGAGGAATGCCTACATCGCAGCGACGATTCGTTGCGCGCCTCCCGCTAACAAGCCTCTTCCATCGGAAATCGATAATTGCCGTGGATATTTGGTGCGCGAGATGGAGATTTTGCGGCCCCGCGCCGTGCTGGCGCTTGGAAAAATCGCCTGGGATGCATACCTGGAAATTCTGAAGCAGCGCGGGTTGATAACGTCGAGGGCGGCGTTTCGCTTTGCCCATGGCGCGGAGGCGGAACTTCCGGGGGATGGCGCGCATCTCTTCGGCGTTTATCACCCCAGCCAACAAAACACGCAGACGGGGCGAGTGACGCCTGTTATGTACGCGCAAGTCTTGCGCCGGATCCGCCGGTTTCTGGCCAACTAAGCCTCGGAATGGGCGCTCCCAAAGCGCCTTCGATTGCCAGCGGAGTGTCGGCCCTAGGTTACAGACTAGTGTCGGAGACTCCGGACACTCGTCCCGGACACGCCATAAATATATCCGACTTGCTTCTAACAGGCTTATTGTCAGCACTTTACAAGTGTAACGAAAAGACAGCGGTGGCGAATCACCTGCATGATAGGGATGTCGGGACGGAATGCAGGAGGGATTATGCAGGTAGGGAAGTGGAGACATGTTTTGTCAGCCGTCGCGGCACTGGGGGCGGTTCTCGGAAGCGGCATGGTTTGCGTTGCGCAGGATTCGTCGCAAGATCGGCCGCCTGAACAGTCGCAACAGGCACCAGAGAAACCCATCGTCTCAGAGGACCACATCGGCTCCGCGACGGACCAGTCCATAACACCCGCAGACGGCAAGCTGCATGGATTGCCGCTGGAGAGTTACGGTGTCGCGCCGGGGACAAGATTCTTGGTTGCGCTCGAAGATGATTTGGGCACAAAGGGCACGCAAGAGAAAGCAAAGTTTAAAGTGAAGACGCTCGAACCGCTCGAAGCGGGCGAGGGGATTTACTTGCCCTCGGGAGCGATCATCGAGGGACACGTCAGCCATGTAGAACCAGCTGGCGTGACGGGGCGCGCGAGGCTGTGGCTGACGTTCGACGAGATTCACACCAACTTTGGGCCTTTGCCAATTGTAGCGGAAGTCATCAGTGTGCCTGGAGACCACAGCGTCAAAAACAAGCCGGGCCAGGAAGGCTTGATCGAGGGAAGAAGCAGCACGCAAGAAGATGCGGCAGAAGCAGCTGCTGCTGGCGCGGCGCTAGGCGCAGTGAAAGGCATAAAAGACAAGGACAAAAAGGAGGCGGCGGAGGCAGCGGCGCTGGGAGCGATCACCGCCTACCTACTGGAAACGGGAAGAGGGCACGAGCTGGATTTGCCGAAAGGGGTAAAGCTAGAGTTGGAGCTGGAGCGCGCCTTGTATCTCGTCAAGGAATAGGAGGCTCCGTGGGCAAATCCTCAGTTGACGGAAATCTAGCGCTGGCTCTTTGTCTGCTAGCCGCCGCGCAATTGCTTCCATGCACGTCCGCGCGCGCACAAGCCAAGAGCAGTGAGCCGCGCACAGCAAAAATTGTCGTGCGGATTCTGAATGGGAAAACTGGCTGGCCGATCTGGTCTGAATCCCCGAACATTTGGATCGGCGGCTCAAATTCCGTCATCAATCCCTGGACAAACTGGAAAGGCGAAATTAGCCTGGAACTGCCAAAAGTAGCCTCGCGCGAGGTTCGTGTCCTGCCGGACTGGTATGCGGACTGCCGCTATTCCGGAGACCAGGAGGAAGGGGCAAAAGTGAAATACTCAATCGACGAAATCTTAGAGCATGGAATCGTGACGGAGAATGTTTGTGGCAAGAAGCGAGCGAAGCCTGTTCCAGGAGTATTAATCCTGTACGCGCGCCCGAGAACTTGGAAGGAAAAATGGGAGCTCTGATTCGCGCAGCTTGAACTCATCTGCAACCCCCAAAAGTGAAATATCACCGGTTTCGCTTGCCCCATTTTTGCTCTGCTCCGTGAGGGCTGTGACCGCTTGGCAAGCGTGCCGCGAGCTTGTTACAGTCGAAGTTATCAGCCTGCACCAGAATCTGCGAAAATAAGAAGAGCCGCGTGGGAGAGGCAGAATCGCATGGGCGATGAATCGAGAAGCACGGTGCGCGCGATGGAGCCGCTGGAGCGCAAGGACCGCGTGCTGATTGTCGAGGACGAAGATAACGCGCGCAAAGGGTACGAGCAGCTTCTGCAACGCTGGGGCTTCGACGTGCTTGGCGTAGCGAGCGCGGAAGATGCGCTCGCAAAATTCGGCAGCTATCAACCGGATACGTTGATCGCGGACGTCGAGTTGCCCGGAATGAACGGGCTGGACTTGCTCAAACAGCTTGGGCCGGAGCTGCTGGACGTTCCGGCCGTAATCATCACCGGCAAAGGGAGCGAAGAACGCGCCGTAGCGGCGATCGAATCCGGGGCGTTCTGGTATATCGAAAAACCGCTGAAGGGGCCGGTGCTGCGGGCATTGCTGGACCGGGCTTTAAGCAAAGCGCGCGATGCGCGGCAACTCGCAGTGCTGCAGCGGCAGCTGCGCGAGGCCGGGCGGCTAGGCGATCTGGTGGGCGCGTCGAAGCCGATGCAGGAAGTGATGCGTATCGTGGAGCTGGCGGCGCCGAGCTCGGCTTCCGTGCTGATCACTGGAGAAACAGGTTCTGGCAAAGAGATTGTTGCGCGAACAATTCACAAATTGTCTCCGCGGGCCAACGGGCCGTTCGTGCCCATCAACTGTTCCGCGATCCCTGAAACGTTGATGGAAAGCGAGATTTTCGGACACGAACGCGGCGCCTTCACCGGTGCGGCAGAAAGGCGCATTGGCTGCTTCGAGCTGGCCGATGCAGGCACATTATTGCTCGACGAAATCGGCGAGATGCCGGCGCCGACGCAAGCGAAATTGCTGCGCGTGCTTGAGGACCGCAAAGTGCGCCGCCTGGGGAGCAAAAGCGAGACGCCCGTGGACGTGCGCGTGCTGGCGGCGACAAACAAAGATCCGGAAAAAGCGGTGTCCGGCGGAGAGTTGCGCCAGGATTTGTACTTCCGGCTGAACGTCTTCCACATTAATTTGCCGCCGCTGCGCGAGCACAAGGACGACATTCCCCTGCTGGTGGAGCACATTCTGCGCGACGTCAACGCCAAGCATGGAAAACACGTGCGCGGCATCGGCGCCGAAGTGCTGGACATTTTCATGAGTCACACCTGGCCGGGGAACATCCGCGAATTGCGAAACGTTCTCGAGCGCGCGTCGATTATGTCCGACAAAGAGCTGATCACGCGGGCGTCCCTGCCGGGAGAATTCGGCAAATCGTCGCCGAAAAATCCGGGCGACCTGTCCTCGATTAAGTTTCCGATCGGGACAACGGTCGACGCCATGGAACGCGAGCTGATTTTGCAAACGCTGAACGCCACGGGGAACAACAAGACGCGTGCGGCCGAACTGCTCGCCATCAGCCTCAAAACGCTTCACAATAAGCTGAAAGAATACGGCGGCGAACGCGCCGAGGCGGAGTAGAAACCTGCGATGCAGCTACGGCTGCGCACAAAACTCACGCTGGTGATGACGGGACTAGTGCTGCTGGTGGTGGCGGCGGTGTCTGGAGTGTACTTCGCCCTCTTCCTGCAGCAAGTCCTGGATCAAAGCGAAAATAGAGCGCAAGACATTGCCAACAGTACCTTCGTGCAGATCAAGGTTGCGCTGCTCAATGCCGAGGCGCAAGGCTGGCGGCCCGAGTCCAATTCTTCGGATGACATTCGCGACTATGTGAGCTACGCGCTCGGTTCCAGCCAAGGTTTGCAAGCCGAATTGAAATCGGACGTCGCCAAGACTTCCATTTATGAAGTTTCGATCACCGACAATCAGGGCATCATCCTGGCGTCCACCGACGATTCTTTGCGTGGAAAATTCCGAGAGCGGCGGCCGCCGCTGTCTCAGCTCACTCGCCGCGGCTTTCTGCATCAGGTAAAAGTACTGGCCGGGCCGCCGGGCGTTTACGAATACGATTATCCGTTTAACAACGGGAGGAACGTACCGTTCGGAGAAGTGCGCGTGGCCGTATCCTCCGCGCTCTTGCTCAACAAGGAAATTTTGCCGATTGTGAGGAACCTTGGGACGATCGTCCTGCTGGCCTTGCTCATTTCGACGATTCTCGCCGCGGTTGTCAGTGGTGCAGCGTTGGCGCCCCTGGCGCGTATCTCCGCGCAACTGGACCGCATCTCCGCCGGCCAATACGATGCGCCGGTACCGGAGGTCAGGGGTTTCGCCGGAAGCAGCGACGAACTCGGCCAGGTCAGCCGGAAAATCACGAAAGTCGGCCAACAATTACGCGGAGTACACGAAATCTTCAGCACCATGCGCGAGAACATGAACTCCGTGATGGCCGGCCTGGAAGACGGTTTGCTTCTGTTTACGCGCGATGCGCGCGCGGTCATGGTGAGTCCTGCCGCAGAGAAATTTCTTGGCGCGCCCGCGGGCCAATTTCTAGGACGGCGCGTGACGGAGATATTCCCTCTCGGCCATCCGTTGCGCGACGCGTTACGCATCGAGGGAGATGAGCTGATGGAAGTCGCCGCGGAAACCGAGTTGAAGACGAGTGAAGGAGAGAGGCGCGTGAGCGTCAGCGTGCAGGCCATCCAAGAAGACGGCGAACGCATGGGCGCGCTGGTGACGCTGCGCGATCTCGATTCGCTCGACAGCATCAACACGCAGTTGCAGGTGAGCGAACGCCTGGCTGCTTTAGGGCGCATCACCGCAGGCGTCGCGCACGAAGTCAAAAATCCGCTCAACTCGATGAGGTTGTGGCTCGAGAATTTGAAAGAGTCCTTGCCGGCGGATTCTGACGGAGGCGCGAAGCAGGCCGTGAACGTGCTCGACAAGGAGATCGACCGCCTGGACGCCGTCGTGAAGCGCTTTCTGGATTTCACGCGTCCGATGGATGTGCGCCTCGAACCGACGCAGCTTGCCGAACTGCTGAAGGAAGTTCTCGAAGTCGCGCAACCCCAAATGCAAAAAGCAAACATTCAGGTAGCGCAACTTCTGCCGATCGATGTGCCGGAAGTCTACGTCGATCGCGCGTTGCTCAAGCAGGCCGTGCTGAATCTTGTTCTGAACGCCGGCGAGTCCATGACGAGCGGCGGGCAATTGCGGCTGGTCCTCAGCCGCCGCGGAGAAATGGCGGAAATTGCGGTGGGAGATACGGGAAAAGGCATTCTACCCGAACACCGGCAGAAAATCTTCCAGCTCTTTTTCACGACGCGGCCAGGCGGAAGCGGCATCGGGCTGGCCAGCACATTTCGCATCGTGCAACTACTGAACGGCTCCATTGATTTCACTTCGGAAGTCGGAAAAGGAACCACGTTTCGAATCGAGCTGCCGCTGGCGGCGTAATGTGGAGCGCTTTGCGGTCTTAAACGAATAGGATGGAATCTTCGGCCCAACCCGAGAAGTCCGCGATCCAAGGCAGCGCCCGAATTTTCTTCGGCGCGCTGGGTTCCGCGGCGATATTGCTGAGCGGATGCGCCGCGCGAAAAACGCCGGCAATTCCCTGGACCACCGCGGTACTCGTCAGACCCGTCCCGCCAGAGCATCCTCCGCTGGCGGTAAATCCTACAGACCCCGTGCCCGATCTTCGGCTCGAAATTCCGCCTCCCCCTGCGCCTCTCGCTCCGCGAACCTTTCCCGCGAGGCCGCGCAGCCCGGCGCCCGCGCAAAGCGAAAACGCACGGCCAGAGAAGCTTGAGGCTCCGCAGATCGTTCCCGATTTAACGTCCCAAGAATCCGCATCGCTGCAGCGGCAAACTGACGAAAGCTTGAACGTGGCCGAGCGCAATCTTGCCTTGATTTCCGGAAAATCCTTGAACCCGGCGCAGTCCGATCTTGCCTCCAAAGTGCGCGGCTTTATTTCTGACGCCCGGGAAGCGGGGCGCGCGGGCGATTGGGTGGGGGCCAGCGATCTGGCGCAGAAGGCTCGGGTCTTGTCGGAACAGTTGGCCAGATCGCTTTAAATCCGTTCGCCTTCCGGAATTTGTTGGCTGCACAATTTCCCGCCGATCAAGCCGCGATGGAACCGATCTCGCGGCGAATCTGCCCGATCCCATGTTCGCATCTTTTTGGCGGCATGAACCCGGCGCACGGATGCGCTAAGATGAGCGCATGAAGAAGTTTGAAGTGGCCATTGCGGGCGGGGGCTTGATTGGCGCATCCATCGCGCTCGAACTTGCGCGCGCTGGTCTGAATGTCGGAGTGTTCGACCGCCAGGAACCGGGAATGGAAGCGTCCTGGGCTGGAGCGGGGATTCTCTCTCCCGCGCCGGAAAATTCGGCCGCGATTCCGCTTGTGCCGCTGGGCAAAGCCAGTATGGCGCTCTATCCGGAGTTTGTGCGCATGGTCGAAGAAATCTCCGGACAGAGCGTGGGGTACCGGCCCAAGGGAACCCTGCAAGCGCTTTTCACCGGCGACGCGCGGGAAGAACTTAGCACCGTGATTGCCCTGCATCACGGGCTGGGGCTGAAAGCGGAGCCGCTGGGTGCGGCGGACGCACGCGCACTCGAGCCATCTCTTAGCGAAGACCTCGAAGCCGCTGTTTTGCGACCGCAAGAGGCGTCCGTCGACAATCGCGCCCTTACGAGCGCAGTGCTCGAAGCCGCCCGCCGAAGCGGCGTTCAATTTTTCCCAGCAAGCCGAGCGGAGTCCATTTGGCGCGAAGGCGGCCGATGCGCCGGACTACATTTGAAAAACGAAAAAATCGAAGCGCTGTGGACGGTGATTGCGGCTGGATGTTTCTCCGCGAGCATTGAAGGAGCCGCCGATTATGCGCCGGTGCGGCCCGCAAAAGGCCAAATGGTGGCGCTCCGTGCAGACGAAGTCAAAATCGAGCGCGTTCTCTGGTCGGAGAAAATCTATCTCGTTCCTCGAAATGACGGCAGAATTCTCGCCGGAGCGACCGTGGAATACGTTGGCTTCGATAAGACGCTCACTGCCGGCGGCTTTGAAAAAATCCTTTCGGCGACGATCGAGCTAGCGCCCGGCCTCGCCGGCGCGCGCATGGAAGAAACTTGGGCGGGACTTCGCCCCGACTCGCCAGACCATCTCCCCATTCTCGGGCCAACCGACCTGGATGGCTTGCTCATCGCAACAGGACATTTTCGCGGCGGGATCCTCCTGACGCCAATCACCGCCCGGCTTCTAAGCGAATGGATCACACAACAACGCGTCAGTGTCGATTGGGAACGATTCAGCCCGATGCGCTTTCAGTCCGCTTCCGCACATAGTGCGCCTGCATAGAGACTCCGGGAACAAATCGACTGGAAAGGCCACGTCGTCGCCCATCGGGGGGCTTGCCACGAAAAATTCGCCTTCAATGCGTATTACTGTTGCGGTGCGGGAGGCGGGGTGATAGGCATCGCAGTTCCCGTGTTATTGAACTGAATTTCGCTCTTGTCCAGGGCCAGTTCGTGCTCGAGCACGACATCCAGCGCGGAACCACGCGGTAGTTGGGCTTCCGGACCTCGCGTCAGAAGAATTGCGCCGAGCCCAGCAGCAGCTCCGATGCCCGCGCCAATTCCCAGGCCCTTAGCACCATCGGCAATGGCGCCGATCCCCGCGCCCGTTGCAGTCGTTTCCGCGACAGTCTGTGCGTCCTTCCCCTTGCCTCCCGCGCCGATCACTTTTCCTTCGGAGTCCATGGTCTCTTTTCCGCCCGAATCCGCGCTGCGAGGAGCGGCGTTCAAATCCACCGTGTAGCCATTCGGAAAAATCAACGTGTTCAGTCGCATGCGAAATTCGCCATGCCCCTTGATGCGCCCGGGCCGCTTCGATTCGATCAGTTCGCCTCGCAGATAGGATCCCACTGGAATGATGATGTGATTATTCTGCGTGATGGGAAAGGACGTATGGAAATAGACGGAATCGCCTGGCTTTGCATTACGCGTGGAGATGCCGTTTTCAAGGACCACGGCGACACGCGTGCCCGCGGGAATCCTGATCCATTCGTGGGTGGCGGGTTTGGGCGCGGCAGGCTGCGGAGGGGCTACCGGAGGCGGCGCGTCCGTCTGCGGCCCCGCGGTTTCCTGCGCACGCCCGGCTTGCGGAAAAACACACAGACAGGCTGCTAATGCGCAGCTGAAAAAAAGAACTCGGCGGGTCAGCTTTCTCATGAGATCCCTCCGTTATGCTTGGTCCGATGCTCCGGGGGTTGGCGCTGGATGCCTAAGTATAGCTCCCCTGCATGCCTGCGAGGGGGCCCGAAATCCTCGGGGTCTATCCGGCGATGGCCTGGCGTTCGTTCGGGTTGACGGGGCGGACGAAAACTGAGTAGCCTCAGGGCATCTCAAATGACCTCCAAGAAAGAGGGCGGGAGTTATGGCGAAGCTGGCGCTTATTTATGGAATGCGGTTGCTGCCGGAAGAGGAGCTCGGCGAGGTTAAGGACGCTACTGTGGTGCTGAAAAATGGCCGGACGGCCCGCATTGCCATGCATTTAATCGAAGGCAGCAAGGAAGAAATTGAAGCCACTTTTCACGAGTCGGTCGCTGCCTTTTTTGAACTCTATCCGGAAATTTAGCCCTCGGAAATGCAGTATCGGCGGCGAGAAAATCGAAGAAACGTCAGCGGTTTCCGAAATTCTCGGGATCGGCGTTGGGATCGCCCAGATTGTCGTTGATAAGCACGGTTGACTGGCCGGTGAGTTCGAACCGTTTACGGCATTTGAAACAGGCTACCAGGTCGTCCAGCCGCACCATATAAGAAGACGCTTTGGCGAACTTTCTCCGGTCTTCTTCGCCGGCGCCGCGCGGCAGTTCCCTTTTCTTCCGCGAAACTTTCCAGCGCACGGGAAATTCAAATTCGCCGCGGCAGCTCGGGCAGACGAGCTTGATCTTTCTGGTTTCTTCTTTTTCGGTGTAAAACGCGCGTTCGTCCATGGCTAAGTTGCGGGCGTGCTCACCGCATCCTCGATTGTAACAAATTCCAGGCCGAGGTCACGCCATCGAGGGAGCCAATATTCGAGGGCGGCGATTGTAGGCAGGCGGTCGGCATTCAGTTGACGATGAGAACCATCGTGGAGACAGAGAATGTCGCCTGTTGAAGACGAACTTGCCGAACCATCCATAGTCGAATTGCGCTTTGCGTGCTCTGCAATGGGCCCCAGTCGCGGAATGAGCCACTCCGAAGACGTGGCACGCCAATCGCCGGGGATCAGCGTCCACATGACCACACGCTGGCCCAATTCACGCGCGATGGGAACGACCCAAGGATTGCGAAATCCATACGGGGGGCGAAACCATCGCGCGGCAGCTCCTGTGGCTGCTTTGATCGAGAAATTGCAGCAGCGAAGTTCGATCGTGATGCCATCAGGCTTTAGCCAGAAAAGATTGGGATGTGCGTCCGTGTGATTGCCGATGACGTGGCCGCGCACGGCAGTCTCCTTCAGGAGCTCCGGGCACTCGCGCGCATGTTTCCCGATCACAAAAAAGGTCGCGCGCGCTTTGTAACGATCGAGGAGGTCGAGCAATTTCGGCGTAATCGCGGGATTCGGCCCGTCGTCAAACGTGAGCGCCAGCTTCCGCGGCGAGTTCGTGCGGCAAACCGTCCGCCCAAAGAGTTGCGAGCGAGGATATGCCCCTCCGTAGGCTGCGATTCCTGCGGCTGCGGCGGCGAAAGCGGTTGGCCCGGCGATCAGCCAGGGATTCATTGCGACCATTCTCGCATGGTAGAGTACACACACCAATACGAACCGACAGCGATACAGGTTCCTCAGGGAACAGACGCGAAAGGTGGGCTAAAGTCTGCTATTCTCGTCCAAGGGGCGGAGGCCAGCCAGTCGGCTCAGCCTTTCCGTTTTCCGCGCGCGAATTAGGACGCTTTTGCGCCTACCGCAGTCGACGCTAGCGGGCTACGCGCCATCCCGCGAATGCCGGGCACTCTCTAACCTCTTCCTTTTCAAAACGTTCGCACGCCTTGAAGGGGTTCAAAGACGAGTCGGCACCCCCGTTATCACGACGTTAGTTATTTATTGAACTTGCTGGCTAAGTATGAGTCCTATCTAAAGTTCAGCCCGGCAGCTGGCGCCGCGACTTCAGGTCATTCAGCAGCCGCTCAACCTCGTTGTCCCGGTCCAGGCGCGTGAGCTTCTCGCCAACGTCATCGGTGAGCAGCTCGACTTCGGCAGTGGCCACGGCTTCGGTGTGGTGCACGCGGTCTTTCAGCCGGTCAAACGAAGCGCTCT
>JBARBE010000179.1:0-3156 GCA_049792735.1 Candidatus Acidiferrum sp.
AGCAGTGGCCGCTCGGAGCCCTCGAGCGCCGAGCCGAGAGTCTCAATCGCGCGCTTGTCGATCTCGCAGTTCTTTGCGAAGTTTGAGAAGTCGTGGATAAAAGCGGCGTGAATCACCGCATCCGCGGCGGCCGCTCCGCTGCGTAAGCTTTTCAGGTCTTCCAGATCACCGCGATGTACCTGGGCGCCGGCGGCGGCAAGAGACTTTGCGCCTGCTTCCGAACGAGCGAGGCCGAGAACCTGATGGCCTGCGCCGATTAGCTCCTTCACCACCGCGGAACCGATAAAACCTGTAGCTCCTGTGACGAATACACGCATGATTTTCCTCCCTGCGTCCGGGCGCTAGCGCTTGGTGTCCAACGCAGCCGGGATTGACGAGCACCCCCGCTTTGGATAAAGTGGAGGGTGTCTCCGCATACTTAGATTAGCGGAGATTGTCTCCGGTTACAAGTTTTTTGAGTTTTTTATATGCCAGCGAAACGGCCAACATCTCGCAAGCGAAGGCCCCGCGCTGACGCGCAGCGGAATCGCGAACGCATTCTCGAAGTCGCGAAGCTGGCGTTCACCCGGTCGGGAGCAAATACCAGCCTGGACGATATCGCCAAACGGGCAGGTGTTGGGCCGGGGACTTTGTATCGCCACTTTCCGACGCGCGAGGAACTTCTAGAGGCGGTATATCGGTCCGAGCTCGAAAAGTTGGCCGCAGCGGAGCGAGAGTTCGCCAAAACCGTGCCTCCGATCGAAGCGTTGCGCGCCTGGCTCCTGCTCTTCGTTGATGCCATCGCGGCAAAACAGCTCATCGCGCCGGCGCTCAATACGCTGGTCGGCGATCATAAGAAGGTGTTCGAAGCTTCCTACGCTCAGATGCATGAAGCGATTCGCTCTCTGGTGAAGCGCGCGATTAAAAGCGGCGACATTCGAAAGGACCTCGATCCCATCGATCTCCTTCGGGCGCTTGTGGGGGTCGCCAACGTGGCGACCAGCCCTGACTGGCAGCAAAGCGCAAAGAGACTCGTGGATATCCTGATTATCGGTTCGCGCCCAATTACGTAGCCGGGAGCACTGTCGGAGTCCGCTGCTCGCACACACCTTGCCTGTGACCAGTTTGTGGAATGCCTTAGGCGTGATTCGTACCGAGAAACGCGCTAGTCTTGCCCGAACCGGTCAACTCTTGGATGGTCAACTCGGAAGCTCGCCAGAAACGGCGTTCTGGGACATGAAACGGGTGGTTGCCTCGGAGGACGTAGGGTTTTTCCAACCCACAACCCAACCCACAACATGAGATGTCTTGTACGACTTCCGCGTAGTTTGGCAGTCCCCGCGGTCTTGTATGTTGTTGTAAAACATAACCACGCTACTCTGATAAGGGCGAGGTCGGTGGTTCAAGTCCACCCAGGCCCACCATAAATCCCCAATAAATACGCCACTTTTCTCACATCTCCCTTCTTGGGTCCTGCTCCGAAAAAGCGATTTGCCAAAAATTTGCCAAAAGTTCGGGGTGTCATACGCTCGCTCATGGAGGATATCGGGTGACTTTCAGAGATTAGGCGCAATTCGGCCCATATCACACATCATTACGACACGTTCATTTGGCGGCGGTTTGCTACAGATCGCTCTCTTCGAACGATCGAGGATTGACAGCCCCCAGGCAAAATTCAGCTGAAGAAACAAGCAGGAGAATCCAAAAAACGTCCGCCACGAAGAGGTGTGCCATTTGTAGCCAGACAGGAGCCAGTAGAAAGATGTTTAGCACGCCGAGGCCAATTTGCAGCGTCAGGATGGCGCCGATAGCGGACAGCGTCGACTCCGAGCGCTCCCGTTTTCTCCAAAGTTTCAGAACTACCCACAGTACATAGGATGCGCCAAACACTGCCGAAATCGGATGGAGAAGCCTCAATCGGACTAAGAAGTGACTCGTTGGGGAAAAATCTTGCAGCATTGACGACCGTACGGATTCCACGGGAAAGATCGTATCTGCCAGCGCTGCCAATGAGCCAGTCATTCCGATGACCATTACTGCGGCCAGTCCAATTCCGATCACAATCAACTCGTGTGGCTTTGCAACCCACACGATCCGTTCCCCGTTTGAAAGCCCTATTGCGGTGAGGGCCAACGAGGCCATTAGTAGGAGCGTGTTGCCAAAATGTAAGCAGAGGAAAGCGGCATGGCCTGCGGATTTGTCCACGCCCACGTAATCGAGCAATACGAGCAAAGCGCCAAGCAGCGCCTCGTTGAAGAGAAGAATTCCGCCACAAACAACCGCATAGCGGACCCAGTGGTTTTTCGAAGTCTCCCTCCAGCACCAAATAATCAGGGCGAATACAAGCACAATCGCCAGCGCACTGGTTACGCGGTGCGTAAACTCGATCCAGGTTTGCGACTGGGCCGCGCTCGGGAGGAATTGTCCGTTGCACAGAGGCCATCGGTTGCCGCAGCCGGCGCCCGATCCCGTTGCGCGTACGTATGCGCCCCAAAGCGTAACCGCAATGTTGTACGCGACTACCAGCCAGGCAAACTGCGCTACAGATCTGAATCTGCACATTGGAACGATAGTATCAAGGCCGATTACCGTTTGAGGTGCTCGTCAGCCTGCCACACCATTCGGGGTGCTCGGGCAACGCGGAATTATTCCAGCCACCACCCAACGCCTGCACCAAGGTCACCGCGTCTACCATGCGCCGCCCGAGAATATTTACGGTCGTGAGTTCATTCGAGAGAGCGTCGGTCTGGGCGTTTGTAACTTCCAGGTAGCTGGTGACGTCGCCTTTGTAACGGGTGTTCGCAAGTTCCAGATATTTTTGGGCTGCCATGACTGCTCTGCTACGTTCCGAGTTCTCCCTGCCGTTATGCTGTCGTTGAAAGGTGTTTCGATCTGAGCAGGAACTGTTTCATCCAAACTCTCAGTTGCCCACGACGGCTGCTTTGATGGCTCTGTCCGGCGCTGGCTTCCCCGGTGCCTGGCTATAGTTATTCACGATGAGCCGCGAGCCTCTTTGACCCGTTAGGTAGGTCCATACCCATTGAAGGAAAACGGTCAGGCGAAGGCTGGATGTGGCCAGGAACTGAAGGTGAACGGCCGCCCAAGCGAGCCACGCCCCAAATCCGCTCACTTGAATCTTGCCGCTTTGCAGCACAGCGAAACCCTTACCCACCACGG
>JBARBE010000180.1:0-2623 GCA_049792735.1 Candidatus Acidiferrum sp.
GCGCATGTCCGAAGCGTGCTGGTAGCGAAAAGCGGGATCTTTTTCGAGGGCTTTGCTAATGATGTCTTCGAGTCTTGCAGGGACGTTAGCATTGAGGAGAGTGGGCGCGATGGGAGTTCGGTGGAGAATTGCGTCAAAAAGGTTCGCCAAAGTGTTGCCATGAAAGGGGCGGGTGCCGGTTGCCATTTCGTAGAGCGTAATACCCGAAGAAAAGAGGTCGGTGCGCGAGTCAAGTTCTTTGCCCAGGGCTTGTTCGGGGGACATATAAGCGGCGGTGCCGACGGTAGTGTCAGGCTGCGTCAGCAAATGTTCCTCGATCGTGACGGTCTCGCCGTCTGCGACTTCACCGGAAGAAGCCGAAGGAATTAATTTCGCGAGCCCAAAATCCAGAATCTTGGCGGAGCCGCGCTTGGTAACGAAAATGTTGGCGGGCTTGATATCGCGGTGAATGATGCCTTTGGAGTGCGCAGCATCCAGCGCGTCCGCGATTTCGATGGAGAAGCTCAAGAGTTCGTCGAGAGGCAAAGGTTTGCCGGCGATGCGATATTTCAGCGTGGCTCCTTCCATCAGTTCCATGACGATGAAAGTGCTTCCGCCCTCTTCGGCAATTTCGTGCACGGTGCAAATGTTGGGGTGGTTCAGCGAAGAAGCAGCACGGGCCTCAAGCCTGAAGCGTTCCAGGGCTCTTGCGTCCCTTGCCAACTCTCGCGGCAGGAACTTAAGAGCTACATGGCGCCCGAGGGTTAGGTCTTCCGCTTCGTAAACAACACCCATTCCGCCGCCACCGAGTTTCTCGATGATGCGGTAATGGGAGATCGACTTCCCAGATTCGGGGGCGGAATCTGACATTTGCGCTCATCTTAGGATGCGATTTAAGACAAGTCAACGAATGCAGACTCGCCCGAGAACGGTGGCGCGGCAGAGGTACCGAGTGATTCAAAGAGCCAGGGTCCAAAGAATGCTGTAGGTGTTTCAACACGGCACATAAGCTAGCTTCACCTGTATTATTTACTTGTATTACCTACTTTTCTTAACTATAGTAAACATCCTGGAAATTCGGGCGGGGTGTGCGACACGCCTCGGACGCCTGGCTCGGTATGCGCGAGCAGCCAGGCAAATCCTCGCGAGGAAGACAGATTGTCATTCAGGATGAAAACCGGGATTTCGATATGTCTTGGCACAATTTTCTATTTGGCGGGAGGGTTGCTCGCGCCGATGGGGGCGCTTGGACAGGGGGAAACGACGAGTGCGATCGTCGGGGAAGTGAGCGATGCAAGCGGGGCGGGGGTGCCTGGGGCGGGCGTGACAGCTGTCAACACGGCGACAGGATTGCGGCGGAGCGCGACGACAGATGAATCGGGGCGATTCAGCTTCACACAATTGCTGCCGGGCACGTACGTGGTGAAAGTGGAAGCAGAAGGATTTGAAGCGCAGGAGAATGATGCGGTCGCCGCGGGGTTGGGACAGAAGCAGACAGTGAATTTCACCCTGCAGGTGGCACGGGCGAAAGAAAGCATCGAGGTCAGAGGCGACGCGGCCATCCTGAACCCCGAAAATGCGACTACGGCGACGACGCTGAACGCAAAGTCACTGGAGAATCTTCCGAACCCGGGCGGCGATTTGACGTATCCATTGCAATTTGCTCCCGGAGCGCTGATCAATACGGCGGGAAGCGGGAATGATTTTGTCGGGGGCACGAATGGCTACGGGAACGTGGAGTTCAATGGATTGCCGGCGCTATCGAACGGGTACATTGTCGACGGACTGGAGACGAACGATCCGCTGACGAATCTGAATAGCGGGTTGTCCACGAATCTGGTTTTGGGACTGAATTCGATTGCGGAAGTGACGGTCAATACGCTTTCGTATTCGGTGGATCAGGGACGGTATGGGGCTTCGCAGGTCAATTACGTTACGAAATCGGGGTCGAACCAATTTCACGGGAATTTGTACGAGCTCTGGAACGGGTCTCGGTTCAATGCGGCTGATTTCTTTACGAACGCGACGCCGGGGAATCACAAACCGCGCTCGACGGTGAATCATTTTGGCGGCAGCCTGGGCGGGCCGATTGTTCGCGATAAATTGTTTTTCTTTTTCGACAGCGAATGGGTGCGGATTGCATTGCCGATCGTGACGGAGGCTACAGTTCCAACTCCCGGGTTTCAGAGTTTTGTATTGCAGCAGCTTGGGACGGGCCAAATCACTGGCTGTGCGCCGGGATCGTGCTATGCAGCTGCGCCCGCACTGGTGCCGTTCTATAAGAGGATGTTTTCGCTCTACGGAAGCACCGATGGGACACCTTTGGCCGTGCTGGGATGCCCGTTCGACGCGGGTGGCGGCGCGGCTGCGATTGCCAACGATGGAAACGGATGCGCGAACCGGCAAAGCGTTTCGCATTCGAGCGACGACCACGAACAGGTACAAACGGTTCGCATCGATTACAACATCAATGAGAAGGACACGACGTGGTACCGGTTTCAGACGGACAACGGATTACAGGCGGCGTACACCGACCCGATCAATCCATTGTTTGACGCCATTTCGCCGCAGCCGCTGTATTCGTTCGCGGCGGGATACACGCATGTGTTTTCACAGAATTTGGTGAACTATTTCAACCCGGCGT
>JBARBE010000181.1:0-3361 GCA_049792735.1 Candidatus Acidiferrum sp.
CAAGGAGAGTGCGCATGAAACGTGCTTTGGCTTTGCTGGCAGCGCTAGCCTTTATTCCCATGGCTCCGCCGCTCGCGCAAGAAGCCCAAAAACCGGAACTGGCAAAAATATCCCTGAAAGTAGGTGACGTTGCTCCCGACTTCACGCTGCTCAGCGATCAATGGAAAACCATAAAGCTCAGCGACTTCCGCGGCAAGCAGAACGTCTTCCTCGCCGTGTACGTCCTGGCCTTCACAGGTGGTTGAACGAAACAACTTCAGGCGGTCCAGGCTGGAATCGCCTCGGGTAAGATCGACACTTCGGATACCGCAGTTTTCGGCATTAGCATGGATAGTCCCGCCGCCAATGCCGCCTTCGCCAAGCAAATCAGCATCAACTTCCCGCTCCTCAGCGACATGAACCACAAGATGCTCACCACCTATGGCATCCTGAAGGGCTACAACGTCCAGGATCAAACCTACGAGTGGGCGCAGCGCGCAAACATCGTCATCGATAAAGAGGGCATCATCCGCCACATCGAAGAAGGCGACAGCGCCGTCAATCCCAACACCGCCGTCTCCGTCTGCACCGACCTCCACAAGAAGGACGCGTCAAAATAAATGTCTGTAGCGCTCACTTGCGCCAGCTTCGAGCTGCGGGATATTAGATCTCGCGGCTCGAAGTTAAGTTTCGTTCCTCAACTTGGACGCGAATACAGCACGCGATATCTGCGAGCGGGCGGCTCTTCGTTGTCGAGATATTCATCGAAGCTCAGCTCGATGAGCCCGGCACGCACAAACTCCGCCAGCTCTTCGCGCGTCAGCGGCCAGGGAAGTTGTCCTTCCGGCTCATGCGGCTCGCGGCCTCTGACAATGGCCAGCAGATTTCCTCCCGGGCGCACAAACGAAGCGATGTTGCGAATCGCTTCGGAACGAAGGCTGACCGGCAGTGCTTGGACAGTATTTGCTTCAAAGACAAAATCGAAATTCAGTTTCCATTGCGCCGGCGGTTGGAACAAGTTCGCGACAGCATATTCCACCGCGCTCTCCGGAAATCGCTTACGAGCCATGCGAATCGCTGTCTCGGAAATGTCGAACGCCGTCGTCGCAAATCCCCACGCCGCCAACTGCTCCGCGTCGTCTCCCAACCCGCACGCGATCACGAGCGCTTTCTTTCCCGTCGTTTCTTGGGGATGCGCGCTCCAGAATTCGAGCAGACTCGAATTCGCGCCGCGGTCCGCCCAAGGAATGACACTTCTCCCTTCTTCTCCCTCGCGGTATAGGCGCTCGAACCACCCCGTCGGATCACCCTTTTGGATAGATTCCGTGGCCAACTCTCGCGCTCTCGATCGATCTCCCGGCATCGCTCTCCTCAATATGGCCCTCTGCTGTTTACCGGCATTTTTATCCTAGCACTTGGCTTTCTTGAGCAAGCTAGTGAAATTCGCAAATGCGCATTCCATGGCGCGATCACGCGGCGGCACTGAGCCGCAGTTTGCGTAGTTATGACTTGGGCGAACGGCGAACAACATTCACTCCATCTGTCGTACCATCATAAGAAGGGCATCCATTCGGAGGGACTCATTGGGATCTGAACGCCGTCGCGTGCCAAGATATACCTTCATCGCCAGCGCCGAACTGATCGAGGAAGCTTCGGATGTGCGCATTGCCACGCGCGTGAGCGAATTGAGCCTTCACGGCTGTTATCTGGATATGATGAATCCTTTCCCGGTAGGAACGCTGGTGCTCGTCAAGATTTCCGCCGGCGACGCCTATTTCCAAGCCAGGGCGAAAATCGTCTATGCCCAGACCAACATGGGAGCGGGCGTGGCCTTCCTCGCCGTCGAACCCGAATACCAGCCCGTTCTCGATCGCTGGCTGGATGAAGTTGGCAAGGGCAAGCAAAACCTCGTCGGTTGATTCGTCTACAGCAAGACGTTTTCCATCGCGTGAAGTTCCTAAAGAGCTTTCAAAATTTCCACGCGCCGGCATTATTCGCTGCTTACTTCGTATAGTTCGACAAAATGACATCGCGGGCACTTATAAACTTCCACGGCGAGGCCTATCGTTTCGCTTATTTTTGACAGGTATTGATTGCCCATGACCGCCGGTATCCTCGCATGCATGCCATCGACTTTGTCCATTCTTGGAAAACTCGCACACTTCGGACAGGTCTTTTCAGATTCCATCTGGACTTCCTTTTTACCTAGATTACAACCGGAGGAGCGATTTCGCCCAACGGCTCGGTACTCGTCACGGATTCGTCGATGGCCCCCATGAATCCCAGGCCGTTCAGCGACAGGGTAAACTCGCTGCCAACGGTAAGACCCACGCGCTGATCGTTCGGCAGGTTGAGCTGCGCCTTTCCGTATCTGCCATGAAGTTCAACCGATAGATGGCTGTCACTTGCTTGGACTATCCCCGTCACTTTCATAATCATTCTCATCGTTTAGATTCCTTTCCTATCGTTTCGAACACTTACTCATCCAGATTTTTACGGGTCTCCGCACGACTCCTCGCTCTTCTCAGGCCTTACAGGACAGCCTGCACCCCCTTTGGGAATGTTTGGGTCTGGCAAGATAAGAGGCTGGACGAGGAACACGGACGGAGTCTGTCTCGCGGTTCAGAAAGGCCAACGCCATTACGCCGTCGGTAGCCACATGCAAAGGTACGGGAACGTTGACGCCGAGCAGGACATCTTTCGTCGAACGTACGGCGCCACGATTGTCTTCTACAAAAAGAATTTCCATGGACATCTGTTCTCTCAAACGGATTCGTTTCCTGACCACGCTTGGTTATTCACTGAGAGGGGCAGCCGGGTGCCAGTGGACAATTTCGGAAGGGACTTTTATTGTGACGGTTTGGCCGACAAAGTCAACGACGACTTACAGGATTACTCAAATCTAGTCAACAAACTGAGTGCTTCGAGGCAGCCTGCTTTGCGTGAACATCTTCGCTGGGGCGTATAGACCGAAACCGGCCATCTGGAACGGCAAGAACGTTTCCGATATTTCTCGCGCGTTTGGCATTCATTCGGGCAATCGCCTAGAATCGCTGTCCATGACATGCCCCAATTGCGGGAAAGAGATGACCGACTGGACGCTGGATGGGCGCTTGGGCACACACGTCGCCGTCGATGTGTGCACAGAATGCCAAGCATTCTGGTTTGACGAGCACGAGAGTCTGCAACTCTCGCCGGGAGCGACTCTCAGGCTGATGAAGTTTATCGGCGAACACTCGTCTACGGTCAAGGCAACCTTGTCGAACGCGCTCCGGTGCCCGCGATGTGGAGGCGGGCTCTCCCTGATGCACGATATGGTTCGAAACATGAAGTTCATCTATTGGGGATGTGAAACGGATCGCGGGCGATTTATCGGTTTTTT
>JBARBE010000182.1:0-7445 GCA_049792735.1 Candidatus Acidiferrum sp.
AAGAAGTCCTCTCCGCCTCCCTCGATCTCCTCGCCCGCCGCCTCGACGACCTCCGCGAACGCCTCGCCTCCCGCGACCTCGAAGCCGACTTCGACGCCGCCAACGAACTCTACAAACTCCTCCGTTCTTTGTAGGCTCCTTTTTGCTCAAACATTGCGTTTGCGTGTTATTCGTTCCCATGCAAAAATCTTTTCTTGACAAATCACTCGGAAGTCGATATATCGGAAAAAGAATGACTCGCGAAAACTCAGACCGCTTCCTTCCTCTTTCCCCGGCCATGGTGCACCTCCTGCTCGCCCTTGCCGGTCAGGATCGGCACGGCTACGGCATCATGCAAGAAATCTCGCGCCAATCCGATGGCAAATACAAACTCGGCCCTGGCTCGCTCTACGACAACTTGCAAAAGGCCATCCGCCGAGGCTGGGTCGCGGACCTGGGCCATCGCTCCGGCGACAACGACCCTCGGCGCCGCTACTACCGGCTTACGTCGCCTGGTACCGTCGTGCTTGGCGCTGAAATGAGCCGGCTTGAAAACGTAATCCGCGATGCTAGGGCGCGTCTCAGAATTCCCAAGCCAAGGAGGGCGTGATGCTTCGCTTCTTCTTTCGTTTTCTAGTGATCCTCCACCCACCCGCTTTCCGCAAGCGCTTTGCCGAGGAAATGCTCTCAATTTTCGATCAGGCAGACAGCAAGCGCGCCTCGTTTGGGCTTGTTGTGGATGCGTTTCTATCCCTCTTGCGGCAGTGGGGATTTCGCCCGGCTTTCTGGAACGAAGTCGTCGCTGTGGAACAGACTTACCCGGCGTCCGCCGGGGCTCCCGCTTTTTTGATCCTGGAAAATCAGAAGGTGCGGAAAATCGCTCTCATTCAAGGGGGAATCCTATCCCTCGTGTTCTTCATCGTGGTTTCGCTTGCCTTCCTCAACTCTCATGGTTCAAGAATCCAGCCGAAGCTTCCCCGGATTGTGCCCGATTCCAGTTGGGGCGGTCCCGCCGCACAAGGGTCAGCCGGCTCTGCGAAGTCCCTGAATACTGGACTTCTCGAGAAGGGGCCGAGCGGCCCATCTGCTCAAACTCGACGCGGCCTATCCGGAATGCCTCGGCCCACCTCCTCTAGGCGCCCACCGGGGATGCGGATTCCCCCCTCGTCCGAATCCATGCCTCCTCCCGATGCTCCAGCTCCCTTCGTCGCCAGTGGCACCGCATCAGAACAACGCGGCCCAATCGTTCCTGATGGAAATCTGAAAATTTCACAGCTTCCCATCGTGGCCGTTCCCGCGGCTGCTCCGTCGTACTTGTCTTATGAAGGCATCTATCTGGCAGTTCGCCCCAATAGCTTCAGAGTGGAGGTTAGGGCGGAAGACGGCCGGCTTTATCTAAGCTTGCCGGGCACACCAAGAAGCGCCTTGATACGCTGCTCTGGTGCTACCTTCAGATTCCAGGACTCGCCTAACTGTGGGGTTATTTTCTCGAAATTTGATCGAGGTGTGTTTCTTCAACTCGATATTACTCAAGGCGATGCCCGCTCTACCGCAGTTCGCTCGCCAGAATCACACTAGACCGTTCTAAATTCCGGCCGCTGCAGCGATCCGTTTGTTCTTTTCTCTATTTCAGTTCGACCTTCACATGCAGCGGCAATTCCCCCGAAGACCCGCCCACCATAAAGGTATATCCGCCCGGCACCAGCTTCCACCCATCGCTAGCCTCATCATAAATCGACAAGTATTTCGGCACGACGCTCACGCTCACATCCTTGCTCTCCCCCGCCTTCAACCACACTTTGCTGAATCCCACTAGTCGTTTCGGCGGTTCCTCCGCGTTCGCTGGCAGCGCCGCATAAACTTCCGCAATTTCCGCCCCATCGCGGCTTCCCGTATTCTTCACCGTAAAACTCACTGTCGTCTCCGCCCCCGGCGTCACTTTCAATCCCGAATACGCAAACGTGGTGTACGACAACCCGTACCCAAACGGAAAGAGCACCGCCTTCTTCTCCGCGTCATACCACTTGTATCCAACTTTCAATCCTTCGTCATAGTGCACGCTAAACGTCGGCTCCGCCTGCCCCGTCTTCATCACCGCCTTTTCACCCAATTCATCCGGCGTAGGCTTCACGAGCTGCGGATGCGGCAAATCCTCCACGCTCTTCGGAAACGTCATCGCCAGTTTTCCGCTCGGATTCACGTCGCCGCTCAAAATGTTCATGATCGCGTGCGCGCCGTCGCTCCCTGCGTACCACGCTTCCAAAACCGCACCCACTTTATCGATCCACGGCATCGTCACCGCCGTCCCCGTCTCGAGAACCACAATCGTCTTCGGATTCGCCGCCGCCACCGCCTCAATAATTCCGTCCTGATTCACCGGTAGCGACAAATTATCTAAATCCATCCCTTCGCTCTCCCACTGATAAGCGAACACAATCGCCACATCCGAGTTTTTCGCCAGCGCCGCCGCCGACGCGGGATCCTTCCCCGAATCAAACTGCACTTTCGCGCCCGGGAACTTCTTCTGCAGCACGCCTACCGGCGACGGCGGAAACCACACCTGCGCCATCCACCCGGCCGACGGCCTTCCCGGCGCGTCCACCTGCGCCGACCCGCTGCCCGACATCATTCCTTCATCCGCATGCGGCCCAATCACTGCGATGGATTTCACCGCGGAGCCGCTCAGCGGCAGCAGCCCGTCCGCATTTTTCAAGAGCACCGCGCTCTGCTCTTCAATCTTCCGCGCGATTTTCAGATCGCCTTCAACGTCCACGACTGCCTTCTGCGTCGGGAAATCAACCAGCCCGCACGCAAACTCCGACCGCAGCACTCGCCTCACGTGTTCATCCAGCTCCGCTATCGAAACCTTTCCCGCATCTACCGCCTCCTTCAACTTCGCCCCAAAAAATTCATCCAGCGGCTCCTCATTATCTAATCCCGCCGCCGAGGCCTTCACCGTGCTGTGCGTCCCGCCCCAATCCGACACCACAAATCCTTTAAACGCCCAATCCTTCTTCAGCATATCCGTCAGCAAATACTTGTTCTCGCAGGCAAAGACCCCGTTCACCGCGTTGTACGAGCACATCACCGCGCCAGGGTCCGCGATCCCCACGCCAATTTCAAACGCCAGCAAATCGCTCTCTCGCATCGCGCGCTTCCCGATGATCGAGTTCACTTCGTTCCGCCCGCTCTCCTGGTCGTTCACCGCGTAATGCTTGATGTCTCCAATCACGTGCTGCGCCTGCTCGCACTTCATCAAATTCCCCACCAGCGTCCCCGCCAAAATCGGATCTTCGCCCATGTATTCAAACGTCCGCCCGTTCCGCGGCTCGCGCGTCAAATTCACGCCCCCGCCCAACGTCATGTTGTACCCCTGTGCCCGCAGCTCTTTCCCGATTACCGTCCCGAATTGGCAAGCCGCCTCTGGGTCCCAACTCGCCGCCGCTCCCACGTTGGAGGGTAAGGCCGTCGAATACCGCCCATTCTCCGCGCTGCTCCGCACTCCGTACGCTGCATCGCTCATCTGCACAAACGGAATCCCCAGCCGCGGTATCCCCAAAATAAATCCCGCCCCGCCGTTCCCCAACTCCGGCTCCGGATTCTGCACCTCTCTCGGCCAGCCCGGCATCCCCATGCCATGCAAAAGATCAATCTTCTCGTCGAGCGTCATCTCCTTTAGCACCATGGCCGCCCGCTCGTCCGGCGAAAGGCTCGCATTCATCCAGGGATGGTTCCGGTCTTCCTTCACCTGCTGCCCATGCATCCGGTGCTGCGCGTAAACCGTCTTGCCGAATCCCAGCAGCCCACCGATAACTCCAGCCAATGCAAAAGCTATCGCCGCAACTCGGCCACGCTGCACGCACCATGTCTTATTGATTTTCATTTTTATCCATTCCCGAGAAAAGTGAACTGCGCCCCGACACACCGAAACAAATGCCCCTATAATATCGATTTTCCTGATTTATGCCAGAACCAAAACAAATGATCGGCCTCGTCTCCCTTCTGGAGCCCCCTGGGTGCTGCCCAGGATCTTGCCGCCGCTCTGGAACCGCTTTCTGCTAGGCAAGGGGACATTTTAATCGAGGTAAACCAGGGGACATTTTGAATGAGGTTTGACAATAGCCCCCGATTTCCCTCGACAAATCTGTAATTTCTGGTACCATATTTGTTAGGTAATACCGTATTTCGTCTCACACCATCGGCATCTTGCCGGCGTTTTTTGTTTCTGTCCTTTGTAGGGGCGCAGCACACTGTGCCCTTCTAGGCATAGGCGCTGCCTTGACGCGAATATTGACGCCACATCAAGCATAAGTCCTGTGTTTGCCGCTCTTACAGAAAAACACGGGGGGTGGCGGGTCTCGCCCAAGCTTTCGTTTCGCTGCCGTGTGGCCCACACACTAATTCCCTGCAAGTCAAATCATTTCATGGGTTTACTTCACACTTCTCTGTATACCGGGGGGTGGGGTTGGAACCACCGCTCAATTCCGGAAACGCGAGGGCAGTGGGCCGAGTCTTTACTTCTTTACGTCGCGTAACCCATCGTTGCAGTACACTCGACGTTCGCCCAGGAGCCCCTTGGACAAGCGCACCCCCTCCGCCTATGCCAGTGGCACAGGCTTCAGCCTGTGCGCTTTTCCAACACGCTACCTGGACCCTCGCCATGGATAAAAGGATCTCCAGCGCCGACGCCGCCATCGCCAACCTGACCGACGGTGCCACCATCCTCATGGGCGGCTTCGGACTCTGCGGCATCCCGGAAAACCTGATTGCTGCCGTCCGCCGCAAAGGCACCAAAGACCTTACCATCGTCAGCAACAACGCCGGCGTCGACGACTTCGGCATCGGCCTCCTCCTCCAAAATCGCCAAGTCAAGAAAATGATCTCCACCTACGTTGGCGAAAACAAACTCTTCGAGAAGTTAGTCCTAAGCGGCGAGCTGCAAGTCGAGCTGAACCCGCAAGGCACTCTCTCCGAACGCCTCCGCGCCGGCGGCGCAGGCATCCCCGCGTTCTATACGCCCACCGGCTACGGCACCATGGTCGCCGAAGGCAAAGAAACCCGCGACTTCGATGGCCGCCAATATGTTCTTGAACGTGCCCTCCGCGGCAATTTCGCCTTCATCAGGGCCTGGAAAGGGGACCGCTGGGGCAATCTCATCTATCGCAAGACCGCCCGCAATTTCAATCCCATGATGGCCACCGCCGCCGACCACGTCATCGCCGAAGTCGAAGAAATAGTCGATCTGGGCCAGCTCGATCCCAACCAGGTCCACACCCCCGGCATCTTCGTCAACGCCATCTTGCAAGGCCCCAGCTACGAAAGACGTATCGAGCGCCGCACCGTCCGGAAGTTGTAGTGGCGGGTCTTTAGACCCGCGCTTTCGCTTTGTCTTTTACTGTGAGCTTCTTATGCCGCTGACTGACGACCAAAAACGCGAACGGATCGCACGGCGGATCGCGCTGGAATTGCGCGACGGCTATTACGTCAATCTCGGCATAGGGATGCCGACGGCGATTGCGAATTATGTGCCCAAAGGGATGGATGTGATTCTGCAGTCGGAAAACGGCATGCTTGGAGTCGGCCCCTATCCGCTTGAATCCGAAATTGATCCCGATCTGATCAACGCGGGCAAAGAAACCGTCACCGAATTGCCAGGCAGCGCGTACTTCTCTTCCGCAGATTCGTTCGCCATGATTCGCGGCGGGCACGTGGATCTCACCGTTCTCGGCGCACTTCAAGTCGATGAAAAGGGAACGCTCGCGAACTGGGCCATTCCCGGCAAAATGCTGAAAGGCATGGGCGGCGCGATGGATCTAGTCGCCGGCGCCAAGCGCGTCTTCATTGCCATGGAGCACGCCACGCGCGACAACAAGCCAAAAATTCTGAAAAAATGCACTCTTCCTCTCACCGGCGTCGAAGTCGTCGACCACATCGTCACCGAACTCGCCTTCATCGACGTCACGCCCGATGGTCTGGTCCTCCGAGAGCTAGCGCCCGACGCAACGTTTGAGCAGGTCCAGTCCCTGACAGAGCCCAAGCTATTGGTTCCGGCGGCCGGACCGAAGCCAATGCCAGTCTGAGCGGCAGCTTTTCTCCGTGTACTCTGTGCTTTCTGTGTTCTCTGTGCAAACGTTTTTTCTTAAGAAGAAGGCGCCGAACTGCTGAGGCTCCGCGTGGTCAAGAAGGAATAGTGAAATGCGGAAAAGATACTGAAGAAAGTAACGCCGTAAATGAGGAGATGGATGATTTTTCCCAGATGAAAATCTGGAAACGCCGCGGAAAACACTACGGTGAAGACCAAGATGATCTGAAACGTCGTGGTCAGCTTGCCAAAAATGCTTGGCGGAAACGGCCGATACCCGGAGATCAGCAAAATCACCACGGCCACAACAAGAATCAATATGTCGCGGCTGAAAACGATAATCGTCAGCCACCACGCAATTTTTTTCTTGAACGCCAAAATAATGAACGACGACGAGAGCAGCAGCTTGTCCGCGATGGGATCGAGATACGCGCCAAGAGAGGACTTCTGATTTAGGCTGCGCGCCAGCAAGCCATCGATGCCGTCCGAAAGCCCAGCCACAACGAGCACCAGCAGCGCCCATTTATAGCTTTCATAAGAAATGAGAATGAGAAAAAACGGCAAAAAGCCGAGCCGCAACAGCGTGATTTGATTAGGAACCGTCCAGATGCGGCCTTTCATTGGCATTGAGGATAACGCAGTTCCGTGGTCCCTGGCCGGGCAAAATCCATCTTCAAGGTGTGTGCTACGCGAACTGCGAGAGATAGTCGGTGAGAGTTCGCCCGATTTTCCGCGCGAAGAGCTCGTTCATCGAGGGGATCGAACCGCTCGGCTCATCGAGCGAGACGCGCTCGACGCGATTCATCGGGAAGAAAATCGTGGGCAATCCGATGCGTTCCCCATCGGGCTCGTTAATCTGCCGGATAAAATGATCAAACGAGTTCAGGTCGATCCCGCGAAGCGTCACGCCGGACGGGTTAATGTCCAGCAACTCGCCCCAGACTTTCTCTTTGGGCGAGTGCAAACTCACAACCACGATGGAATGTGGATCCACGATGGGCGTCTCGTACCGATAGTAGAGTAACGCACTTTGTCCACGCGCGGGATACGATTGTGCGGATTCTCCAGGCAAAGGATCGCGATAGTGCATAATCATCAATACAAAACTGGCCACAACCGCGAGCGCTGCCAGCCACCCCATCGCGTAGGCTCTGCGCCGTTCATTTGCTGTAGCCGGCTGCCTGTCCGCAAAGATTTTTCCTAACACGAATCCCGCAGCCAGGCCGCCGCCATGCGCCCAATTGTCCATGGCCATGAATCCCGTAAAGCCAATGGCAAACAGGATGACGAGCGAAGTGATGATTCGCGAGCGCAATTCGCGCATCTGCGACCCGCCTCGTTTGGAAGTGATGGCCAGCATCAGGCCGATGAGCCCGAGCAATCC
>JBARBE010000183.1:0-2755 GCA_049792735.1 Candidatus Acidiferrum sp.
GCACCGAAGGCGTCACTTCCGATCTTTCCCTCGGCGGCTGTTTCATCTGCACCAGCAAACCGCTTCCCGTGAAATCCCGCACCCGCGTCACCTTAAAGCGTAAGGATGAAAACGTCGAAGCCCTCGCCACCGTCCGCATCGTCAAGCCCAAAATCGGCATGGGCCTCGAATTCATCGACCTCGAGCCCGCCTCCGTCGCGGTCCTCACTCGCTGGCTGGACCACCTCCGCCGCGAACGCTAGTCCTTCGCGTTTTTCCGTCTTTTTCGTTTCCGAGGTCCGCACTTTTCTGCGTCCTCCCTGCTCTTCCGGCAAGACCCTGAACTTTTTTCATCGAGCGGCGCCGCGCCGGCGCCTGCCAGGCGACAGCCCGAATGTTATACTTTCCGCTTGCGAGAGAGCGGCGAGCGACTCCTATCCAATATTCTCTCCACGCCCGTCCTCGCTACCGAAAGGTAGGTCACTCTTGTTTCGCCACACCATCCCGATTGGCCGCGTTTTTGGAATACCCATCGAACTCGACTACTCCTGGTTCTTGATCGCCGCCCTAATCACCTGGATGCTTGCCGTCAGTTACTATCCTGTTGAATTCAAGGGCGGCACGACCATGGAATACTGGCTGATGGGCGCCGTGACGGCCGTACTGTTTTTCGTCAGCATCGTTGTTCATGAGCTGGCCCATTCCTGGGTAGCCCTTCGTTACAAAGTACCGGTAAACAGAATCACGCTCTTCATCTTTGGCGGCGTCTCGCAGATCGCCGGCGAACCGCCCAGCGCCAGCGCCGAATTCCTCATCGCCGTTGTCGGGCCACTTACCAGCTTTGCTCTGGCCGCGCTCTTCTATTTTGCAGAACCGCTGCTCGTGAATATTCTGCCGGCGTTGGAGATTGCCAAATATCTGGCCCTCATCAATGCAATCCTGGGTTTGTTCAACCTCATTCCAGGATTCCCTTTGGACGGAGGCCGCGTTTTTCGCGCTATCGTCTGGGGGATAAACAAGAACTTCCGCCGCGCCACTCTCATTGCCGCAAGTACCGGCCGTTTCTTCGGCTTCCTCTTCATCGTTTGGGGAGTTTGGCAAGCCCTGAAAGGGAATGTCGCCAACGGTTTGTGGACCGCTTTTATCGGCTGGTTTTTGGAAAGCGCAGCCGCATCCCAAGTCCAGCAGCAAATGGTGCAAGGGCTATTACTCGGACACAGAGTATCCGAGGCGATGGGAGATGCGTGCATGCATGTCCTAGGTGAGACTACATTGCAAAAGCTAGTCGATCAGGAAGTCCTTGCACACGGCCGTCGCTGCTTTCTTGTGTACCGCGCCGATCGCCCCGTCGGATTGCTGACGTTGCACAACATAAAAGAGTTCCCTCGAACCTCCTGGACAACGACCACCGCGGCAGAGGCGATGATCCCACTCGAAAAGCTAAGCACCACCGATCCTCGCGCAGAACTGTGGACAGCACTGGAAAAGATGGGTGTGGACGGCATCAATCAGATGCCCGTTATGCAGGAAAACAATCTCGTCGGCATGCTCTCGCGCAGCGACATCGTCAATTATCTTCAAACTCTGCAGCAAGTGGGCCCTCGAGGAGAACGCGGGTGACGCCTCAGCCATAAGCCGGGAATCGTCCGTCGCGTACTCTGAATCCCCGCCTCACCCTTGCCATCCACCTTGCCGGGAATCCCTGCCCTCTGGCTTTCTGAGCTCTGTTCCGTAAATACTGGTGTCGTCTTGGTCCGATGGGCCGGCGCTTTGAGTTCATCATTCGATCGGGGCTGTGAAACATGCCACTTGTTTCTGTGACTCGCCTCCGCGTTCGCTCCTGGCGGTTCCTGCCTTCATTTTTCTTCTACGCCGTGCGTTCCGCGCGTCAGGCCGGCGGCGCCGATGGCAACCTGGCCGTTAAGCTCTTGAACGACCGCAATCGCACGTTTTGGACCGTCACTCTCTGGGCTTCTGAAGCAGACATGAAGAAATTCATGATTTCCGGCGCGCACGGTCGTGCCATGCGCAAGCTGCTTCATTGGTGCGACGAAGCCGCCCTCGCCCGCTGGTCGCAGGAGACCTCCGCCTTGCCCTCCTGGACCGAAGCCCACTCTCGCCTGGAATCCGACGGCCGTCCCTCCAAAGTGAATCATCCTTCTCCGACCCATATCCTCCACCGCTTTCCCGAACCTCGTGTCGGCCCGCGCGGTGACATTCGTTTCAAATAGCCCCCTTCCGCTCCTGCGGTTTTGCCGCCTCCCCTGTTTTCACGTCAGCACTTGTTCAAGCAGCTGCCCCACAGCCCGATGCGCCTCCAGGATCGAGTACCGATGATCCATCGCTCCCGCCAAATCCGTGTTCGCAAAAGCGATCCGCCCAAACGGCGCGCTTCGCAACACATCACGCGGCGCCGGCTTGCCGTCCTTCCCAAAGAAAAATCCGGGTTGCGGATTGAGATACGCATGGCCCCAGCGGTTCAGCACAATTCCCGCGATGTCGCGCTCCGCATCGAATCCCGCGCCTCCGAACATCTCCGAAAATTGCTGCCGGATTCGCCGCTCGTATTCGCGAAACGAAATCGTAATCATCTCGCCGCGCCCGCGATGCCCTTGGTTTTCCGTCGACTCGCCCGGATACGAGTAAAGCACTTTCACCGACAAAACCACCGGATCATCCGGGCTGATCGTTGGCGCCACGTCGCCGCAGACTGCCTGTCGCACCACGTCAAAATAATTTCCAACTCCCGCGAACCATCGGCATCCTGTAATCCCCA
>JBARBE010000184.1:0-3225 GCA_049792735.1 Candidatus Acidiferrum sp.
GTCACCGTAGCAGTCGAGATAGTGTTTTCGCGCACGAAGCCCGGTGAAGACATCGTTGCGGGCCTCGCGGAACGGCTAGCTGCGGTGCGGGCCATGCTGCTTTCTTATGCAGACGACAGCACGGGCACTCGCGCGACGGAAGCGAAAGTCACGGGCCTGGCCGCGGTGGGAACGTCCATGCTGCGGCGGATCTTACAACGGTCTGCGTATACGCGGCATTATGCCGAACAAATGGGTGCCATCATCGGGCTCACCGGAACTCTTGTCGATCTGGCAGCCAACCTGACGCTCCCGGCTCTTCAATTCTCTGAAGGTGATCGCAAACGAATCCGAGACTTGGCGGATAACGTCGGCCGCATTCGTTCGGATTTGCTGGCCAGAAGTACTCCACACTTGGGCGAGCCGGCCGCTGTCCCACGGGGGCCTCTCGATTCAACTCCATTCTTGTCCGAGATGGAGAGAACTGCCAGCTTCATGAACCAAATCCTTGCGGGCTCTCCTTCGTTCAACGTCTCTGCGCTGCGCTTCTCGATCGGTGATCCGCCCTCGACGTTTTTCATTCGCGACGCGTTCACCAACATGGATCACGTCAAATTCGCCGTGAAGGGATGCCTGACGGCCAGCCTGTGCTACATCATCTACAGTGCGCTTGACTGGCCGGGGATCAGCACGGCGGTCACCACTTGTTTTCTAACGGCGCTCTCGACCATCGGTTCGTCCCGGCAGAAGCAAGTACTCCGTATCTCCGGTGCTGTCGTCGGTGGCTTCCTTCTGGGTATGGGTTCACAGATATTCATTCTGCCGTACGTCGACTCGATTGCTGGATTCACCGTTCTTTTTATGCTGGTCACCGCCTTCGCTTCCTGGTTCATGACCTCCAGCCCTCGTTTGTCATACTTCGGGCTGCAGGTCGCCCTGGCTTTTTATCTTATCCACCTGCACACCTTCGCAATCGAGTCTTCCCTCTCCATTGCCAGAGACCGCGTCGTGGGTATCCTGCTGGGACTCGTCATGATGTGGCTTGTGTTTGACCGGCTCTGGGGAGCTCCCGCGCTGCTCCAAATGAGGAAGGTTTTTACTTCTGCACTGCGATTGCTGGCTCAATTTGCGAGAGAGCCCCTTTCGCGAGACGTAAAGGTTGCGATTGAGCGCAGCTATTCTCTGCGCGAGGCAATCAACAAAAACTTCGACAGTGTGCGGGCCTCGGCCGACGCGGTGGTATTTGAGTTCGGGCCTTCGCGTAAGCAGGATCTTACGTTGAGAAGCAGCCTCAGAGAGTGGCAACCGCAACTGCGCGCCCTTTTCTTGATGCGAATTGCCTTGTGGAAGTACCGTGTGCAACTTCCTGGCTTTGCCCTGCCCGATCCCGTACGTGCGGCACTGCAGCAGTTCGACTATCAGTCCGCCATGACGTTGGAAGAAATGGCGGACCGCTTAGAGGGTGAGCCATCGCTGCATAGACTGAGCCTCGAAGATTTCTTCGTGGAACTACAAGAAGCGGTCGCGCTTTGCTGTTCAGAAAAACCAGCAAGGTTGCTCACGCCTGAACTGCAGACTTTTCTTACCCTCTCCCGCAATGTTGAGTCTCTGACGATATCACTGAGAAAGGAAATGTCGGCGTGGCCCCATCGCTGAAACCTTCCACGTCTCCACTTCTGGAGCACAAGGCGGGGATGCGTCGTGTCGTGGTGTCTTCCCTCCGACACTCTCGACACTCGATACGACTTTCTTTCGCCCAGGCATTGAAAATGCATCCACTTACAGCCTTCCAGCTTGGCACTGACCTTGCTAGCTATCCGACAAGGGCAATTCGGACCGCGACATAGCGTTTCTCGTCGGGCCGCGAAGTATTTTGCGCGCTTTGACAGGCTGGCCCTTCGACAGCTGTACAAGGCACTGTCGAGTTCCTTCGGAAGCAGGAAATGAGAACTCTACCCTTACAAGAGTGTTCGCAAAACAAGGAGCGTGACTAATGGCCGCTCCCGCCGCGGCCGTTGCGCCGGCCGAGAAACACGAAATTCCGGGCCAAGAACAAAAGACAACACCGCCCGCGACTGCCCCTAAATGGCAGAAATACGCCACACCGGTCTTCGTTTTAATGCTCGCTCTCGCCATCCTGGTTACCGTTACCCGAAACTGGAATGCCTGGGAAGGCAGTAAAGTCGAACAGGTTACCGACGACGCCTATGTTCGTGGCGATCTCACCCCGTTAAGCACCAAAGTTCCGGGCATCGTTCAAGCGGTGCACGTATCGGATTATCAGCAGGTGCACAAAGGAGACCTGCTGGTCGAGCTGGAAGACAAGGATTTCCAGGCGCAGGTGGATCAGGCCAATGCCGGCATCGCGGCCGCGAAAGCCGGAATAGAAAACAATCTTCGCCAACGTGAACTCCAAGATGCCAAGATCGCAAAAGCGCTCTCCGGAATCGAGTTCGCCAAAGCTCAAATTGCTGCAGCTCAGGCTGGCAAGGAAGCGATACAAGCGGGGCTTACACGCGCCCAGTTGGAACGCAAACGCCAGGAAGCCCTCTACCAGACTCATTCCACGACGCAGCAAAAGCTTGAAGCAGTTGTGGCTGATGAAGAGAGCCTCTCGGCTCAGTTTGCCAGTCGCGATGCCGACCTCGCGCAGGCCAAAACCGGCTTGCGCACGAGTGAACTCTCCGCTGAAGCCGAGCGTCTTACGAAAAACGTTCTTTTCTCCCAGGAAATGCAACTCCAAGCGGACTTGCGCGCCAAGGAAGCGAGCTTCGTTGCTGCGACGGTGAATCTCGGTTACACCAAAATCTACGCTCCCGGGGACGGCACCGTTGGCGAGCGGCAAGTTCGTCCTGGGCAGCTCGTATCTCCGGGAACGCAGGTGATCTCTTTCGTTGACGTCACAAAATGGGTCCAGGCGAACTATCGTGAAACCCAGCTAACCAACGTGAAAGTTGGCGACCGCGCGGAAATTCGCATTGACGCGTACCCGGGACAAATCATTCGGGGCAAAGTTGTCGAGATTGCTCCCGCCAGCGGATCCCAGTTTGCGTTGCTGCCTCCCGACAATGCTACCGGCAACTTCACCAAGATCGTGCAGCGCATTCCAGTGAAGATCGGGCTGGATGATGCCAGCCTGGCCGCCAAACTGCGGCCAGGTCTTTCTGTAACTGCCACTGTAAGTACGAAACGGTAGCGGAACATCATGGCTGCGACAGCGATCACAACTCATCTGCCCAGTCCGGC
>JBARBE010000185.1:0-5542 GCA_049792735.1 Candidatus Acidiferrum sp.
GGCGGGCGGGGGGTGGGGCGAAAGCTCGGGCTGTTCACCTTCAGCCGGCTTTCCGGCGTTCGGAAAGCTCAATTTCGTCTGCTGCTCTGTACGCTCGGTTAAGGAATTCCATGTAGCCTTGTGCGCCGACACGTGCGACTAAACGTAGCATTTCCGTTGCGATGCCGGAAGGGGTTCTACCGTAACGCATTTTAATGTCCTTCAGGGCCGGCAAATCCTCGGGGCGGGCGTTTGCTGTGTAGTTGGCCATGATTCATAATAACATAAGCTACTCTGTTGGAGAAGTAGGGTAAATAATATCTATTGTGCGCATTTGACATTGCATGCACTTGGGCAGTGCGTCGTTCTACGTGCTCACGCGTAATTCTACGCAAAACGTCTGCAACAATCAAAAAAAGGATATGCGGTGGAAATCAACCAATCGTTTGAACATGTTCTGAAAACGTCGACGCCTGGCTCTCTTTGCCTCAAGGTCGAACAGCCCAAAGATCAGTCGAAAGATCCCAACGGGTCGGTCACGGGGATCATTGCGGTGACGGTGCCGGCCCCGGACATGCGGCCGGGGCAGTATGACTGCAAAAAGATTTTGGTCGCCATGGGTCCGGTGTTCCGGGCGACGGGCGGCGGCAAGATGTTCCCTGAGAAGGACTCCTACAAGGTCTCGGGCATCATTGCTTTCGAGGAATGGACTCAGGCCGAAAAGCTCGCGTTCTATCAATCGCAACTGGCTGCCTTGCAGACCGTTGCGGTTGGAAGTGCCCGGAAATCCTAATTGCTTCGGGCGTGATCTCAAATCCGCATATCCACCGAAGTGGGGCCGCCCGGAAGTCCGCCGAGCCGCAGGCCGGCGGCTCCGGGCGCGTCCTGCGCACCTTGGGTATGTGCGCATACGGGCACACTTGCCCGAAGCACTGGCTGTTCCATGCATCTTCAAATCCTTCCGGGCGGTTGCCGTCTGGAGGGCGGGCGGGCGGTCGCAAAGAAGCGCCGTTCGGGCGGGGGGTTGCGGGGTTCCATCAAGGGACTCTCTCAAGCGGCGGCGGCGCGTCTGCGGTGGTTCTTGGTATCGCATTACGTGCCGGGTTATGCTTGTCGGGCGGTGACGCGGACGATTCACCGGCCGGCAACGGCGGACGACTGGCGGGCCTGCGCGAAGCGGTGGCGGATGGCTGTGAAGCGTCGGAAGTGGGCGGAGCCGTGGCGCGTTGAATTGCAGAAAAGGAAAACTCCCCATGCACACTCGGCCCTTTGGACTCCCGAGGATGTCACGGAAGACGAAATTCGAGATCTCTGGCTCCATTGTACGCGAGAATCGGGAGATCCGGAGGCTGTTGCTCATGCCGTCGTGTTTGGCCCTGCGAGCGGCAGCGGGTCTGCCTGGACTGCCTACTTGTGTTCTCATATGGGCAAGTCAAAAGCGGCTCAGCTTGGCTGGAAGGGGAAGCAATGGGGCATAATCAACAGGCATCTATTCGAGCCGGTGCCGGTCTTCGAGCTGGAGCTGACGGTACGGGCGGCGACTTGGTTTGCTCGGCTCGTTCGCCGCTGGGCTTCTTCGAGGTTCGTCGACAAGAAGGGGCGGCGGCTCCGTGTGTTCACGTCGGATCGAGGGTTTGCCCGTGCTCTCGATGGCAGTGTGGTGCCCCGGCTCGCGCAGGCGGCCCAATTGCTGGGTGGTAGCGTCTTGGAAAATCGACCGTTCTAAAAAATGTATCCAATATCTAGAGATTTGTTCGCGGAGGGTTGTGCGCGGGCTGACGACTGGAAGCGATTCTTGCGCGTCAATCCGGGTGCGGCTCTTTCGTGGGTGGCGGCGGAATATCAACGTGACCGTGAGCGGGCGGACTTGGAGAAGCGCGCTTATTTCGACGGTCTCTTTGCTCGGTCAATTTCTTCGGAGGGTCGGCGCAATCCTCCGGGGGCGGTCAACGCGCAACGGGAGGGGTCCGGCTACCCTTCTGTCAATCAACTGCCGGGATCCTAAAATGTTCGGTCTCGTTCATCGGTTCGTTTCGTTCGTGCGTCGCAATACGGCCAAGATCAGCCTCGGGCTGGGCCTCGGTTTGGCTGCCGTCAGTTCCGCCCGTGCGGATGACACTGGCCTTACCTCCATCACCACGTCCATCGCCACGCAGGCGGCCTTGGTCGTGATTGCGCTTGGTGCCGTGGCTCTGACGGCTCTCTCGGTGGCGTCGGTCATCTGGGGCGGCAAGGCGGTCTGGCGGTTCTTCAAGGGACTGGCCAAGTAGGCGGTCTTGTCTGAACGCGGCCCCTCAGCGCGTAATCTGAGGGACTCTTTTTATGGTCCTGACCTTCGCAGAATTCATCGAACTCGCGCTCGGCTTTGTGGCGTTCGGCGTGACCGTGGGCGGGTTCGTGTTCGGTTGTGTGTCGGTCTGGAATTTCTTCGCTGATTTAACTGCGGACAACAATTCCGAATGATCTACTTTGCCGATATTACTTGGGAAACCCTGCCCTCTGGTGAGCTGCTCTGCTCGCTTCTGTTCGGCTGGTTCATTCTGTGGGTGGTGGTCAAGGCGTGGGAAATGGGAAGGGGGCGCAAGTGAGGCGGCTGCTTCTGCTGGTGGTGCTGCTGCTGGTGCCGGCTGCTTGGGCGGATTCCTACGCGTTTGCGGATGGTCACGCGGCGACTAATCCGAACAATGGCAATCCTGCGAATGTCTACTTCCGTTCGGTGGTGGTGGCGTACACGATCACCGCGGGAGTGCCGGGGACAAACACCTTCACGCTGAACAGTGGCTCGGGCACCTTCTCCATTGATAACATGGCGAGTTGGCATGCACAAACGATTCAATCGTTGAATTACAGTTATATCACTTCGTTGGGCGTGCGGGTGCCGGCTACGGGCTACACGGGCGTGGGGGTTAACGGAAATTTCAGCTACCCGAACGATGCGACGGCCTTTACTATTTTCTGGTATAACGGGAGTTTTTCTTACTACACGAATCCGGTTTCGCTCACGTTGGTGGCGATGCCGGCGACGACGCCGAACGCGGGTAAGATCCAGGCGTCCTGGACGAATTCAAACCCTTCGCGGGATATGCACGTATATCTGTCGAACGGGGTCGACGTGCTCGTTCCGGCTGGTCAGACGGTGGGGGCTTTTTACGTGCCGGCGACTGATGGGAAGCTCTACTACCAGATGGTGTATTTGAACACTGCGAATGTGTATAATGGGGATACGGGTACCTGGTCGCTTCAGGATTCGGCCGGCACCAACACGACGCTTTCGAGCGGAGCGATCTTGCCGACTGCGGCGAACACTGGGTATGTCAATGCAGACGGGACAACGGCGGTCCCCTCCCCTTCGAATGCGGCTATCCCGTGGCAGACTTCGACAGATCCGAACGTCGTGAATCGCCAGGGATTCGATCAGCTCAACATGACGCTTCAGCAACTTCTGGCCAAGCCGAGCGGCGGGGGTGGTACTACTTCGATTGACCTTTCGCCTGTCACGTCGCGTCAGGACACTCAGCAGGCTACGTTGATGAACATTAACGGGCACCTGGTGAACATCGAGAACGGTCTGACGCAGGGGGCGGACATTCCGTCTGTCGATCCGATGCCGACAACGCCGCTCAGTGAGCGGACGTTCGGGGAGATGTCGGCGGCGTTGGAATCGATCGTTCCGGCTCCGTTGTCGGTGTCAGAGGCGATGGGGGCGGCTCATTCGGTGGATATCGACGTTCCTATCCCGTGCACGTCGGCGCATTTTCAAAAGACGGTGGACTTCTCGTCTTCGTCGTATGCGACGCCGATTGCGATTTTCCGGGGGGTCCTGCTGACGGTTTTGACCATCGCGTTTTGGTTCTTGGCGGTGAAAACAATCCGGGGGGCTTTTGCTGATCAATCATGAGCAAACTAATTACGGCGGTCTGGAACATTCTTAAATCGGTCTATTCCGCGTCTTGGGCGTCGTGGGGTATCGTGCTTGCGTCTACTATGATGGTGATGACGTGGGGCCGCGATGGCTTTGAGTACGTCTTTGGTCATATCCCTGGCATCACCACGGCGGCCGGTCAGTTGACGGGCAACGGCTCGCAGGTGGTGCGGTATATCGGGCTCGTGGATACTTTCATCCCGTTGCATGAGGCGATTGGCTTTGCTGGGGCTTTCATTCAGTTGCTGGTTGCCTGTACCTTGATTCGGATCGCCAAAGCGTGGGTCCCCACGGTCTCGGGATGAGTGCGCCGATCGAGGGCAAGCTCGTCATTATCGACGGGGGGTTGGGCTCCGGCAAAACTGCTCTTGCGGCGGAAATGGGCATGCTCCATTTGGCGAAGGGTGGTACGGTTTGCGGGAACGTCGTCTTTGAACGGGAGAAGTTGCGGGAGTGGTTGGCGGAGGATCGGGGCCTGGAGATGGACGACGCGCGGCTGATCGATGTGCAGGACGATGAGGCGGTTTGGACTAAGGCGGTTCGTGGCAATGATCAGTTGCAGACGATGCTGATTTGCGATGAGGCGCATATTAAGCATTTCTCGCGCGATTGGTCGAAAACGCCGCGGGAACAGATCATTTTCAACACGATGCTTCGGAAGTTGAAGATTATCGTTATCTATGTGACGCAGGATCTGAACAACCTGGACAAGACTTTCCGTTCCATGAAGACGGAGCGGTGGTCGTGCCGGAACGCTCGGCAAAAGAAAATTTGGGGTTTGTTCAATTTCCCCTTCGATTGCTTCGTGCGGGTCCCCTACTACTGCGTGCCGAATGCCCCGGACGCTCCGATGCAGGCGGAATTCTGCTTTCATCCTCTTTCGTTCGGCTACTACAAAACGACGCAGCTTGTAGGCGACGCCGAGCGGATGTTCGCGGGTTTGGCGAATGCGGCGACGGGCGGTCTGAAACGGATCGGGCGGCCGGCGTCGCGTCTGAAGGCTTGGGGTCAGGTGGTCTTACCTGCGGCGGCGGCGGCGGCGGCGGTGCTTATCTGATGAAACCGTTGCTCAAAATTGGCTTTGTGTTCTGTCTGTGCTTCGGTCTCGCGCTTGCTCTGCGGGCGGGTATCCGGCGTTTGCTGCCGTCTGTTTACTCGGCAGTGTGGGAAAGTAGGGAGGCCGGATCGGCTCGTGTGGCGGCGGCGGCCGCGGTGGTGCCGGCGTCTGGTGGTAAGGTGGCCCCGGTTGTCCAGGTGGAGAAGGAAAAGGCGGTTCAGATCTACGCGACCGGCTATATAACGCGGAATGGTCGGGTGATGGTCTCCTTCTCGGATGGCTCAAGCCGTTCGGAGGTCGACGGCTTGCAGATGGTCACGCGGGCCGGTGTGAAGATGGGCGGCGAGTGGTTCTATTTCCGCCCGCATCTGGCTGACAGTGGGGCCGCCTTGGCGTCTCCTGTTGCCGTGGTGCCGTCTGTTTCGCCTGTTGGGCCTCCTGATGCTCCGTCTCGCCCGGAAGGCGACTGGCGTCAAGATTGGGATGGCGTCCACCGGCTTGTGGTGCCTGATCATCTGGCGAATTGATCCGGCCGGGGCTCGGGGCTGCTCTACTGGTATTTTGGCGGGGGGGGCACCCGCCCC
>JBARBE010000186.1:0-1513 GCA_049792735.1 Candidatus Acidiferrum sp.
GCGTCGCACCGGTCATAACCTGCACCACGACCTGGTCGCTGGAGTCAACGATCATACGTTGCCAGCGGTGCTCATTATTGTTCAACGGAAGTCTAGGAGTGCCATTGATCTCATAGTCGTCCACAAACCAGATCCCCGACAGAGGCGCCGTCTTGCTGGCAATGAGTTGCGAGCTCATCTGATAGCTACGATAGGCTTCGTAACTGAACAGAAGTACGCCAAAGGCAATCTGTAAAACCAGAGCCGCTCGGTGAAGGGAGCGTCGTCGGAAGAGGGGCTTATCAGCTTCGGCGGGTAGGCTTCGATTCCAAAAGAAGAAATTCGAGAGCCTGGTTACCTCAGGCAAGAGAATGATTATTCCCATCACGATGAGATTAATCACCAGTAGCTTGGCTCCAACGTCATAGCCAAAGTTCAGCATCAGGACGTTGCCCATGGCCGCCGTAGAAAGCAGCGCGCCCAGGGTAGACAACCGGGGAACCATCAGCAGCAGGCCGGCAACCACTTCCATCAGGCCACCGAAGAAGCTGTAGACGGGCGATACTCCCATGAAGATCCAAAGCAGCTGGTTGCGAGTGGAGTTCCCATAGGTCTACCGCTAGTGAGACCCGGAGAAGGAGCAGGAACCATCGGTGCAACCGGATGTATTCCTGCCGCCTGCGATCGCATAGCGACCAAATACTCGATGCGACAGCTGCAACTACCAGGTAGCAGAATGCCAGCACATAGTAGTAGGTTGTGTCCTTGGTCCCGGCAGTAGTGTTCAGATAGTCCGTGCCAAAATCATGTGCTACATGCAGCAGATGCTTGCTGATCCATAACACAGCGTTCGATCGTGCCACGTCGAAAAGCCAGAAGATCTGGGTGAAGGGAGGGAATGGGAGAAGGTGCAATAGGACTTCTAAATTGAAAAGTCCGAAGTACACGAACCCAAAACGAAAGGCGATTTTAGTGAGCGAATTCCACGATGCAGACTGGGTACTTGAGATCTCTACTTCTCTACTAACTAATGGGCCAGAATGAGTTTATCTTCGCATTTCCGGCTGCTTACGGCCCCCTCTCTTCTATCCGCAGACAACTTGGGTATTGGCATTTTCGGTGATTATTTACTTGACTCGCCCACCGATTTAGCCTATAGTTTTGCTTGTGGAGAGCAAGACCATGAGCGAACCAAAGAGCCTTCAAGAAGCGATTGTTTACTTCTCCAACCCCGACAACTGCATCGACTATCTGGCCGTCCGCCGCTGGCCCAATGGCGTTATCTGCCCGATCTGCGGCTCTGAAAAAGTTAGCCAGTTCAACCCCACTCGCAAGACTTGGAAGTGCTCTAAGCACCATGCCCGCCGTGAGTTCTCTGTGAAGGTCGGCAGTGTGTGCGAGGACTCCGCAATCGGTCTTGATAAGTGGCTTACCGCTCTGTGGCTGCTCTCTAATTGCAAGAACGGAATCAGTAGTTGCGAACTCGCGCGCGATCTGAACGTCACCCAAAAGACTGCATGGTTTATGCTCCATC
>JBARBE010000187.1:0-4341 GCA_049792735.1 Candidatus Acidiferrum sp.
ATGTACGGTCATCGTAGGTGCTTCGGTCGCGATTCTTGCGACTGAAAGGCGATCCAGCGGCCCCTCCACTTGCGTCTCCGCAATCCGCCGGGCACTTCTCGGTGTGGCCGCGGCCTCTTTAGTATTCACCTCTCTTTTTCTGGCCGGTTGCGGCGACGAAACTCCTCAAAAGCCCGCGGAGGAATCCGCCGCCAAACCCGCCGAGCCCGCTGTGCCCGATGATATCCAAGCAGCTGCGCGTAATCTCCTTGGTAAGGAGACCCAGGTCCTGGTCTTCGGCGATCTCGCCAAAACTGGCAAACAACAGTTTCTTGCCGGAAACGTAGTCCCCAAGAACCCGAAGAATCCCATTCCAGGAACCATCGTGACGCGCGCGGTGCTCGCCGAAAAAACGGACGACCAGTGGACTGAGCTCCTCCGCTGCGATGAATATCTTAAAAATTCCAAAGGCTACTTGGCGATGACGCCGCTCCAATCCGTAGCAGGCTGGCGAATTCAGTACGACCAGGACCCGGTGAAAGGCATTCAGCTCTACTTCACTCCCATTAAAGGCACGGGCGCTTCTGATCCTCATCTCCTGCCCATAGGCGTCGCCTGGAACCCGGCCACCAAGCGCTACCAATCGCTGGACCGCACCTACGAACATTTCCTGCTCGAAACGCCGTCGCTGTCCACGGCCAGATCGAGGCTCCAATGAGCGCAGCTGCAGCCACCATCGGCGCAACCTCTGCCGCGGCAAAAAAAAAGCGGAAGCCATCCTCCTGGAAAAATCTTCTCGGCCTGATCCCTTATCTTCGCCGCTATCCCGGGCCGATCTCTCTCGGCATGTTCGCTCTCGTCGTTTCGAGCATCGTGCAAAACGTGATTCCGCTCGCAACCGGCGTCCTGACTGACATTCTAGCGGGCAGCGCGCATCCCTTTGAACGCAGTACGCAAGGCCACTTGCTCGCCGGCTCCTGGCTCAGCCGCGCGATTCCCTTCTATTCGCCGCACAGCCGCCACGCGCTCGGTATCTATTGCGTGCTTCTCATCGCTCTCGTTTCCGTTCGGGCCGTACTTTCTTTCCTCACTCGGTGGGTCCTTATCGGTGTTTCTCGCGACATTGAATTCGATATCCGCGGTGGCTTGCTGAATCGCCTGCTCCTCCTCGAACCCGAATTCTATGTTCGCAACCGAACCGGCGAACTCATGTCCCGCGCCACCAACGACCTCAATGCCGTCCGCATGGTCCTCGGCCCGGGCATCATGTACAGCGGCCAAACCATCATCGGCATGGCCCTCGCCATCGCCGTAATGTCCCAACTCTCCGGCTCGCTTACTCTTTGGATTCTCCTCCCGGTGCCATTCGTCGCCGTGGTCGTGCAGCACTTTGGCAAAGTCATCCACGAACTCTACGAAAAAATCCAGGCCTCTCTCGCGACTCTCTCGGCCAAAGTTCAGGAAAATCTCGCCGGAGTCCGCGTCGTCCGCGCCTACGCCCAGGAAGAAGCAGAAATTCGCGGCTTCGATGAACCCAATCGCGAGTACGTATCCCGCAACGTCAAGCTGATTCGCACTTGGAGCATGTTCATGCCCTCGCTCCAGGCCATGATCGGCGTCACGTTTCTCATCGTCCTCTGGCAAGGCGGCCATCTCGTGCTGACCGGACGAATTTCGCTAGGCGCCCTGATCGCCTTCTACAGCTATCTTGGCATTCTCGTTTGGCCGATGATTGCTCTGGGTTGGGTTACCAACATTTTCCAACGCGGCGCAGCTTCCATGGGTCGCCTCAATCACATTCTCAAAGCGCAGCCGCAAATCGACGACCGCGCCGCCACGGTCCCCGCCGCTCAAAGCGTGGAAGGTGAAATCGAGTTTCGCAATCTGAATTTCGCGTATCCGACCACCATGGCTGGAGCTAGCGCGGGTGGCGGCCCGAACTCTGGCGCGAACGGCAACCGCCCAGCGTGCGATGCTGTCCTTCACGACATTAATCTGCGCATTCCAGCAGGCTCAACTCTCGCCATTGTCGGGCCCACCGGCAGCGGCAAAACCACGCTCGCGGCTCTCGTCGCTCGCCTTTGGGAAGCTCCCGAAGGTTCTGTCCTCATCGACGGCCGCTCCATTCGCGAATGGCCGCTCGACACTCTCCGGCGCGCCATCGGCTATGTCCCGCAGGACACCTATCTTTTCAGCGAAACCGTCGGCGAGAACATCGCCTTTGGAATGCCCACTTGCGATCTCGATCGCGTGCGCGAAGCCGCCGAAGTCGCCAGTCTCGACGGCGACGTTCAGGAATTTCCCGCAAGGTACGACACGATGGTCGGCGAGCGCGGTATCACGCTTTCCGGCGGCCAAAAACAGCGCACCGCCCTCGCCCGCGCCATCGTCCGCGATCCGCGCATCCTCATCCTGGACGATTCTCTTTCCAGCGTGGATACCCAAACCGAAGAGCGCATTCTCAGCAGTCTACGCGGCATCATGCGCGGGCGCACCACGATCCTAATCGCCCATCGCACCTCCACAGTCCGCGACGCCGATCAGATCGTCGTTCTGCGCGATGGCCGCATCACCGAGCGCGGCACGCACGACGAACTCCTGGCGCATCGCGGCTATTACGCCGATCTCTACCAAAAGCAGTTGCTTGAAGAAGAGCTCGAACGCGCATGAGCAATATTCACGAAGAAGAGAAACTCGGAAAAGCTTACGACGCCCGGTTGCTCAAGCGCCTCGTCCACTATCTCCGCCCATATAAATGGCGAGTCGTTCTGGCCATGACGCTCGTCGCCATCGTCACTCCTCTCGAATTGACACCGCCCTGGCTATTTTGGAAAGCCATCGACGGCTACTTCACTCCGACCCTCAAACATCTCATTCCCGAAAGCCAGGCGTGGCGCGGCGTCGAGTGGATCAGCCTGGTCTTCCTGCTCGTCCTCATCTCGGATTTTCTCGCACAATACGCACAAATCCGCATCATGCAGCGCGTCGGCCAGCAAATCATGTACGACATGCGCAGCGAGATTTTCGCTTACATCCAGCGTTTGCCCATGAGCTATTTCGACCGCAACCCCGTCGGCCGCCTCGTCACCCGCGTGACCACCGACGTCGACGCCTTGAATGATCTCTTTGCGGCAGGCGTCGTGACCATGATCAACGATTTTTTCCTTCTCGTTGTCATGGCCGGCTTTCTCTTCTTTGTTGACCGGAAGCTCGCGCTCGACGCCTTCGCCGTTCTTCCCTTCATCCTTGTGGTCACCTATTTCTTCCGCAGGTTCGTTCGCGATGCCAACCGCCGCATCCGCACCGCTATCGCCCGCATCAACGCTTTCCTCCAGGAATACATCTCCGGCATGAGCGTCGTGCAACTCTTCAATCGGGAACGCAAAGCCCGCATCGAATTCGAGACCCGCAATCGCGACCACATGAAAGCCTGGTACGACGCCATCCTGGCCTTCGCCCTTTTCTATCCCGCTGTCGAATTCCTCAGCGTCGCCACCATCACTCTGATCTTTTGGTCTGGCGGCAACCGCGTACTCACCAGCGGTCTCAGCCTCGGCGTGCTCACCGCCTTCACGATGTACGCCACGCGATTCTTCCGTCCTATTCAGGATCTCAGCGAAAAATTCAATATCCTACAATCCGCAATGGCCGCTTCCGAACGCATCTTCAAGTTGCTGGACGAGCCCATCACCATCCAATCCGCCGCGCAGGCCGTCCCCCTCGAATCTCCACGCGGCGAAATCGAATTCCGCAACGTCTGGTTTAGCTACCGAGATGTTCCCGAGCCTGCCGATGAAGATTGGGTCCTTCGCGACGTCTCTTTCCGCGTTGAGCCCGGCCAGACTCTCGCCATCGTCGGCCATACGGGGGCCGGCAAAACCACTCTTATTTCCCTGCTTCTCCGCTTCTATGACGTGCAGCGCGGGCAAATTCTTCTCGATGGCGTGGACATTCGCTCCATCAACATCCAGAATCTCCGCCGCCAATTCGGCATCGTCTTGCAAGATTCCTTCCTCTTCACCGGAACTATCGATTCCAATGTCCGCCTAGGTTCTCCCGGCATCGACCGCTTGACCGTCGAGCACGCCGTCGACGAAATCGGCCTCGGCGATTTTGTCCGCACGCTCCCCGAAGGCGTGGATACAAGCGTCAACGAGCGCGGCTCCACTCTTTCCGTCGGCCAGCGCCAGCTCATCTGCTTCGCCCGAGCTCTCGCTCACAATCCCAGCTTCCTCATTCTCGACGAAGCCACTTCCAGCGTGGACACCAAGACCGAGCTGCAGATTCGCGAGGCACTCGACCGCCTCCTTTGTGGCCGCACGTCTCTCGTCATCGCCCATCGCCTCAGCACCATTCAATACG
>JBARBE010000188.1:0-5023 GCA_049792735.1 Candidatus Acidiferrum sp.
GCGTCGATGGCCAAGTTGGCCAGCGTGGAACTTAACGCGTACAAAGCGGAGGCTCCTAGCAAATGATAGTAGATGGACCGCCACGGAGCTTGCGCACGAGGGATGACCATACAGAGAATCAGGACGAGCACGGCATTTTCGACCGCGTATAGCGCGGTGAAGCGCGGGTTATAGATCGCGGGGTTCGAGAACAAGAATTGGTAGGGAAACAGAAAATAGGCATAAAGAAAGACCCAGAAGACCAGGAGGAAAAGAAAGTTCAACGTCACGCGGTAAGCCTTGTGATCGGGCTGCTTCACATGTGGCAACAGCGCAATCGCGGCCATGAGCGGCACAAGGTGGAGAAACAAGGCGGGATCAGCGATGGAATTGTCTGGCACGTCGATATGGCGAATAGCACCGTAGTAGATATAGAGCCATTGGTCGAGGGACCAGAGTCCATAACCGATGGCGATGAACGCCCAGAACGCGCGACGTCCCTGCGTTTTCTCCACTGCGTTCAGGATGACGAAACCGGTGGCGAGGAGAAGTAGAAGAAAATAGGCGGCGCTGCCATAGAGGGCTAACTTGTCACCCAAGCCCAGGCCGAGTGAGAGGACGGCTTTGATGACGAGGAATCCGACGAGCACGGTGGACCACAGTGAATGCGGAGACCGCAGCCTGCGAGGCACGGAGGGCGTAACCATCATTGCGTCTCTCCAAGGGGGCCTTGGGGACAAGACCCAGGGAACTGCGGCGCTACGCAGATCCTGGAGGAAATAAACCCGGCAGTTCTGGCGGTCGATCTTAAGTTCAGAACTTTGGCTATACTCGCTCAACAGATTTTGTTACGGCAATTGGTCCATCTTTGTATCGAGCTCCGACAAGTTCATCTCTCGGAGTTTCGTATCCACATCAGCTTCGGCGAGCGGCAACTTTAGCACCACGCATCGCGGCCGGTCTATCGTTTCTTCGCCGTTTCTTAGCCAAGGAAGTTGGAAATGGATAAATTTTTGTGAACACAGTTGACGGCGGGTGCGGCACAAACAATGGGCTGGCGCCAGAAAAGTGGTCCGGGTTGGCGAGGCTATTTTCGGCCGATGAAACGGACGCGGAGGGTGAAGGCGCGGCCTTGGCCGCCGGAGAAGGCGCCGAAGCAACCCTGCGTGAGGGTGCTGGTGCAGGCGGGGGCGTCGATATTGTTGACGACGGTGTTGGGATCCTGGCGATCGAGAATATTGATGGCTTCGACGCGGACGCCCCAGAGATAGCCGCGGAAGGCGAACTTTTTTTCGAGGCCGAGATTGAGGCTGGCGTAATCGGGGAAGCGGCTGGAGTTGGGCGGGCCGACGAGTTGTTGATTGAGATTGACGACGCTGAAGGGGTAGCCGGTGCGGTACTCGAAGAAATAGCTGAGCGAGATACCCCAGATGTGCGTGGGCGCCCAGCCCCAGGTGACGAAGCGATTGGGAGTGTCCCAGACGACGGGGCCGGGTTGCTGGGCGACGTAGAAAATGGAGCCGAGCGCGGGATTGAGGACTTCGTTGGAATGAGCGATGGAGCGGGTGTAGGCGCCGTAGATTTCCATTTCTTCGGAGAAAACATGGCGGAGGGAGACGGTCGCAGAGCGATAGCGGTCCTTGCGGGTGCTTTGCAGAAGAAAAATTCCGCCCGGTTCCGCGGGTTGCTGATCGACGTAGACGAAACCGTGGGAGCTGTTGCGAGCCAGGAGCTGGAGGCCGAGGAGCGTGTTGTGGAGCAATTTTTGCTGCCAACCGGCGCTCGTTGTGGTGAAGCGAGGTTGCTGGAGGCCGTTTGCCGGGAGAACGAATTGACTGACTACGGGGCTAGGCGCGACAACATTGCCGGCGGAGTTGTAGAAGGTGTCGATTTGCTGCTGATCGAGAGCCTGGCCGATGAGCGAGAGATTCAAGGGGGCGTTGTAAATGCCCCAGCCGACGGAAATTTTTGAGGTGTCGTCCCCGAAGGGCAGGACGTTGGCGGAAAGGCGCGGGCCCGCCATGGCGCTCTGGGTGAAGCGGTCCCAATCAGTACGAAGCCCGGCCTGGAGGACAAGATATTTTGAGAAGGACCAGGTGTCTTGCGCGTAGGCGCCGGCCTGGGTGTTCGAGACGTAGGGATTCGCGGCGCCGGAAAAAGTGGACTGGCGGACGAGACAGCCGAATTGTAGCGCGGAGGTGCAGGCCGTGCCGTCGGTGGCAAGCGTGTTGAGGGCCTGGATTTCGCCGCGCTGGGCGGAGAGAGAATGGGTGACGCCGGCAGCGTTGGCGCCAACGGCGAGCTGATGAGTGCCGTGCCAGTGGCGCGATGCGGCGATGACTTGAGCGACGGCCTGGAGGCGGCGGCCGCGTTGGTGGAGGCGCTGGAAATAATTTCCGGAGGAGCCATCCACGAGGAGGACGTTGGGCTGCGCGCCTTGGGGGATGAAGTCGAGCGTGCCAGTGTCGGCGGCGACCCCGAAATCGAAGAGAGTGTCGTGCAGCCAGATTTGATCCTTGAGAGAGGCGAAGTAGCGCTGCTCTTTGCCGGTGACCGTGGTGGACTGAGGATCGAGAGCGTCGAGGCCGACGTTTGTGTCGTAGGTTTGATTGTAGAGGAAAGTGGCGTGGAGGATGTGCTTGGGCGTGAAATTGTATTGGAGGCGGAGGAGATTGTCGCCGGCCCAATCTTCGGCGGTGTTGGCGCCGGTTGGCAATTGTTTAACGAAGGCGAAAGTGTGCTGGATGCTGATGGAATCGGAAAACCAAAAGCGGCCGCGGACGATGGGGCCTGAGAAATTAAAGCGGGGATACCAGTTGCCGAGATGAACCCCCTCCTGGATGTTGATGCCGGGAGCGGGATTGGTGGTGCCGAAGCGCCATTTGTCATCGCCATCGGGAGTTTCGAGGCTGAGAATGTTTGCGCCGGAATGCGCGTAGCCGGCCCCGAAGCCGCTGGTTTGGACTTCGGCGGCGCGTGTGGCGTCGATGTTGAATCGGGAGGTGAGCTGGCCGTTCACGGGGTCGCCGATTTCGAAGCCGTCGAGGAGATATTGGGTTTCCCCGGAGCGGGCGCCGGCGATGTGAAGATTTCCGGCATTGTCCTCTGTAATTTCGGGGAGAGCGACGAGGCTTTCGGAGAGAATGTGCGAATTTGCTGTCGGGAGTTCGAGAATGGCGCGGGCGGTCAGAGTGTTGCGCTGGGCGGTGTCCTGCGGATCGATTTGGTTGGCTGGAGCGGTCACCTGGACTTGCTGGTGAAGTTCTTCTGCGTGATTTAGCGCGAGATTCAGTTCGTTGGCGCCGGGCTGAAGAGTGACGGCGCGATTTGCGATTTCGAAGAAGCCTTCTTTGCGGACTTCCAGTTTGTAATCGCCTGAGGGGAGATTGCGCAGTGCGAAGCGGCCGGCCCCATCGGTTTCGGTACGGTAGATGTGGCCGGCGGCGTCTTCGAGTTTCATTTGGGCCGCGGATACGGGGACATTATTTTCGTCGACGACGAGGCCTGAGCAGGCGGCTGAGTCCGCAGCGCGAGTTTCAAGGGGCGCGAGGACGATGAGACAGACAATCGCGGAAGTAAGTAGACGAGTGAACCCCATACCTCACCCGGTGTGCTTGAATATGGATTCATTAGACTACAGATTATTGAGGCGGGATGTCCCTACGCGAATCCCGTGTGCCGCGCGGGATACACGGAATGGTAGGCTCGTGGGGACTCGAACCCCAGGCCTGGCCGACCGGGTCGGCCCGCTCTAACGAACTGAGCTGTGGATGAGCGCCTGGATCATTCTGGATGATTTCCAGCGCTTAATCTCCAATTCGCGGCGGCGAGCTTCCAAGAGAGATTCGCACTGCTCTTGATACACGAGCATCCAGGGCCCGCGCCCACGCGTCGAGAGGGTATGGCCACGCCCGTGTTCTTCCTGGCGGCGAGCGAGATCATTAGTAGAACCAACGTAGTAACGATGCGTGGTTTCGCTTCGGAGGATGTAAACGAAGGCCATCGGGGAATGGAGACATCATGAAATGGTAGGCTCGTGGGGACTCGAACCCCAGACCTCTACCGTGTCAAGGTAGCGCTCTAACCAACTGAGCTACGAGCCTACAAGGCCGCTAGTTTAACACGAGTGTGGGAATAGGAAGGAAACAGGCGCAGCATAAAAAGCTTTGATAACTATCCAACCCCAGACCTGGCCGACCGGGTCGGCCCGCTCTAACCAACTGAGCTACGAGCCTACAAGTGGGTTAGTTTAGCATGAGAGGCGGAGCTGTGCCGATGGTGACGATCGATGCGGAGTTAAAGGAAAAGTGTCCGCGGGTGGCGTTGGCGTGCGTTGCGGCGGAGGTGGAGACGGGCGCGACGCCGGAGGGACTGGACCGCGAGCTACAACTCTGCGAAGAGAGAATACGGAAGATGACGGAGCCGAGAGCGGAGCTGGAGTCGGCGGCAATTTTGGCGACGCGGGCGGCGTACAAAGCGCTGGGGAAGGACCCGGCGCGATATCGTGGGTCGGCAGAGGCGTTGTTGCGGCGGGTGATTGCGGGGAAGGGAATGCCGCGGATCAACAATGTGGTGGACGTGATCAATTATGTGAGCGTGGAGAGCCGGTTGCCGGTAGGACTGTACGACTTGGCGCACGTGCGGGGCGACATTCTGTTTCGAGCGGGGCGGGCTGGAGAGACTTACAAGGGGATCGGGAAATACGATTTGAATCTGGAAGGATTGCCGGTGTTTTGCGACGCGCTTGGGCCGCATGGGAGTCCGACGAGCGATTCGGAGCGAACGATGGTGACGGAGGCGACGAAACGGGTCATCGCGATCATTATTTCCTTCGGCGGCTCGGAAGTATTGCAGCGATGGGGACAGCAGACGACGGAACTACTGCAGCGACACGCCTCTGGAAAAAATATCGTTCTCGAATTCACGAACTAATTCATGGCGTGACTGGCTCGGGAAGCTGTTTCTCGCCTTCGGCTTGGACACGGTGATGGAGGAAGCCCCGGGCGGCTAGGAGCTCGGCGTTGAGAAGGGCGGCACCGGCGGC
>JBARBE010000189.1:0-4419 GCA_049792735.1 Candidatus Acidiferrum sp.
GCTCAGAGGTGCTGTTCTTCACCGACATTGCTCCGGCGTACAGGCTGCACCACCCGCGAAGCTACTTCGCCCTCGCGCAGGATGCTCCCGTGCAGGGCATTGTCGCGCTCGAAGACCTGCGCGCCCGTGGCGTCACGTTCACGCGCGCGACGAGGCCCAGGACGCCAGAGCAGGTAGCCGCCGGGCTCGACACGCTCGCCCAGTTGCACGGTGAGAGCTGGGGACGCTATAACCCGGGAGCCGGTTCCCCGCCCGTCATTATGGACAGGTCATCGGACCAGATCTGGGATGCCTGGTTCGCGGAACTCCCTCAGATGTTCGCCGCGCCCAGGGCGTTCGCCGCGCCGGTTGCCCTGCATGATCCGGAGCGGCTGCGCGCGGCGGCCAGGGCCTACCGGGCCGCCATCCAGCGCGAGGCGAGGTGCCTCGTACACGGCGATCCGCACATCGGGAACGCGTACGTCGAACGCGACGGAACCGTGGGCTTCCTCGACTGGCAGGTGATCGCGATCGGGAACTGGTACCACGACGTCAACTACTTCATCGTCTCCGCGCTTGACCTTCCTGCCCGCCGGGCGCATGAGCATGACCTGCTCGCCGGCTACCTGAAGACGCTGGCGTCCTACGGCGTCCCAGTGCCCGGCTCCGGCGAGGCGTGGGAATCGTACCGGCGGGCGACCGTGTACGGCTTCCTGTGCTGGCTATGCAACCTCGATATCTGGCAGCCGCCGGACGTCAACACCGCGACGTTCGCCAAGTTCGGCATGGCGATGCTCGACCACGACACCTACGCGGCGATCGGGGTGTGACCGGCGATGGTACCGTTCACCGTCACCGTCCCGGACCACGAAATCGACGACCTCCGCACGCGGCTGGCCCGCACGCGATGGAGCGACGAGCTTCCCGGCAGCGGGTGGGACTACGGGACGCCGGTGACCTACCTGCGAGAGCTGTGCGAGTGGTGGGCCCGCGACTATGACTGGCGGGCTGCCGAGAAGCGGCTCAACAACTGGCCGCAGGCCATCACGACCATCGACGGTGTGCGCCTGCACTTCATGCACGTGCGCTCGCCAGAGCCGGGCGCACTGCCGATGATCGTGATGCATGGCTGGCCCGGCTCGGTGAGCGAGTTCCTCGACGTCATCGGGCCGCTGACCGACCCCCGGGCGTACGGCGGCGATCCGGCCGACGCGTTCCACCTCGTCGTCCCCTCCCTGCCCGGCTTCGGTTTCTCCGGGCCGACCGACCGCCGTGGCGTAACCGGCCGGGTCATGGCCGCGGCGCTCGGGCAGCTGATGGCCCAGCTTGGATACGACCGCTACGTGACGCAAGGCGGTGACATCGGCGCGCTGCTCGCGGCGCTGCTCGCCGAACGTGATCCCGAATCGGTGCCCGCTTTCCACCTCAACCTGCTCCCGGTCGGCCCGGCCGACCCCACGGCCCCGTTCGCTGGTCTCGAGGGCGAGGATCTGGCCACCGCACAGCGGACGTTCGGCTTCCTCGCCGAGGATGCCGGCTACTGGCGGATCCAGGAGACCCGTCCCCAGACGGTCACGTACGGCCTCACCGATTCGCCGGCGGCACAGGCGGCGTGGATCGTGGAGAAGTTCCGGGCCTGGACCGACTGCGGGGGAGATGTCGAGTCCACGTTCAGCAGGAACCAGCTCCTGACCAACATCTCGATCTACTGGTTCACGAAGACCGCGAACTCCTCCGCGCGGTTCTATTTCGAGAATACCGGTCCGGGTCGACCACAGCCCTTCCCGGTCACTGGCGTGCCCTGCGGGTACGCGGAGTTCCCCGGGGAGCACTTCAGGATGCCGCGCGCCTTCGCGCGGGACCGGTTCAACATCGTGTCCTGGCGGACCATGCCCCGTGGCGGTCACTTCGCCGCCATGCAGGTCCCCGACCTCTACGTCGGCGAGGTGCGCCGGTTCTTCCGTGACTACCGTTGACGCGTCCGGCGTTCAGTCGAGGAAGTCGTGCTCCTCGTCGAGGAGCACGCCCCAGAGACAATCGAAGTTGATCCTGGCTACCTCCAGGGTTCCACCTGGGTCCACCCAGAAGCACGAGCCATACTGCGGATCGCGAACGGTGATGTCACCGGCGGGCGACCATCTACGGCTTCCTGTGCTGGCTATGCAACCGCGACGTCTAGCAGCCGCCGGACATCAACGCCGCGACGTTCGCCAGGTTCGGCATGGCCATGCTCGACGACGACACCTACGCGGCGATCGGGGTGTAACTGGCCGGTTATCTCAGCCTCGCCGGAGCGTTATGCCCTCAGCGTTGAAGAAGAAGCCACCGATGCCGACCAGCGCTCGCTCCGCGTCGGCCACCTGGCGGTCCCCTGCCAGACCCTGCAGCTGGTGAACCGCCTCCCGCAGGTGGCCGCTGCCCTGGGTGCCGCCCTCGGACAGCGAGCCGCCGTGCGGGTTGACCGGCACCCGGCCCTTGATCATGATCCGGCCGGTCCCGTCGTCGTTCGCCGCCCAGTTGTCTTCGATGAACGCCCCGGCCTCGCCCGGCTCGCAGAAACCGATATTCTCCAGCCAGTTGAGCGCGATGACGGAGAACCCGTCGTAGGCGAGCAAGACGTCGATGTCGTCGATCCAGAAGTCGCTCTTGGCCTTGAGTGCCTCCACCGTCACCTGCTGGCCGTGCTGGCGCAGGCTCGGCGTCTGATCCTCGTCGTTCTTGTCGGCCATGCCGAGGACCACGGCGTTGACCAGGACCGGCGGCAGCGGCAGGTCCGCCGCCCGCTCCGCGGTCGTGATGATGAACGCGTCGCCCCCGTCGACCGCGATGTCCATGTCGTACAGGCACAGCGGTTCCCTGATCATCCGCGCCGCGAGGTAGTCGTCCATCGTCAGCGGGGCGCGCATGGCCGCGGCGGGGTTGGCCATGGCGTTGGTCCTGTCGTTGACCGCCACGTACCCCAGGCTGGTGCGCGGCACGCCGAACTCGTGGATGTAGCGCGAGGCCCAGGCGGTGTAGCCGACCGATCCGGCGACGGACTCCGGCTGGGCGATCCCGGCGCTGCCGAACGCGGCGCCGCGCCGGAACGGGTCCTTCAGCGCGCTGCCCGTGTTCCAGGCCATCCGGTAGGCCCCGTGATAGGCGAGCACCACGTCGCAGAGTCCGCTGTGGACGGCGCTGACCGCGGCGGCCACGTGGTTGCCGAACGGGATCATCGGATTGGCGAACCAGGTCACCTCCGGGATCCCCAGCATGTTCTGCACCGCCGGGGCGCTGGGCAGCGACCCGCACAGGCCGTCGACGTCCCGCGGCGTCAGGCCGCACTGGCTGAGCACGGCCTTGCAGGCCTCGGCGACGTAGCTCGCCTGGCTCCGGTCGGTGTTGCGGGGCTGAAATCCGGTCGTGGCGGCACCGGCGATCGCCACCCGGTCCTTCATGGGGTTGCGCGCGGAGATCATGCGGCGCCCTCCTGGCTCTGATGCTCGGCAAGGCGGAACACCGGCATGGGCGCGCCCTCGCGCGTGATCCAGTCCAGTTCGACCCGGCGGCCGATCTGGATCCCCTCGTTCGGCGACCCGACGACCGTGCTGGAGAACCGCAGCCCGGGCTGCTCGTCGAGGTCGACGGTCACGACGGGATAGGGCGTCGAGTAATCGACGCCCTCGGCGGGGGGACCTTGATGCAGGAAGACGGCCATGAAAATCGTGCCCGCGCCGGACACCGGCTGCGCTTCGACGCGATCCGACAGGCAGGACGGGCAGACCGGCTTCGGCGGCGCGTGCCATGTCCCGCAGTCGGCGCAGCGGTTGATGAGCAGCTGCCGCCGCAACCGCCCTCGGTAGTGGGCGGCGCTGTCCCTGTCGACGGCGCCGGGGAAGAGCGAGCACAGCTCCTCGTCGCTGACGTCCTGGCCTGTGTTTCCCATAGTCACCACCATATTATGATAGAACTTATTTTACTGTTTCGTCGAGACGTCGCCGTCAACCGAGACGGAAAGCGGGTGTGGTCATGGCTGCTCGGCCTCGGGTGGGCTTCGTCTGCACGGCGAGGTCGCTGCCGGAGCTGCGGTCGGCCGTTCCGGTTCTCGAGTCGCTCGGGGCCGATTCGCTGTGGGCGCCCGGCCACGTCGCGATCGGCCGGGACGTGCCGGAGGCGATGACCGGGCTCGCCACGCTGGCCGCGGTGTCCGAGCGGGCGACCGTGGGCACCGCCGTCCTGCTCGCGCCGCTCTACCACCCGGTGATCGTCGCCAAGCAGGCCGCCGAACTCGACGTACTGACCGGGGGCCGGGTGACGATCGGCGTGGGGGTGGGCGGCGAGTACCCCGCCGAGTTCCGCGGCTGCCAAGTCGATCCGGCCGACCGGGGGCCGCGCACAGACGAGGCGATCGGGGTCATGCGATCCCTCTGGACCGGTGCCGAGGTCGATAATCCCGGGAAG
>JBARBE010000190.1:0-2316 GCA_049792735.1 Candidatus Acidiferrum sp.
GAAGCCTTGGCTAGTTACTTTCTGGCGCGAAAGTGACATCTTAACGCTTTTTTACGGTGCGAGTCGCTCTGGACGCAGGTGCATGAGCGAACATAATCCGCAAACCCAAGCGAAACATTGACGTCGGATCCAAAAAAGCTTTGCAGTGGATCCAATCTTTCTATTTGTCTCCGCTCCAATGATTTGATTCACTATCTGTAGTGAATCATTCGAATATTCTACGTAAACGCGATCGCCTCGCCTCGTCTCTCCCCGATGCCAGCGACGTCCTGCGCGGCTCCCTTCTCCAACGGATTATCCGGCACCGCTCCAACTGCCCCAAATGTGACCGTGGGGAAGGACATCCCGTGGCGGTTCTCGCCGTCGGCTACCCCGGAGCCCGCATCCGCCAGATCTGTCTCCGTAAGGAACAGGTCGCTCATGTAAAACGTTGTGTTGCAAACTACCAAAAGCTGAAATCTGCGATTGTGGAACTCTGCGAGGTTAACCAGCAATTACTCCGCGCCGACCCCGGAGAGAAGGAGGGCAAGCGCGCCAAATGATTAATCTGCGCTGCGTATCTCAACCCCAATTTTCGGAAGGGTTCGTGGAGGGCGCAGTCGGCGACCTTTGGGAGCCTTGGATGCGTGAGGCCGACCAGCTATTGGATGACGACCAGTTACTCAACGTGGTCTACGATGCTCTGGTGAGGCGCGCTCCCAAGAGCCGGACATTTGGGCGCCTGGGAGTGCCCGCCGAGATTGTGGTGCGGATGCTGTTGCTCAAGCATCTTCGGAACTGGAGTTTCGACGAACTGGAGCGCGAAGTGCGGCCTAACCTCTTATATCGGCAGTTCACGCGCGCGGGCGCGGGCATAGTGCCCGACGCTAAAACGCTGGCCAGCCAGGCGCGGGCTCTGGGTCCGGATGCAATCAAACAGATTCATCAGCGGGTTGTGGCGCTGGCGGTGGAGAACAAAGTCGTGCAGGGCCGCAAGATGAGAGTGGATACCACAGTGGTCGAGACCAACATCCACTATCCGACCGACAGTAGTTTGCTCGGCGACGGAAACCGCGTGTTGACACGCCTGATGAAGAAGGTGAGAACTCTGGCCGGCGCAGTGGGGGCAAAACTGCGCGACCGTAGCCGTAGCGTGAAACGGCGAGTGCTGGACATCGCGCGGGCGGCTCGCTCCAAAGTTCCGCAGAGCCGGGAAAAACTGAAACAGGCTTATGGCAAACTGCTGGTTTCAATGGGGCGGGTAGTGGGACAAGCCAAATGCTTTTCCAAAGAGATCGCTAATGGGGTGAAGCGATCCTCAGACTTCATGCAACAAGCCGCGATCGAGGGCCTGCGCCGCGAGATCGACATCATGGTGCCCCGCGTTCAACAGGTGATCAAGCAAACCAAAGCCCGGGTATTCAAAGGCGATACTCATGCCGTCGGCAAGCTCTTCAGTATCTTCGAGCCGGCAACGGAAATCATTCGTAAGGGCAAGGCGGGGAAACCGAATGAATTCGGCAAGATGGTCAAGGTGCAGGAAGGCGAAGGCCAGGTCGTCATCGACTTCCAGGTTTATGACCAACGGCCGGCTGACAGCGACGTGCTCATTGCGGCGATTGAAATCCACCAGCAGGTTACAGGGCGTACGCCCGACATGGCTGCAGGCGATGCCGGATTTTACTCGGCGAAGAATGTAGCCATGGCGAAGCAGATGGGGGTGAAACGGGTTTCCGTTCCCAGTCGCTCCACCAAGAGCGCCGCGCTAAAGCGGGAGCAGAAGAAACGCTGGTTCAAAAAAGGGCAGAAGTGGAGAACCGGATGCGAAGGACGCATCAGCGTACTCAAGCGGCGGCATGGACTCAACCGTTGCCGGTACAAAGGCCGCCAAGGAATGATCCGCTGGACCGGACTCGGCGTGATCGCAGATAACCTCATCAACATCGGCAGAGCCATCGACAAACGAAAGAAATCTGCAGAATAACTCTCCCCGATTACAATTCCTCCCAGTCCATTCCCACTCCCGCCGGAGACCCCGGTGGGAGTTTCGCTTTTCTGGTCAGCGAGCTGTTCGCGGTTGCTTTACGCGTCGCCAGGGCTAAAGACTTTCGCGCCAGAAAGTAGCTAATCTACCCCAGATCTCGCTCGACGCGATTCGACAGGAAGTCGAAGCCGGACCAACGGGAATCAAGGACTGGTTGTGCAGGTTGCCCGTGAACAGGCGCGCGAATTCCTCCGAGCAGGCAGGAACTTCGTCTGGAATGCGACCAATCTCAGCCGTGAGATCAGAACGCAGGTCATCGATCTTGTCGCACCCTACCACGCTCACGTCAGGAT
>JBARBE010000191.1:0-2679 GCA_049792735.1 Candidatus Acidiferrum sp.
CTCGATCGAGGCGCGCGGCATGGTCTCTATCTCGGGTTCGAGGAACCTGTCGTCGGGCATCATCGACTCCTGATTTATCTGTCTTCGGATGGCCAGACCGTGCCGGTGTGCTGGCGGGCCAGGCGCAGCCCTTCCTCCAGGCTCGCCGCGGTGGCTTCCCACTTGTCGCAGCTGCAGCCGCAGGCGTAGGTGCCGTCGCCGCGGGGGATCACCGACTGCGCGGCGCACTCGTCTTGCCGCTGGATCGCACCGCTGACGAACTCAAGCGGCGTGTCGTACATGACGGAGTCGTCGGACATGAGCCTCCTCGCTCGTCTCCCCGCCCGCGCGTCAGGCCACCGTCGGCAGCGGCGGGACGTTCGGGAACAGCTCGAGGAAGGCGCCGACCGTGACCCGCTCCCTGACCTTCGGATCGACCCCGTCGAACAACTCGTGCAGCGTCGCCTGGGTGTGCCCGTAGGTGCCCTCCATGTGCGGGTAGTCGCTGCCCCACATCACGTTGTTGTAGCCGAGGTACTGCGCCACGGCGACCGCAGAATGGTCGTGCTGGAACGAGGCGTAGACCTGGGTGTAGATGATCTCCCTGATGTCGCGCTTGAGCTTCGGGCGCACCGCCATCGCGTGCTGGCGGTAGCCCTCAATCATCCGGTCGGCGATGAACGGAACCCACGTCGCGCCGCCTTCGGAGACGAGGACCTTGAGGTTCGGGTGCCGGTCCAGCGCGCCGGAGGCGACCAGCTTCATCACCGCCCGCTGTCCCCCGAAGGTCGTCTCCGTGTAGTTGAGCACCGCTCCGCCCGGACCTCGGAACTTGACCTGGCCGTTGCCGCTCTTGGCGTCGCTCAGGTCGACGGGGTCGGTGCCGATGTGGAACGCGATGACCATGTTCGCCGCCTCGGCGGCGGCCCAGAACGGCTCCCAGTCGTCGCGGTTGTAGTCTTTCTGCAGCGGGTGCGGCTGCACTGGCAGGTAAACAGCGCGGTAGCCCATCTCGGTGATGCGCTCGAGCTCGCGCACCGCGTCGCCGATGTCGAGCGTGGAGACCTGCCCTGTGGTGACCAGCCGGGGGGAGAACCGCTCGAGCGATTCGAAAGCCCAGTCGTTGCTGACCCGGATCGCCTCGCGCAGCGCCTCGGCGGTGCGGAAGGACGAGCTCCACATGCCCAGCGACGGGAACACGAGCTCCGACCAGATGCCCTCGTTGTCGAGGTCCTTCATCCGCAGCGCCACGTCCCTGGCGCCGGGCGCGCGGTGGGTGGCCTCCATGAATTCCTTGGCCACCGCGCTGGTCGGCAGCTTCCTGCGGAACGCCATGCCATCGATGTAGACGGTCTCCCACTCGCCGTCGGGGTCCTTGACCGCGTGCGGCATGAGCTCGGCCAGCCGCGGCGGCAAGCTCGCCCGCCACAGGTCCTCCGGCTCCAGAAAGTGTGAATCGCCAGAGTTGGCCCAGATCTTCGCCGCCATCGCCGTTTCCTCCCTGTCGCCGCCCCGGAGCAGCGCTCGCCTTGAATCAGTTTACATATTTATCTTTATCCTGGGTAGACCGCCACCGGTAAGCAGGTCAGCACGGCAAGCCAGGCACAGAACCGGTCCCAGAGCTGCGTGCGGGTGTCGGCGAAGTTGTGCATGTGAGCCATCTCCGGGATGACGATGAGCGTGATGTCGGACGACGCGGGGTAGCCGGCGGGCTCGCGGCGCGGATCGGCGGACACGTCGGTCGCGCCGAAGGCGAGGAACACCGGCTGGCTGATCCGGTCCGCGAACGGCCTGGCCAGCCCGGGGGTCATGCCGTCGATCCCTGACATCCGGGGGATCAGCGTATGGCATTGGTCCTCGTCGTAGGCGAACAAGTCGTCGGGGACGTCGGCCACGTGGAAGATGGCCCGGTGCCCCTCGCGCGGGGCGCCGTGGTACATGGGCAGCTCGGCCAGCCCGCTCTGGCGCGCGTTCTCCTTGATGATCCACTGGCGGCGGTCCGCGGCGGACATGCCGTCCCAGTCCGGGTTCTCGCGAATCCCGCTGATCACGAAGGGGGAGGCGCCGAAGATGCCGATTCCGGGATAGTCGGCGTACTTGCCCTGCTGGATTATGGTGATGAAGCCGCCGAGCGACTGGCCGATGCCCGCGAACACCGCCCTGGGCAGCGCCGGGATGCCGTCGATCAGCGTGCCATCGCTGATCCGTTCCCTGACCTGACGATAAACCTCGTGGGCGACGTCCGCCTGCACCTCGAGGCCGATGAAGTCGCCGTCGGTCGGCCTGCTGCTGTCACCGCCGCCGAAGTAATCCGTGGCGATGAAGATGATCCCCCGTTCGGCCAGGTAATCGGCCTTGCTGTACCCGTCGCGCCCGGGCGGCTGAAGATCCCAGTACCGCCGGTGGTACGTGCCGCCAGGGACGGCCAGGATGACGACCGGGCGCTCGGGGAGCGCTTCCGGGTCGGCCACGATGGTGGCTGACAGCATGGCCCGCTCGGCCGAGCCCGCCGGCAGCGCCGCGGTGACGTCGAAGGTCAGGTCTTGCCGGATCAGGGTCATGTCGGGCCTCCCGCGGCCTCGCCCACGTCTTGACAAAATATTAAACTAGGTGAACCAATTTAGTTTGTAGTGTAAGCCCAGGATCATCACGGAGACGGCGTTGGACACGATCATCAAGAACGGCCTTGTCATCGACGGG
>JBARBE010000192.1:0-4748 GCA_049792735.1 Candidatus Acidiferrum sp.
ACCCAAGGCTGTCTAAATCCAGAACATTATCCCTTTGCGATTGCCTAAAATTCCCCCCCGGCTGACCAGACCGTTCCTCCGTTTACGCGTCTATGTGACAAGGGCGGGTTTGTCAATGAAATCGCGCTTCAATTCTTTGCTGCTTGTCGCCACTGTGGTCTGCGCCTGTTATGCCCTAAGTTCTCTGGCTGTCGCCCAGGACGCCCCGACACCTCCAACTCCCCCCGCCGCACCGTCGGTCATGCCCCAAGTTCCTGCCGTACCAGAAGCCGTCCCGTTCACCCAAGCGCCTGCCGAGCCCGCAGCCCCGGCTATGCCGCCGATGGCCGCCATGCCACCAGTTCCTGCCGTTCCTCCAGCCCCACCCGAGCCCGCAAGTCCTTCCGATTGGAACGACGAACATTCGATGAGCATCTCGGACGGCCACCGTCAGCCCGCGACAGATTGCTCCGATCTGCACATCCGTTTCGATGATCGCGAGGCGGTGATGAAATCCGAAGAGCGCGTGCTAACAAAGGCCGAAGCGCCATCTCTTCGCGTTCGTCCTCATACAAATGGCGGCGTCCAAGTGCAAGGCTGGGACAAAGACGTCTATTCGGTGACGGCCTGCAAGGCCGCCGCAAACTACGATGGAGACGCGGGCCGGATCCTCTCCCAAATCAAGCTCTTCGTTCAAAACGGTGAGATCTCGACGAGCGGGCCGAGCGATGAGCGCGATTGGACCGTCTATCTTCTCATTCGCGCGCCGAAGGCTGCGGTGATCGACCTGGAAACCGCCAACGGACCACTTTCTCTTTACAGCGTGGACGGCAAATTGACCGCTCATGCTACCAACGGCCCCATCACCCTGCGTAATTTCTCCGGCGATGCCGATGTTCAGGCCTCGAACGGTCCCATAACCATCACCGGAGGGAGCGGCAGCCTGCGCATCCACACGCAGAACGGTCCGATCTCCATCAATCTGGAAGGAAAGTCCTGGAACGGCTCGGGCCTGACCGCCGATGCGAAGAATGGTCCCCTGACTCTTTCCGTCCCGGCTGATTATCAGTCCAGCTTCAGCGTGGAATCACGGAATTATTCGCCGATGAGCTGCCGCGCCAGCATCTGCGAAAATGCGCGCAAGACTTGGGACGACAACAATCGCCGCATCGAATTCGGCAGCTCGCCGGCGCTGATCCGGCTTTCCACCGTGAACGGTCCGGTTTCCGTTCAGTCATCGCGCGAAGAAATGTAAAGCTGCCTATCTGTTCCGAGACCTATCGAGCGGCTGCGGCGCGCGATTTTCCGAGCGAATCGCGCATCGCGGATTCCGCCAGGATGGACGCGCTCCAGCCCTTGCGGATAAGATTCAGCGCATGATTCCCGAAGCGCGTGTGGCCCAACCGGTCACCGAATCGGAAGCCGTTCGGCTCGCGAACGAAATCTTCAGCCTCGTTGTGTCCGCCAAGTCGCTTCCCGGCGAATACGACGACAACTTTCTTCTCACCTCGGCCGATGGCCGCGAATTCGTCCTGAAAGTCATGCACCCCGCGAGGGAGCAATCTTTCGTCGAGATGCAGTGCCAGGCGCTGCAACATTTGGCCAAGCGAGCCCCGCAGCTTTCGCTGCCGCGCGTTCGCCAAACCCAGAGTGGCGAAGCCTTTACGATTGCGACGCTCTCCGATCAATCGAAACGCCTCGTCTGGCTCCTCACCTATGTTTCGGGAACGGTCTTCGCCAAAGTAAATCCGCACGCCCCGGAGTTACTGCGCAGCCTGGGAAGATTTCTTGGCCAGCTGGATGCCGCGCTCGCGGATTTCTCTCATCCGGCCGCACATCGCGAATTGAAATGGGACCTCTCTCGCGCCGGCTGGATTCGCGGCTATCTGCAGCACATCAGCGATCCCGCGCGTCGTGCCCTCGTCGAACGCTTTTTGGGCCTCTACGAATCCGAAGTGGTTCCCGCGCTGCCGTCGCTGCGCCGAAGCGTCATCTATGGCGACGCTAACGATTACAACGTATTGGTGAGTCCGCCATGGCCACAACCTCGAAAAGTAGCCGGCGTGATCGATTTCGGCGACATGCACCACGGTCTAACGGTTTCCGAGGTTGCGATCGCCGCAGCCTATGCCATGCTCGGCGAGAAAGAACCGTTAGCCGCTGCAAGCGCCGTTATCGCCGGTTATCACAACGCTTTTCCTCTCAACGAAGCCGAGATCAGCATTCTCTACACGCTCATCGGCATGCGCCTCGCCGTCAGCGTCACGAATTCCGCGCATCGAAAATCGCTTGTCCCCGATGACCCTTACGTGACAATCAGCGAGGAGCCTGCGTGGGAAGCGCTCGAGAAGCTTGCGTCGCTTCATCCAAGATTTGCGCATTATACGTTTCGCGATGCGTGCGGTTTACCCGCTACTCCCCAAAGCGAAAAAGTACGTCGGTGGCTGGCATCCAACGCGAATAACGCGGCTCCTATTCTTGACCCGGATCTGCGCACGGCCCCGAGCCTTGTTTTTGATTTGAGCGTTGGCAGCAGATTTCTCGGCGCCGAGCCAAATGCGTCTAAAACGGAAACTCTCGGCGAGGCGATCCGCCGAGAGTTGAAGAAGCACAATGCGACCGTGGGCATTGGCCGCTACAACGAAGCTCGCCTGCTGTACACCTCGCCGCTTTTCGGTGCCAGCGAAAATCCTAGCGACGAGCGGCGAACGATTCATCTCGGCCAGGACTTATTCGCCGCGCCAGGCACGCCGATTCACGCCCCGCTCGATGGCGTCGTTCACACCGTTGCGATCAACACTGCGCCCCTGGATTATGGCCCGCTCGTCATTCTTCGCCACACGACCGGCGATGGTCTGGAATTCTTTACGCTCTACGGCCACCTCGCCCGTGATGCCTTCGACTCGCTCCAGATCGGCCAGCGCATCGCAGGCGGCCAGCGTTTCGCACGCATCGGTGATGTTCACGAAAACGGTGGCTGGGTTCCTCATCTTCATTTTCAAATTGTCCTGGACCTTCTCGATCGTGGGTCCGATTTTCCGGGTGTTGCTTATGCATCGCAGCGCGCCATCTGGACTTCTCTTTCGCCCGATCCCAATTTACTGCTCGGCATTCCAGCCGAGCGCTTTCCGCCCCAAGATCCGAATTCCGCAGAAACTCTTTCGGCCAGGCAAGCGCTGCTCGGAAAAAATCTCAGCATTTCGTATGAGCATCCGCTGAAGATCGTCCGCGGCTGGAAGCAATATCTTTACCACGACACTGGCCGCGCCTTTCTCGACGTGTACAACAACGTACCGCTGGTCGGCCACAGCAATCCGCGCGTTGTCCGCGCTGTGCAGGAGCAAGTCGCTCTTCTCAACACAAACACGCGCTACCTCCACGACAATGTCAATCGCTATGCCGAGCGCCTCACCCGGCTTCTGCCGGAACCGCTGCGCATCTGCTATTTCGTGAATTCCGGCAGCGAAGCCAACGAACTTGCGCTTCGCCTCGCGCGTGCTCATACCGGCCGCGAAGACATCATCGTCCTGGAACACGCCTATCACGGCCACACAACCACGCTCATCGACATCAGCCCATATAAATTTAACAGGCCGGGAGGCCGTGGCCGCAAACCGTGGGTCCACGTCGCACCGATTCCAGATGATTACCGCGGGCCATATCGGCGTGACGACGCAGACGCAGGAAAAAAGTACGCTCATCGCGTCGCTGAGATTTTGGAATGCATGCGAGCGGAAAGCCGCGGTATCGCGGCTTATATCGCCGAAACTCTCCCAAGCGTCGCCGGACAAATCGTTTTTCCGCCGGGATATCTCGCCGAAGCCTACAAGCACGTTCGCGCAGCGGGCGGCGTCTGCATCGCCGATGAAGTGCAAGTCGGTTTCGGCCGCCTCGGCACCCACTTCTGGGGCTTCGAAACGCAAAACGTCATCCCGGACATCGTTGTGCTCGGAAAACCGATCGGCAATGCGTTTCCGCTCGCGGCTGTCGTCACGACTCAGGAAATCGCCGCAAGCTTTGACAACGGGATGGAATTCTTCAGCACTTTCGGAGGCAATCCAGTCGCATGCGCAGCAGGACTCGCGGTTCTAGATGTACTCGAGGAGGAGCATCTCCAGAATAACGCTCTTGAAGTCGGGCGCCATCTGTTCGCGCGCCTCGAAGCTCTCAAAGAAAAACACGCACTAATTGGCGACGTCCGCGGCTCAGGATTGTTCCTGGGATTGGATTTGGTGCTCGATCCCGAGAACCGCGCACCAGCTCCCAATCAAGCTTCTTACGCCGTCAATCGCCTGCGGGAACGCGGCATCCTGACCGGTACCGACGGCCCGCACCACAACGTCATCAAGCTGCGTCCTCCGCTGATTTTTTCGCAAGCCGACGCGGACCTGTTCGTAACTACACTAGAAGAAATTCTCAGAGAAGACGCGGCACAACCCGGCGCATAGTTCGCCAATCAGTCTTTTGTCGCCGTGACCCAGCTCTCAAGCTTTTAGCAAGACTTTCATCACTCCAGGTTTTTGAGCGAAACGAATTGCCGCCGCCGCTTCCTCTAGTGAGAACGCGCGCGTAATGAGCGGCGTGGGATCGATCTTGCCTGACCTCAACAGGGCAAGTGCTTTGGCGAACGGGCCACAACGTGACCCGACAACGGTAAGTTCTTTAACAACGATTGGCCACGTTTCGACCGGAGCCGCGCCGTGAAACGTCGATTTCAGCACAAGCGTGCCGCGCGCCTCCGTCATGTGTTGAGCAAGCGCGAATCCGCT
>JBARBE010000193.1:0-6688 GCA_049792735.1 Candidatus Acidiferrum sp.
CAAGTGCGCGGACATGCTCGCCGGGGTTGCACTCGCCGAAGCGGCGGCCCGGGAGGCGGCCCGGCTGGCCGACGAGGCGGCCGCCGAGTTCCCCGTCGCTGCCGCGACGGCGCACATCTGCTCGTCGCGGGCCTACCTGTTCGCCGCGGCCGAGAACATCCCGGTGCCCGGCGGCATCGGCTTCACCTGGGAGCATCCGGCCCACCTGTACTTCCGCAGGGCCAAGTCGTCCGAGCTGCTGTTCGGCGGTCCGGCGGTCTATCACGAGCGCCTGCTCGCCCGGCTGGGCATCTGACCGGCACGACGAAGAATTCCGGCACTTATCAGCGAAGGGGAATGCCATGGGCTTGGTAGACGGCAAGGTGGCCCTGGTCACCGGCGCCGCTCGCGGTCAGGGACGCGCCGAGGCGGTCCGGCTCGCCGAGGAGGGAGCGGACATCATCGCGGTCGACATCTGCGAGCCGGTGGAGACCATCCCGTACGAGGGCGCCACGCTCGCGGACCTCGAGGAGACCGCGGCGCTGGTACGCAAGCACGGCCGCCGGATTGTCCCGGTGAAGGCCGACGTCCGTCAGCTCGCCGCGCTGGAGGCGGCGGTCAGCCGCGGCACGGCCGAGCGCGGCCGGCTGGACATCGTGGTCGCCAACGCCGGTGTCATGGGCGCGATGGTCAAGGCCTGGGAACTGACCGAGGAGGACTGGCGGACCACCATCGACGTCAACCTCACGGGTGTTTGGCACACGATCAAGGCGACCGTGCCCTACCTCATCCAGCAGGGGACCGGCGGCTCGGTGATCCTGACGAGTTCCGTGGCCGGGCTCAAGGGAGTCGCCCACACGGCCAACTACACGGCGGCCAAGCACGCCCTCGTCGGCCTCGCACGGACCGTCGCCAGGGACGCCGGCCAGTACAACATCCGGGTCAACTGCGTGCACCCCGGCAGCATCCCGACGAAGCTGCTGCTGCACGAGACGGTGTACAAGGTCTTCCGCCCGCACCTGGACGCCCCGACACTCGATGACTGCCTGCCGATCTTCGGCAAGCTCAACATGCTTCCCGACGCATTCCAGCAGCCAGAGGACGTGGCCAACGCGGTCCTGTACCTCGCCTCCGACCTGTCCAGGGTGACCACGGGCACCAGCCTGACCGTGGACGGCGGCGCCTCCTTCATGTGACGGCGGCGGCCGGCGCGAACCGTCGGTGCACCACTGTTGAAACTTAGGAAAATAATATAACCTTTTAGCGTTCTGTTAACTTCTCTTACTTTTGGACGCGCCGTGACCGAAGCTGCGAAGGAAGTGGGAACGCGGCTGCGCGTGCCCAAGATGGCCGAGCTTGTCGCCGGCGATCTCCGCCGGAGGATACTCCGCGGCGAGCTCGTCGAGGACGACGCGCTGCCCTCGGAGAGCGCGCTTATGCAGCGGTTCGGTGTCTCGAGGCCGACACTGCGGGAGGCGTTCCGGGTGCTCGAGTCCGAGTCGCTGATCAGCGTCCGCCGCGGCGCGCACGGCGGCGCCCGGGTCCACCTGCCGAACGCCGACGCCGCGGCCCGCCAGACCGCCCTCGTCTTGGAGTATCTCGGGGTATCGATGCATGACGTCTACGAGGCACGGGGGGTCATCGAGCCGGGATGCGTCGCGATGCTGGCGAAGAACAGGACCGAGGAGAACCTCAGCGAGCTGCGGACGGCGCTCGAGCGGTCGCGCGCCGTCGAGCAGGTGCCGGTCAAGCAGATGGCGGAGCAGACCGCCTTTCATGCCCTGATCGTGGACATGGTGGGCAACCAGACGCTGTCGGTGCTGTCCGGAATGCTGCGGCACATCATCGACGTCGCGCACATGGCCCACGTGGAGTCCGATGCCGGGACGCCGACCGGGCAGGAGGCGCTGCAGAAGGGCTTTGCCGCGCACGAGCGGATCGTCGAGCTGATCGCGGCCAACGACGTGGAACGCGCGGAGCGGCTGTGGCGCAAGCACCTGCTCGCGGCGGACGACTACCTCCTCCAGGGCGACTCGACGCTCACCGTCTACGACCTGATGGCCTGAACGTCAGGGAATCGCGCTGCCGCCGCCTACCGGGAGCAAGACACCGGTGACGTGCCTGACCGGCCAGGTCAGCGCAAGATGCACAGGCCTCCGTCGAGCATCAGCGTGGCGCCGGTGAGGTAGCTCAGGTCCGGGCTGACGAGCGCGACGACCGCTCGCCCGATGTCGTCCTCGCAGTCGCCCATCCGCCCGAGCGGAGTCGCCTTCAGGATGGCGGCGGCGGCTTTGGGACGGGCCTCGTTGAACGCCACGGCGGAGGGGGAGCCGGCGAACGGACAGACAACATTCACGCGGATGCCGAAGCGTCCCCATTCGCGAGCTGCGACTTTGGACAGCCCGCGGATGGCCTCCTTGGCCGTCGCGTACGCGCCGAAGAGCGGGCTGCCCTCGACGCCGGTATTGGACCCGAAGTTCACTATCGAACCGCCGCGCTCGGACAGGTAAGGGAAGGCGGCCTGCATACAGTGCAGCGTCCCCATGGGCCCGGTTGACCAGGCAAGCTCCGCGTCTTCCGGCGGCACGTCTTGCAGCCGCCTGTTCGGCGTCTTGCCCTGCGCGTTGTTGACCAGGATGTCGATGCGCCCGAAGGCCTTGACAGCATCGTCGATCAGGGAGAACACCGCGGTACGGTCGGCGACGTCGCATGGTACCGCCAGTGCGGGCGCGCCGGATTCCTCGATTTCCCTGGCCACGGTGTCCAGCTTTACCGCGGTTCGCGCTGCTGCCACGATCGCCGCGCCTTCCTTCGCCAGGGCCAGGGCGATGCCTCGTCCTATTCCCTGGCTGGCACCGGTGACGATTGCGGTCTTGCCCGTGAGTCTTCCCATGCGCGGATGGTATAATTAATTTAGCTCTTATGGCTGTAGGCCCGCGGGCCTGGGCGGTTCAGCCGGACCACCCGGACGCCGCCGGTGCGCTCACCGATTTCGATCTCGCCCACGTCGTGGCCCTCTCAGTCAGTCCTGGATCCCGGCGGGAATCCCGCCGGTGCCCATCCGGTCGTGGATCTCGCTCATGCCGGCCCCCAGCCGCCCGTCACCGAACGTCCAGCGGGTGGGTGACTTGACGATGCGCAGCAGTGTCGGCTCGCCGTTCTCGTCCGCGGAACGGTGCCGGAGCGGAACCCAGGCTCGCGGCTCTCCCGTCGCCGTCCATTCCCGGTCGCCCGCCCGGATTACCAGCTCGGTGCGCAGCAGCTCATGCGGCGGCCGCCGGGCGTAGGTGTTGACCATGCCGAAGTCGTCCACCAAGTGGAACTGGCCTTTTTCCCAGACGTGCCCGCCCCGGGTCCGCTTGGTCGGCCCGACCGCGCGCACCAGCATGAAGCCAAGCTCGTCGTCGTCGCTGACTGCGATCAGCCAGCGCAGGTAAATCTTGGCCAGCCAGTTCCGCGGTCCCCACGAATGGTCCTTGCCGCCCCGGCCGGAGACGGCGAATTCCTCGTCGCCCACGCGTATCGTCCCGGTGACCCAGCACAGGTGCTGGTAGTGCCAGTCGGCCTGGCCGGGCAGGAAGATCTGGTCGATGTGGTCCTGGTCGTAACCCATCACCGCGTCCAGGCCGATCGTGGCCACGCGCAGGTCGATCTCCGCCGCCTGTCGTGGCGCGGAGGCGAATGCCTGCCTAGGGTCCGTCAGCACCCAGGGGTCGTCGAGCAGGAGGAGCGGGCCGCGGTAGCTGACCGTGGTGGCGCGATACGGGTCGCCCACCATCCATTCCTGACCGCCAGCGGCCAGCCGGTTACCGTCGACGGGGGCGCGGGTGAAGTAGAAGCCCGATCGCCCGTCGGGCAGATTCACGCAGGCCGACATTTCGGCGTGCCCCTCATTGGGCCGCATGCCGATGCGGAACCACCCGCCGGTACCGGAACGCGGGTCGTAAAAGTCGACGTAGCGGCTCTCATTCCAGGTGCCATCCGTGCCCACTGGATGCACGTAGTCGTCGGCCGCGCTGAGCCGTCGGTCGGACACGGCGACCCCTTCCCTGATCGAGCAATTTATCTAAACTATTAAGATGAATGGTAATATAACCCGCTGGCTCCAGTCATCAGCCGGCTTGCAGGGCCGCCTGCACTGGCGGCAGGTGGCCGGCGGCCTGTCCAACATCACCTACGTGGTCACCGATGAAACCGGCCGGCGGGTGGTGGTCCGCCGCCCCCCGGAGGGGCAGTTGACCGGTGGCGCCCATGACGTGCTCCGCGAGGCGCGCATTCTGGCGGCGCTACGGTCAACTGCCGTTCCCGTCCCCGCGGTCTTGGCGGTGTGCCCGGACCCGGCGGTCGCGGGAGTGCCGTTCTACGCCATGGAGCACGCGGCCGGAGCGGTGCTTGATTCGGCCGAATCGGCCCGGCGGTTCACGCGGCCCCAGCGGCGTCGGCTGGGTCTCCAGCTGATCGATGTGTTGTCTGCCCTGCAGGCGGTCGAGCTCGACGCGGTCGGCCTGGCCGCGATGCGCCGCGGCACCCCCTACCTGGAGCGGCAGATCCGCCGCTGGAACGCCCAGTGGAAGGCGACCGCCAGCCGCGTCGTCCCCGCCATCGACCATGTCTCGTTCCGGCTCCAGAAGATCCTGCCCGCCGTGACGCCTCAGCCCGATTGCCTGGTGCACGGCGACTTCCGCTTCGGCAACGTTATGGTGACCGACGGGCCGGCGCCGCGCATTTCCGCGCTGCTGGACTGGGAGCTGGCCACCACCGGCCACCCGCTGGCCGATCTCGGGTTTCTCGGCGCGAGGATGCGGGCGCCGGCCGGAGTCCTTGAGCCCGGCCCCGACCCGTCGGCCGTCGATGGCTTTCCCTCCTACGGCGATCTCGCTGACCGTTTCCACCAGCGCACTGGCGTGCCAATCGCCGACCTGGCGGTGTTCGTCGCGCTGAGCGCCTGGCGATGGGCGATTATCGCCGAGGGAATCCATCAGCGCTTCGCCCGGGGTGAGATGGGGGAGGTGCACGCGGATGTCGCGTGGCACCGCCGCCGGGTCGAACTGCTCGCCACGTTCGCGGCTGACGTGCTATGACGGACGACCGGATCGCCGCCCTGGAACGGCGCGTCCAGGCCCTTGAAGACCAGCTGGCGATCTGCCAGCTCATCGCGACCTACGGTCCCGCAGTGGACAGCGAGAGCGCCGAGGCGGTCGGCGAGCTTTGGGCGGTGGATGGTGTGTACGACCCCGGCGGCGTCAGTCCCTACGTCGGCCGTGCCGCCGTGGGCGGCCTCGTGCACGGCGAACGGCACCAGGCCTATCTCGAGGCGGGCTGCGCCCATGTCTTGAGCGCGCCCCAGGTCTCGGTCGGGGGTGACGTCGCGGTCGCGGTGAATCACTCCCGCGTCTACCTCAAGGACGGCCCGTACTGGCGGCTGGAGCGGGTCAGTGCCAACCGGTGGGAACTGGAGCGCATCGACGGGACGTGGCGGGTCATCCGGCGGACGAACCGCCTGCTCGACGGGACGCCGGAGGCGCGGCGACTGTTGACTCCGCCCGGCCGGTGACGCGGGGCACGGTCAGGATCCGGTGCCGTTGCCGCGGCCGGCGCGCCGTGCCGCCCGCTCCGCTTCGAACTTGGCCGGCGCCTCGGCGTACTCCACCGTGTCGCTGGACTGGCTTTCCGCCGCCAGCCCGAAGGGCAGCACCGACGCCGCGCGTTCCCGCAGTAGCTGGTTGAGCACCAGCTTCGTGTCCTGGACGGCCTGCGGCGGCAGGCTGGCCAGCCGCCGGGCGAACGCGGTCGCGGCGTCCATCAGCTCCCCGGCAGGCACCACGAAGTTGGCCATGCCGATGGCCAGCGCCTCGCGGGCCGGCATCCGGTCGCCGGTGAGCAGGTACTGCTTGGCCTTGAGCAGGCTGGTGAGCGATGGCCAGGTGACCGCGCCGCCATCGCCAGCCACCAGCGCGACCGTCACGTGCGGGTCGGCGAGGAACGCGTCTTCCGCCATGAACACGATGTCGCACGCGGTCGCCACCGTACAGCCGAGGCCGACCGCAGGGCCGTTGACGGCCGCCACCACGGGCAGGTGCAGGCTGATCAGCTCGTCGAAGAGGCGCCGGCCTTCCCGCAGGCCCGCCCTCCGGTGGTAGAGGTCGGCCCGGTTCAGCGGGAAGTTGGCGATGTCCCCGCCGGCGCTGAACGCGCGCCCGGCCCCGGTCAGCACCATCGCGCGTGCCTCGCGGTCCTGGCTGATCGCGGTCAGCACCCGCGGCAGTTCGGCCTGCATCTCGCGGTCGAACGCGTTCATGGTCTCCGGCCGGTTGAGGGTGACGATCCGGAGCGGGCCGTCGGACTCGACGCGGATGACTGGGTTCTGCTCTGCGGTCACCGGTGGCACTCCTCGCGGTCTGCTGACTCGGATATAGACAAATTATATAATGAATTTTCCGAACGTACGGTCGTGACTCGCCGTGCGGGCCGCTCCTCGCAGCGCGGCGCGCACCGCCTCCGTCCCCTCGATCGCCAGTTCCTGGCTGTCCGCCAGCGGGATGAGGTTGAACGACCGGCAGCCCGCGTCCACATACGGAAGCAAGCCGGCGGCGATCTCGTCTGGCGTCCCGCACGGGCAGTACCGCTCGAACTTGCCGAAGGGAGTCCGGTAGAAGTCCTCCATTGCCACCGCGAGCCGGGCCCGCGCGGCGGCGGCGGTGCCGAAGGC
>JBARBE010000194.1:0-2796 GCA_049792735.1 Candidatus Acidiferrum sp.
CGCGGGCGAGGTCGTGGTCGGCTATGTAGGCGCCGAAGAACAGGTTGGTGGGCGCGCACCGGGCCAGGGCCTCGCGGGTGGCGGCGCGGTCCGCAAGATTGACGGCGATGTGCGGTGCGCCCGCCACCGTCGGTTCCGCCCGGCGTGACGCTCCGATCACCTCCCAGCCGGGCCGGCCGTGCAGGTGCTCGTACACGGCCCGCCCGGACAGGCCGTGGCTGCCCGTCACCAGCGCCACGCGACGGTCCTCGCGTTGCGCTGATTTCTTCACTCGATCGCCACGGCGCCGTCACGGCGCAAGGTCGCGGTCATCCCGGCCGGAACGACGATGACGGTATTCGGCAGTTCGACGAGTGCCGGACCGCCCATGACGCGTTCGGCTTCCCAGCGGCCCGATGTCCGCAGCACGGGGGTCCGCACCCAGTCGCCGAGGTCGGGCCAGTAGACGCGCCGGGACGACTCGTCGAACGCGGCGCCAGCTCCGCGCGCCAGCCCCGTCAGGGGCCGCTTGTTCGTCGTGCCGAAAGCCACCACCTGGAAGCCGGTGACGTGCACACCCCCTTCCCTGAAGCCGGCGTTGTGCCCGAAGCGCTGCGCGTAGGCTTCGTCGAAGCTGTCCAGGATGCGCTGGACATCGTCCGCCCCGCAGACGGGCCCCTCCAGCGGGACCTCGATGTCGTAGACCTGGACCGCGTACTTCATCCGGACTGACTGCCTTACAACGATCTCGTCCTCGGAGAAGCCCTGATCTTGCAGGCGCTTTGTAGCAGTGAGGCTGATCCGCGCAAAGTTTGCGTGCAGGAGTTCGGGGTCCATCGGCATGAGGTGGAGTTGTGACTCGAGGTAGACATTCGTGATGTCCGCGTTGGCGGCACCCGCGGCGGACCACACCGGCGCCACCGCGGGCGGCGGGACGACGACTCTGCGAATCCCGGCCTGCCGTGCGCACATCGCCGCGTGCACCGGGCCCGCCCCCCCGAACGCCAGCATGGTCAGCCGACGCGGGTCGACACCCCGGAACTCGCTCGACCGGCGCAGCAGCCCGGCCATCTTCGCGTCGACGATCCGGCAGATGCCCGCGGCGGTCTGCTGGATGTCAAGACCCACCGTCGCGCCGAGAGCCGCAAGCGCTCGTTCAGAAGCCTCGACATCAAGCCGCACCTCGCCGTGCAGGAACGTGTCCGGGTCGATGAAGCCGAGAACGACGTCCGCGTCGGTGACCGTCGGTTCCTGGCCGCCCCTGCCGTAGCAAGCCGGGCCGGGTTCGGCGCCTGCGCTTCGCGGACCCACGTTGAGACGGTTGGATTCGTCGGTCCACGCGATGCTTCCGCCCCCGGCCCCGATCGACTCGACGTCGAGGATCGGCAAGGACAGTTCGAACTTCTCTACCCGTGCCGTGTCGCTGAGACTCGCCGTGTCGTGCTGGATCAGGCTGACGTCGTACGTGGTGCCGCCCATGTCGGTCGTGAGCACGCTCGGCTCGCGGATCTCCTTGGCGAACTGCAGCGAGCCCATCACGCCGGCGACAGGGCCCGAGTTCAACGTCAGGATGGGGGCCCGGCGCGCTTCCTCGGCGAGAATGGCGCCGCCCGAGCACTGGCTGAACAGGACATTCCCACGGTAGCCGTGGCGGCGAGCCCCGTCTTCGATCGCGTCGACGTAATGCGTCATCAGCGGGCCGATGTAGGCGTTCATCACCGCGGTCGATGTCCGCGGGTACTCACCGACCGTAGCGGACAGGGTGGAGCCGCAGCTGAGGAAGATCTCGGGCGCGAGCTCGCGGACCGCGTCCACGAGGAGGAGCTCATGCGCGGGGTTCTTCACCGACCACAGCAGGCTGATCGCGATCGCCTCCACGCCCAGCGCCAGCAGTTCGGATGCCTTGGCGACCGCGGTGTCTCGATCAAGCGGCGCCAGCACCCGGCCGTGGCGGTCAATTCGTTCGGGCACCTCGACAATCAGGTTCTTCGGGACGATCGGCGCCGGCTTGGCCCGGCTCGCTACCAGGTCCATCAGCTCGTCGGCCGGCACCCCGGCGGTCCGGCCGGTGCCTTTCATGATGTACATGACGTCGGCGTGCCCCGCGGTCGTGAGCAGCCCGACGCGCGCGCCCGTCCGGGTCACGATCGCGTTGGTACCCGTCGTTGTCCCGTGCACGAGGCGGTGGCAGCGACCCAGGAGTTCGCCGAGGGTCAGGCCAAGACCCCGCGCGACCTCGTCGATCGCGTTGAAGAAGCCCAGCGACCGGTCCTGCGGAGTGGTGGGAACTTTGCCGACGTGGACCCGGCCGGTCTCGTCGATCACCGCGCAGTCCGTGAAGGTTCCCCCGATGTCGACGCCGATGACCACATCCCCCGTCACAGCGGCCGGCCTCACGGCCGCTCTCCGGGCGTGCCCTGGACGGCTAGCTGACCTAGCGCGCGATCCGACAGCCGGACGTCCCAGGCGGGCGGGTCGTCGGCCCTGACGAACTCGGTGATCAGCAGCTGCGCGCACCCAGGACAGATCCATTGCCGGATCACGAGGTTGTCGTCGCAGAACGCCGCTGACGGGGGATACCGCACCGGGTCGAGGCTGTGCGGCGACGTCTCGATCAGCGCGCAACCGGAGCGAGCGTTCCCTGACACCGGCGCGAGGACGTGGCGGCAGTTGTCACACGCCCAGTGCCAGCCGCCGGAGAACCGCATGAACAGCATGCCGGCCAGCGCCGGCCGCCCAACGCTGTCCGGGCCAGGCGGTGGCTGCGCGGCCGGTACGAAGGGCGGGCGGGCATCGCGCAATCGCGCTTCCCGCCGG
>JBARBE010000195.1:0-166040 GCA_049792735.1 Candidatus Acidiferrum sp.
GCGCGAAAAGGGCCCTTGGATAGAGAGCCGTCGGCGAGTGTGCCGGAAAGTGTTGCGCTCATGAAGGAACTCCGCTTTTCATCTTAGCGCAGGGCCGCGTTCCACACCAGAACGGCCAAGGCGGTCAAGATACGGTACTTGAGTAAGATTGCGCGCCGAATTGGCCTAAGGTAGAGTCAAGGAATCCAATGAACTACGGGACGCTTCCCTCACGATTGCTGAATGCGATTGACTCCCTGCCGAATGCGCGCGCGCAGATGTTTCGCGCGGCCGATGGGTGGAAGTCGATTTCGTCCGAGGAATTCCTGCGCCGCGTCGCTGGTCTTTCGACTGCATGTGTCGAGCTGGGGGTGAAGCCCGGGGACCGAGTCGGACTCTTCGCTGCCAACCGTCCCGAATGGCATACCGCCGATTTTGCCATCACGGGCGCCGGCGGAGTTACAGTTCCAGTTTATTTTAACGAATCGCCGGAGCGCATCACGTACATTCTCAACCACTGCGGCGCGAAGATTGTTTTTGCAGCTGGCGCGGCGCAAATGCATAAGCTTCAAGCCATTCGCGCTCAGCTCCCCGGACTGGAACAAATTATACTCGCGGATTGCGGCGCCGATTTGGCGGCGGATTGTTTACGCTATGAAACACTGATCGCCGCTGCCGGCGGCGCAGATGTCGCGGCTTATCGAATGCGCGTTTCGCAGGTCTTGCCCGGCCAGCTCTCTTCCATCATTTACACTTCCGGAACCACGGGCGAGCCGAAAGGCGTGATGCTGACGCACACGAACTTTTGCTCGAACGTCACGGACTCCTGCGCCAACGTCAAATTCGATTCCAAGGAAGATGTTGCCATCTCTTTCCTGCCACTGGCGCATGTCTATGGCCGGATGCTGGACTACACCTACCTTTTCCATGGGATAACGGTCGCTTATGTTGAGGCGGTGGAGCAGGTTGCACAGTCGCTGCTGGAAGTGCATCCGACGCTGCTGGCGGCCGTGCCACGCGTCTTCGAGAAAATTTATGCGCGCATCGTCGAGCAGGGAAGCAGACGGACCGGAGTTCAGCGAAAAATATTTGACTGGGCCATGGCGGTTGCTGGACGCTCGGCGCTGTGGCGCTCCGGAGAGAAGGGCGCCAGCTTGGGACTGAAGCTGGAATGGAAGCTGGCTGACAAGCTGGTCTATTCGAAGATTCGCATGGGCACCGGTGGAAAGCTGCGACTCGTTTTTTCCGGCGGCGCGCCGCTTGCGAAGGAACTGGCGGAATTTTTCTGGGCGGTTGGCGTTCCAATTTATCAGGGGTATGGACTCACGGAGACTTCTCCGGTCTTGACGACGAATTATCCGGACAACCGCTTGGGCAGCTCGGGCAAGCCGATTCCCCACGTCGAGCTTCGTATCGCCGAGGATGGCGAAGTACTCGCCAAAGGGCCATGCGTCATGCAGGGATATTACAAAAGTTCCGAGGCGACGCGCGAAGTTCTGGCCACGGAGGGCTGGTTTAGCACCGGCGACATCGGGTATCTCGACAAAGACAATTATCTGTTTATCACCGATCGCAAAAAGGATTTGATTAAAACGGCGGCGGGGAAATTCGTCGCGCCGCAACCCATCGAAAACGCGTTGAAGACTAGCCCTTTTGTCTTGAACGCCATGGTGGTTGGCGACAAACGCAAGTTCATTTCGGCGCTGATTGTTCCAAATCCCGTAACCGTGGCCTCGAAAGCCGCGGAGCAGGGAATCAAGTTTTCTTCGAACCAGGAAATGGTTGCAAATCCTTTTGTGCGCTTGCTGATCGAAGGCGAAGTAAAGCGGCTGACCGCCAATCTCGCCCAGTATGAAAGCATCAAGCGCTTCGCTCTTTTGCCGGACGACTTCACTTTCGACAACGGCGGACTTACTTTCACTTTGAAGCTAAAGCGCCGCGTGGTCGAGGAGAAGCTTCGCGGCCTCATCGAGCAGCTCTATGCGGATGTTGCTGAGCCTCGCCCCATCTTGCAGGACTGATCTGAGGAAACTGGTGGCGCGCTTCGTTCTGAAAGCTTCATAACAAGAGACTCCCTCTCGTCGACTTCTCGATCCGTCGGGGGCTCGCTCATTTTTCTTTCTTGCGATTTGTCGCCAAGGCCGCGTAGGTCTAAAATCGCAGTGGGGAAAACTAATGTCCGATGACTTGGTCATAGCCGGCCGCGCTTTCAAGTCCCGCCTGATCGTCGGCACCGGCAAGTATCGCAGCTTCCAAGAAATGGCTCGGGCTCACGCGGCCTCGGGCGCGGACATGGTGACTGTCGCCGTCCGGCGCGTGAATCTGACTGACCGTTCCAAAGAATCGCTGCTCGACTACATTGACCGCGAAAAAATTTTCATATTGCCGAATACCGCGGCTTGTTACTCGGCGGACGACGCCATTCGCACAGCGCGCCTCGCCCGAGAGGTCGGCCTGTCCAATTGGGTCAAGCTCGAGGTTATCGGCGACCAGCAAACTCTTTTCCCCGACACAGAGCAACTCATTGAAGCCACGCGCGTCCTCGTGAAAGAAGGCTTCATTGTTCTCCCGTATACAAATGATGATTTGATCGCCGCCCGCAAACTGATCGATGCAGGCGCCGCCGCTGTCATGCCCCTGGCCGCACCGATTGGTTCCGGCCTCGGCATTCAAAATCCCGCGAACCTTCGCATCCTTCGCGAACGCATCACGGAAGTCCCGATGATTGTTGACGCTGGAGTCGGCACAGCCTCCGATGCCGCGGTCGCGATGGAGCTGGGTGCCGACGGCGTCCTCATGAACACCGCTATCGCGGAAGCCGCCGACGCAGTCCTCATGGCCGAAGCGATGCGCGAAGCCGTCTCCGCGGGCCGCAAAGCCTGGCTTGCCGGGCGCATGCCCAAGCGCCTGTACGCTTCCGCATCGAGTCCGCTTAGTGGTGTTGTTCGCTAAATCAGGGCCAGAACCTAGGAAAAGCCTTACCGTTGATCCGTTTCTAATTTTGGCTTTTGTCTGATTCGAAATCGGAACTTTCCGCCACATCGAGTCGTATCTGCGAGTAGAGCTACGAAACAAGGAGCACCAGGACCATGGGAGGGAGAAATGAAACGCATCGCGGTGGGAGTTCTCGTTGGCGTCTCAGCTTTTGTGGTTCTCTCGGGAGAGGCGCGGAGTGCGACTCCGACAGATTCCACCGCGGCGCCGAGTCCGGTCATCGAGATTGACGACGTCACCCGCTTCTACCAGGTCTATGATGCCGCCGGCGGACATCCCACCGCCGAGCAGCTTCAGCGCGACTATCTCGACCCCGGGTCGGAGGGACTTCATCACTTGGCCGAGGCGCGAAGAGTTTCAGGGACCGCTATCGCCAAAAACCTAACCGCACATCCTGAAATGTATTCGGATGCCCGGCGTTGCATGGCGGTATTACCTCGCGTGCGCCAGCGCTTGCAAGTCGCACTCCTCAAATTAGGCCAGCTTTATCCCGACGCGAAATTCCCGCCGGTGACCATCGCCGTTGGTCGAGGCAAGCCCGCGGCGATTGGCAGCCCCGTCTCTGGTGTCCAGGTCGGACTGGAGTGCCTTTGCGCCACGAACTGGCTAAATCCCAACGTCGAGGACCGGTTTGTGCATGTGATCGCGCACGAATACGCACACGTGCAGCAGGCACGGGCTCTCGTCGATGACGAACACCCAACCGTGCTCGAGATGTCCTTGATCGAAGGTGCGGCCGAGTTCGTGGCCGAAATAACTTCCGGTGAGGTGTCGAATGTCGAGTTAATCGAGGCGACGAAAGGCCGCGAGAAGGAAATCGAGACCGCGTTCGTCCCCGACGAAGACAAAACTGACGTCTCCAAATGGCTCTACAACTCCACGCTGGAAAAGCCAGGCGACCTCGGCTATTGGGTCGGATATCGCATCGTCAAATCCTATTACCAGCATGCCCCCGACAAGCGCGAAGCTTTTCGTGAAATTCTGCAAATGACCGATCCGAAGGCCTTTCTGGCAAAGAGCGGCTGGTATCCCGGGATTCCACTCCGATAGTTAGTACCTACCTGGATGCGTGTGCCGCCAGCGCCAGTAATCACGCTGCTGTTCACGGCTCAGCCGGTTGAAATCGCGGTACTCGTAATGCCTTTCCGCCAACCAGACGTGGTAGGCCCTCGCCTCTCCATCGTTCCACGGATGGTAGTCGGCGTGGTAATCGTAGTAATAGCGCGTTCGCGCGGCGCATCCGCCCGCCAATATAGGTGCCAGCATCGCCGCGCACAGAACTAGAGGCCCCAAGTATTTTCTTAGTCCGGTCATTTCGCAATCCTCCTCGGGATTCACGGTTCTTCATCGCTGTCTTTCGCTGACAACCAGCGATGCGTGTTCAGTCCCCCGGGGATTTACGGGGCTCTTGATGTCAGCTATTCATGAAACACGAATAGCGCAATCAAGTTGCGATTTGTCCGGTTTGCCTACTAAAAAAATGTCGGCCGGGAAGGTAGTTCGGCTACGCCTGCGCCGCTTTGCGGGCTTGCTCCGCGTCGTAGCTTTCGCCGTAAATCGAGGGCACCTTCGCTCCCATGCATCGCAAGTACGAGCTCAATTGCCCGCGGTGATGAATCGTGTGGTTCAGTCCCATCGCCAGGAACATCACTGCGGGCCACTGGAACATCCCGCGAAAATCCACGGTCTTTGTCAGCTGCTCTCCGGTTAGCTTGGCCAGCGCTTCCAGGTCCGTGGCATATTGTTTCTCATACCACGCAACAATCTCTGCTGGGGTCTTCGCACTTTCCGGAAGAACGGCTGCCGTGCTGAACTGCCCATTAATTACTGTCTGCAGGAAACGCACATCCGAGGCCGCGATGTGTCTCACCAGTTCCAGAGCGCTCTTGGAAATCGGGTCCGGCCGGTGACCGGATTTATCGGCAGGCACTGCCTCCATGACTTGCTTCGTGACTTGGCTCTCCCTTTTCAACATGGGAAGATACACCCCTTGCAGCAAGAACACCGCGTTTTCCGAAGTCATCTCTTTCATGTTCCATCCCTTTCTTGTGACGGCGAGCTCGGGTCCACTTCCTTGTTCCGTTGGATGCGGAGGCCCGTTTTCCGTTTCATCGTGAATTCCGAGGTCTCTCCCGTACATCTCGCGTACTGTATATATTCATACCACTGTTCCCAAGGTCAGGATATCAGCAGCGCACACCGCCTCCGCTCGAGCCTTCTACGAGCGGCGCAACCTCCCGATAATTGTGGATGCAGAAAAGGAGGATGATCCATTCCCATGCATCTCACTTTTGCCAGGAAAATCAGCGAATGCCCAGTCTGCGAGAGCAGTTCGGTGCGAAGATCCAGAAGGAAAGGTTTCGTGGAGCGTATCTGGTTCCGGCTGGCGTTCGTTTGGCCCTACCGCTGCAAGAGCTGCGACTCGCGTTTCTGGGGTTTCCACCGCTCTTATCCCATCTCGCACGAAAATTCTGCCTTCGTCCTGGCGAGCAATGACATGCGAAGCGGGGCATTGCACGGCTGAGTAATCCAGAAAGCTCTATTCATACCGGAGAGTCTGAATCGGGTCCACTCTTGTCGCACGTCTTGCGGGGATGTAACAAGCCGCCAATGCGACGGCAAACAACAGCGCCATCACACTCGCGAAAGTCGCCGGATCGGTCGGCGGGACTCCGAACAGAAAACTCGCCATCAGACGTGTAAGGAAAAGGGCCAGAACGAGGCCGAGCCCAACACCGACGGCAATCATCCCCGCCCCTTGCTTCATCACCAGGCCGAGCACGTCGCCGGTCTGCGCGCCCAACACCATGCGCAAACCAAATTCCTTTGTGCGCCGCGCCACCGAGTACGAAACCACTCCGTAGATTCCGACAGTCGCGATGGCCAGCGCGACGAGCGAGAAGAGCGACAACAGCAGCGTCAAGAATCTCGGCCGTGCCTGCGCACGCGAAAGCACGTCCTCCATCAGCCGCACATCTGCTAGCGGCAGCGTCGGGTCCATCTCGTTCAACTGTTCGCGGACCGCTCCTGCCAGCGCACGTGGGTCGCCGCCTTGGGGCCGGAGCACTACGTACATGCTCGAGATTCCCGCATCCACCGCCGCCGTTTGCCTAAACGGGAGATACAATTCCGTGCCCGCAGGTCGGTCCAACCCCGCATTCTTCACGTCATCCACTACGCCGATGATCGTGCACCAATCTTTGTCCGGGCGCACGCGCCTGCCGATTGGGTTTTGATGGGGCCAGAAGGTTAGCGCCATCGTTTTGTTGATGATCGCGACATCAGGCGCGCCCTGGACGTCACGATCATCAAATAGGCGGCCGTCCATCAAACGGATGCCCATCGTCGCGAAGTAGTCCTTGCTCACCACTTGATCAAAATCGACGTTCTGAATTGGCCCGCCTTCTTTCTGCACGAATCCTTCGATCTCCGTGTCGTTCATGTTCGGTGCGCGTAGCGGCGGCAGCCCGGAAGCGAGAGCCGCCGATTTAACGCCAGGGATGTGTTCGACCCGCTCCGCGAATCGTGTCCACAGGTCCGCGATTTTTGCATTGTCCGAGTACGTCCCGCTTGGCAAGGAAACCTGCATCGTTATGACGTCATCCGCATTCATGCCCGTATGAACTTCTTGCAGCTTCCAAAAAGCGCGCAGCATCAAACCGCAGCCGATGAGCAGCACCAACGCCATTGCCAGCTCTCCCACAACAAGCGCCCGGCGGAAAAATTGCGCTCCCGCCGCCGCCGTCGTGCTTCCCGCTGTATCCTTCAGCGATTCGGAGATTCCGCTCACGACCAGCGGCGCGATGGGCGCCAAGCCGAAAAGCACTCCGCTGACTAGGCTTGTCACCAATGTGAAAACCAGCACCCGCCAGTCCACCGCGATCTCATCTGCTCGCGGTAGGCCCCCTGCATTTGTCAGTTGAACCAGCCGCACCCCTCCGTACGCGAGCGCAATGCCCAGCAAGCCTCCGAAAAACCCCAGCAAGACTCCTTCCGTCACAAATTGCCTCGCTAGACGCGCCAAGCTCGCTCCCAGTGCCCCTCGAATGGCGATCTCTCTGCGCCGCGCTTCCGCCCTGGCCAGCAGGAGATTCGCCACGTTCACGCTGGCGATCAAAAGTACGAACGCCACCGCTCCCAGCAGCATCAGCAGAGCGGGCCGAACGCTCGAAACAACCTCCGACTGCAAGGGGTAACTGACGATCGTGTGATCCTTCGGACTGAAGCTGTGCGTGTGCGGCGCGCGGTTTTCCCCGTAACTCTGAACCAGCGATGCCAGCTCACCTTGAGCTTGCACCGCCGATACGCCGGATTTGAGTCTTCCAAGCAAATAGTAGTTGTGCGACCCCCGTCCGCCCGGTTTGGCCGGATCCAACTGTAACGCGGACCAAACTTGCGCCGGATCCTGTTCGCCGGGAGGAAATTGAAATCCTTTAGGCATTACGCCGATGATCGTGCACTTTTTTCCATCCAGCCGCGTTTCCCGCCCCACAATATTTGGATCGCCGGCAAACTGGGCCCGCCACGTGCCATAAGAGATGTCCGCGACGACATTGGCGCCCGGAACGTCGTCCGACGGTGCAATCAGGCGGCCCGCGATCGGAGAAACGCCAAGCGAGTCCAGCAATCCGCCGCTCACGTACGCGCCGGTCACTCTCACCGGCTCTGCCTTCCCGGCCAAGTTCACGCCGCCGGTAATCCACGCATCCAGCGAAGCCCAGGAGTGTGTATCGCGCCGCAGATCCAAAAATTCCGGCCCCGAAGCCCAAAAGCGATGGAGTCCGCCGTTCGGAAACGTCGGAAACTCGGTATAAATTCGTATCAACTGTTCAGGATGCGCGTAGGGCAGCGGCTCCAGCAGGACCGCGTTGACCACCGTGAAGATCCCCGTCGTCGCGCCAATCCCCAGCATCAGGCAGAGCACCGCCGCCGTCGTGAATCCCAGGTTCTTGCGCATCATCCGCAGCGCAAACTGCACATCCTGCCGTAGCGTTCCCATCGAGCGCCCCCTGGAAGTAACTACGTTTGAATCCAGCTTATGTTCCCGGCATTACGGCCTACGAAGCTTCTAACGCGCCAAACGCGCCTTTGTTTCCGGCTCTCCCCATCGCCTGAATGACTTTCGGGGGATCGCACCTCGAGATTCCTCGCTCGGCTGGCTACTCGTTGAAGGCCGCAATGCTCCATTTCGGCCTTGTCCACTTCATTGTGTGATGCTAAAATGTATCACATGAAAAAGGCGTCCGTCCGCGATCTCCGGTACCGTTTCTCCGTGGTGGAAAATCTTCTCCGCGAGGGACAGGAAATTCAAATCACCAAACGCAAGCGCGTTATCGCCCGCTTATTGCCACCCGAGCCGCCCGTCCCCTTGGAAATGCCCGACTTCCTCGGCCGCATGAAAAAGATCTTCGGCAAGAAACGCATGAAAGTCTCCGGCGCGAAGCAACTCGCTGCGGAACGGGAACGTTTTTGATTGTCTACGCCGATACCAGTTTTCTCTTTTCTCTTTACGTCTCCGACGTGAACTCCACTGCCGCCGCCGCAATCATGAGCCGCTTCAGGGCTCCCCTCCTAACGACGGACTTTGGCGAGTTTGAGTTTACAAACGCGGTGAGTTGGAGAGTCTTTCGAAAACAGTTCTTGATTGGCCAACAACGGGCCATCCTCGACTCGTTTTCCAAAGATGTCGAGGCTGGCATCATCCGCATCGCACCAATTCCAGCCGCGGCCTTTGGACGTGCGAAGCACATCGCTGAAAAAGAGACACCTGTCTCGGGAAATCGGGCTCTGGACGTACTTCACGTGGCTTCCGCCTTGGTGCTGATGGCAGCCTCCTTCTACACCTTCGACCGAAAGCAGGCCAGGCTTGCGGCCACTCTCGGCTTACGAGTTCCTTAGACCCCTCTCTAAATCCCCATCCCCATTTTGGCGGCCTCTATGGGTCCTCAGACTGTGTGGAACAGGAAGTGCCACGATATATCCACCAGCGCATGCACGATTGCCGACGCAAAGATCGACCCCGTCTTCCGCCACGTCCACCCATAAAAAATCCCGGCAATGCACGCGAGGATGACGTACCGCCAATTCGGAAATCCCAAGTTCGTAATGTGCGAAAATCCGAACAGCACCGACGCCGTCCACCACCCCGCCAAATCGCTCTTCGACGCCCGCGAAAGAATGTTTTGCAACAACCCGCGAAACAGTAGCTCCTCCGGCCAAGCCGTAAAAAAGAAAATCCCCAGCGAGGTGAATACCAGCGAAGGCCACGCATGCCATTGCGGCGCAAACGCAATGAAGTGCATTCCAGTCCCCAGCGGAATCGCGATGCACGCGAGCACGAAGAAGCTCCCCAGCACAAAAAATCCCCAATGCCGTCCCCAGCCCATCGAGTAACCGATTCCGTCCACGCGCCGAATTAGCACAAACACCGCCAGCGCCACATTCACCGCCAGCAGCACGGTAAACACATACGTCAGCCGCCCGCCCGGATACAGCCACACTTGATGTGACGGCCCAAATTTCACCGCCGCCCAGATCCCCGCCAGCACCAAAAAGTCTTGCCAGGTCCCGGCCGGCTTGCGTTCCGCCGAAGCCGCCAGCCACAGAGGCACAAACACAAAAATCGTCACCGCGCCAACGCGCAAAATCCCAAAAGTATTTGTCCCCAGGCCATAAATCAGGTAGGCAAGAAACGCGGCACAGCCCAACACCATGCCACCTGTAACTCCGAACCGCGCCGCCAGCCGATCACCCACGCCGCGCGCCGCGAAGAGCAACATCACCAGAAAAAAGAACGCAAACGCCGTCAGCGTAGCCGCAAACGCGCGTCCTCCGTATCCCTGCCACGTCGCGTACAGCGTCCCCGTAAGGCACAGCCCAGCCCACAGACCGAGTATGGGAAGCACGCCGATTTGTCGTGTCGCTGGCAAATTTGCCTCTCCATCTTCAAAATAGAAGGAGAAGATTGTAACGCATGCACACGCCGCCACGAATTCAACCCAAATCACCCACGCGCCGCTTCCATCTCATCAAACGCATCTTTCCTCCCGCCCAACGCCCGTCATGAAGCGCCTCACCTACATCGACTGGATGCGCGGCCTTGCCTGCGTCCTCATGTTCCAAACGCACTGCTACGACTCCTGGCTCAGTCCCGGCGCGCGCAAATCCGCCGTCTTCACCTGGTCGCAACTCGGCGGCACACTCCCCGCGCCACTCTTCCTCTTCCTTTCCGGCGTCTCCATGGCGCTTATAACGGAACGCCTTCGCGAAAAAGGCGCCTCTCGCACCAAAATCGCGCAGACAACCATCCGCCGCGGCGCAGAAATTTTCGCTCTCGGCCTCCTCTTCCGCGTCCAGGAATACGCCCTCGGCTACCGCTGGTCTCCCTGGACCGATCTTTTCCGCGTCGACATCCTCAACATGCTTGGCCTCTCGATGATGGTGATGGGCGCCCTCTGCTGGCTCAGTGCCGCCCGCCTTCCCTCAGAGGCGGCCACGCTTCCGCAAACCATCGTCGCAGCCTCACGCAACCGTGGAATCTTCGCCGGCCTCGTTGCCGCAACGATCGTAGCCCTTTGTACACCGCTCCTCTGGACCACCCACCGCCCGAGTTCTTTGCCTTGGCCTCTCGAGTCCTACGTCAACGGCGTCCACATCTTCGGCAACCCACAGCCCTGGCTCTTCCCGCTCTTTCCCTGGTCTGGCTTCGCCTTTGTCGGCCTCGCCGTCGGTTTCTTCCTTTTCACTGACATCGCGAAACGCAACGAAGCCCTGATCTTCGCCGCTCTCGGTGGAACAGGCATACTTGCCTGCCGTCTCTCTCTTCTTTTTGATGCCGCTTCTCTCCATCTCTATCCCGTCTACGACTACTGGCACACCAGCCCCAATTTTTTCCTAATGCGCTGCGGCGTTCTTCTCATCATCCTTTCCCTCATCTACGCCTGGGGCCGCTGGGGCCTCGCTCAGATGGGCTTCAGTCCAATGATCCAGCTAGGCAAAACCTCCCTCTTGGTCTACTGGGTCCACATCGAATTTGTCTATGGCCGCTTCTCCATCCTCCACAAACGCCAATCCACCGTCCTGCAAGCCACCACCGGCTTGCTCATTATCTATCTGGCCATGCTCATTCTGTCGCTCTTGCGCACCAACTGGAAAAATCGCCGCGCCAAAGCGCAAAAGCTCTCCCCGGCGCCCTCGCCTGCCTAAAAATTCCAGTTTTTCGTGAAATTGCAAATCGAAGTTGCCGCGTCGACCTACGGTTTTGCTGCGGGGACCTGCCCTTGTGGCTGCGCCTGTTCCGCTTCCTGAGGAATCCGAATAATAATCTCGCCCGGCCGCGCCAGGCCTAAATCATCCCGCGCGATTTTCTCGATCAACCGCGGATCGCTTTTCAGGTCCTTCGACTCCTGCTCCAGCGCCGCATTTTGCTTGTTCAATTTCTCCAGATCCGCTTTCACTTTCTTAATTTCGTTCTGCGTCCGCCGCATCGCCAAAAATCCGTGCGTCCCAAAAATGTCGTGCACGAACGTCACGAGCAGCAGCAACCCCAGCAGTCCACTGCCGTATTGCCGCAGCAGCGTTCGGATTTTTTCTTCCGCCGTCGCCTTCTCCAATTTCGGCTTCAGCTTGCCAATACCCACTTTGTCGCCTCGCTCACCAGCTTCGCGGAAGCCGCCGCGCTATTCGCCTCCACATACAAGCGCAGCAGCGGCTCCGTTCCCGACATCCGCAGCAACATCCACGACCCGTCTTCGAAACAAAATTTTGCACCGTCCGTCCGGTCTATCGATACAACTTTCCGCCCCACCAGTGTCGAAGCGTCTACCGCCACCTTCTTCACGGCGTTTGCCTTTTGTTCGTCGCTGAGGTGCAAATTTTCGCGCACCGGCCAAAACTCTCTTCCCACTTTCTTGAAAAGCTGCTTGATCTGCTCGCCCAGCGAAGCGCCCCGGGCCGCAATCATCTCCGCCACTAGCAAGCACGCCAGGATTCCATCTTTTTCCGGTACGTGCCCGCGAATCGTTAGCCCCGCGCTCTCTTCTCCGCCCAGCGCAATCTTGTCCTCGCGAATCAGTTGCCCGATGTACTTGAACCCCACGGGCGTCTGATACGTTTTCTGTCCGTGCGCTTTCGCTGCCGCATCGATCAGTTGCGATGTCGCCACGCTCCGCGCCGCCGCCATGTTCCATCCGCGCGTCTCCACAATATAGTCGTAGACCAGCGCCAAAATATGATTCGGCTGAATCCATGTTCCGTCGCGATCGATCATTCCAAAGCGGTCTGCGTCGCCATCGGTCGCCAGTCCTGCCGCCGCCCCCGACTCCATCACTGCCTTGCGCAGCGGCGCCAGATTTTCTTCGCTAACGTCCGGCCCCGCCCCGTCAAAAAGACAATCGCGGTTCGTCCGCATCGCCTGGACCGCGACGCCATGCTCCGCGAGCGCTCGATCCAGATATCCTGCTCCGCAGCCGTGGAGCGCGTCTGTCACAAATTGCACGTTTGCTTTTCGCAGCGTCTCGAACCGCACCAATTCTTCCAGCCGCTTCAAATAACTCCCGCGAAGATTCACTTTCTCCGTCTTCACTCCGCCCGAAGGCACAGCCGGTGAAGTCGGATACGCGCCTTCCTTGGCGATAATTCTGACCACCCGCGCTTCGATATCCTTCGTCACTTCCGGCAGCGCCGGTCCCGCATCCGCCGAAGAAAATTTCAGTCCGTGATATTGCGCCGGGTTGTGGCTCGCCGTGAAATTGATCGCTCCATCCAGCTTCGCCCGCTGAATCTCATAAGCCACCGCCGGCGTCGGCGTAAACGTCTCGCAAAGCAGCGTTCGAATCCCGTGCTCCTGCAAAATCACAACCGCGAGCTGCGAAAACTCTTCCGAATAAAATCGCGGATCGTATCCCACAAGAATCGTCGGATTTTTCTTCTTCGCCGTGACATGCTCCGCGATCGCCCTCACCGCCAGCCGCACGTTCGCGAACGTAAAATCGTCGGCAATCAGCCCGCGCCATCCGGACGTGCCGAATTTGATCGGGGAAGCATTCATCATAGGGGAAGCGCTCATACCGTCGTATTCTATTCCGAGTCTTTCCGATTCGGAAGCGTCCCTACAGCGCGGACAGGGCAGTTCCCGCGCCTGTAGGGGAGGGGCTTGCCCCTCCCTTTGCACTGCGTCTACCAGATTCTCTAATTGGAGGTGGCTACATGAAGCCCAGCGAAAACTACCGCCTCGTCCTCGTCACCTGCGCCAATCACATCCAGGCCAAGCTAATCGCCCGCAGCGTCATCGAAAAACGACTCGCCGCGTGCGTCAACATCCTCCGCATTCCCATCGAGTCCCACTATCGCTGGAATGGCAAAATAGAAAAGGCCCGCGAACTCCTGCTCCTCATCAAGACCACCACCAGACGCCTCGGCGCACTCGAAAGGGAAGTAAGACGCCTCCACAGCTACGAAGTCCCTGAATTCATCGCCCTCCCCATCGTAGCCGGCTCCAAACCCTACCTCGACTGGCTCGACGAAAACACGTAACGGCTCAAGGAGCACCCCAAGTTTCCAGATAGAGTTCGATAGCCTCGCGTAGGTTGGCGCAGGCGGCTTCGATGTTTTTTCCTGCGTGGTTACATTTAGCTCGGGACACCGCGCAACGAACCAATCGTCCTCCTTGGTGATGACGGCGGCGAAGCGATATTTCATTACGCCGTTCTGCTCGATCCCAATTGCGTGTGTCCATGACAGGCGATGTTTTCCCAACCACTAACCACCAACCACTTCTTCTTCACACGTACAACAATGCCTGATCCAAATCCGCCATAATATCTTCCACGTCCTCAATCCCCACCGAAATCCTCACCAACCCCTCCGTAATCCCAATCCGCTCCCGCACTTCCGCCGGCATCGAAGCATGCGTCATCTGCGCCGGCAACGAAACTAAAGTCTCCACCCCGCCCAAACTTTCCGCCAGCGCGCACAATTTCAACTTATTCAAAAATCGCCGCGCTGCTTCCAGCGATCCCAAATCAATCGCCAGCATCGCCCCCGGCCCCTTTTGTTGCCGTCGAGCAAGCTCGTGCTGCGGATGCGTCGGCAATCCAGGGTAATAGGTCTTGCGAACTTTCGGGTGCGCATCCAAATGTCTCGCCACCGTGATGCCATTCGCGTTGTGCTGCAACATGCGAATCGCCAGCGTCTTAATCCCGCGGGAAATCAAAAAGCAATCCATCGGCGCCAAACCCGCGCCCGCCGACCGCTGTATAAAATAAATCCTCTCCGCATCCTCCGGCCGCGTCAGCACCACCGCTCCTCCCATCGAATCGCTGTGCCCGTTCAAATATTTCGTCATCGAGTGCACCACGATCTGCGCGCCCAGTTCAATCGGCCGCTGCAAATAAGGACTCAGAAACGTATTGTCCACCGCCAGCGTAACGTTCCGCTCGCTAGCCAGTTTCGCGATCGCGCTGATATCCGTCACGCGCATCGTCGGATTTGTCGGCGTCTCGATATAAATCAGCTTCGTATTCGGCCGCATGGCCGACAGCACACAAGCCGGAATCGATGTATCCACAAAGCTGAATTCCAACCCAAAATGCACCAAAAGCTGCGTCGAGAGCCGGTACACGCCGCCGTACACCGCCTCCGACAGCACAACATGGTCTCCCGGACGGAAAAGCCGAAACACCGCATCAATCGCCGCCATTCCCGAAGTGAAAACGTACGCGCTATGCCCGCCCTCCAGTTTCGCTACGGTCCGTTCCAAAGCCTTCCGGTTCGGATGATTCGATCTCGAGTAGTCGTACCCCTTGTGCTTGCCAAGCTCTTCATAAACGTACGTCGAGGTCTGATAGATTGGCGCAACGACCGCACCCGTGGCGGGATCCGGCTCCTGTCCGACGTGTATCGCGTTCGTTGCAAATCCCATTGTGGTCTCCTCTTACCCCGAAAGCCTTAGCCCCGGGCGCTCAGTCCATCGCATTCAAGATAATCTGTTTCGTTTCCCCGGTGATGTGGGACTTCCTTGCTAGGGGGCAGCGCTGCGCACGCGTCTCTCGACGGCGCACAGCGCAGATTCTTCAAAACTTACAGGACCACCAACGGTGAGTCAAATCTGCCGCTGCAGCCTGTAGCCTGGAATACATCCTCGCTCTTCCAAACCGCCCCAGACTACGAGCAGCATTTGCCATTCCATTTGCATCTTAGACTCCAGCGGAGTAACTTTACCTCAGAACATTTTTCTGTGGAATATGGGGTCCACTGGAACATGGTATTCTCTCGGCCCAAGTTGGGAATTTTTCTCTTCGCCTTTTTCCTTGCCGCCGCTCTTGGTGTTTCTGCACAGGATCAGCCCGCTGCTCCGCCCAAGTCTCCCGCGCAATCCGATGCACCCTCTAAGCTGACGATCGAAGTCACCGCCGGCGACAAGGCCGAACCTGTTGAAAATGCCAGCGTCTACGTCAAATATATCGAGCAGCGCACCCTGAGGAAGGATAAGAAAGTAGAACTGAACGTCAAAACCAATCGCGAAGGAATCACCCACGTTCCCGACGCGCCTCTTGGCCGCGCTCTCATTCAGGTTATTGCTGATGGATGGAAGACCTACGGACGCTGGTACGACATCACCGACCCTCACCAAGTCATAAAAATTCATCTCGAGAGACCGCCCAAGTGGTACTAAGTTGAGTCGCACTCTGTATTGTGTGTAGTGGCGGCGGTCACTTCATGGAATTTTTTACCTTCGCCTTTCCCATCGTTCTCATTTTGCTAGTTTTGTTTTGCGAACACCTCTTTCCACCATCAAAAAGTATCACTACGGAAAAAATAAATTGCACTGAAATTGTGCAAACAGGAGCAGCCCATTGAAGAAAGTGAACTTACATGGCCGCACGAGACGATTTTCCACACACTTATCAACACTTGTGTTGAAAACTTAACCTTGCAGAAATATGTTCTTCCGAGTTCGGCACGATGCGTGCCCGCCATTTCTCGCCAAATTTTGACCCCACCACCATCGGATGTTAAAGTGATCCATCGGATTTCCGAATGAATGAGACATTTGATGGAACTTTTTCTCTCTTGCAAATGTTGTGGGGCAACGTCATCGCGCGTCCGCTCCGCAGCTCTCTCAGCGTAGTCGCCATTTCCATCCAGGTTATCTTGGTTCTCCTCATCGTCGGTCTCACTTCGGGAGTTCTTTCCGAATGGGGAAAGCGCCAGGAGGGCATTGGCGCCGATCTTCTCGTCCAGCCTCCCAACGCCTCTATTTTCTTTGCATTCTCCAGCGCCGTCATGCAGGAATCCTTGGGCGCTAAAATTGCTGCCCTCCCTGGCGTTGATGAAGTTGCTCCCACGCTTATCCTCACCGAGCCAAAGAGCTTTGTCATCGTCTATGGTATTGATTTCAAACGCTTCAACGCTCTTAGCCGCGGGTTTTTATTTCGCGAAGGGCGTCCCTTTGACTCTCCCGACGAAGCCATCGCCGATGACATCATCGCTCAAACCAAGCATTTGAGAGTCGGCGACCAAATCACTCTTTTGAACCATCAGTTTACAATCTGTGGGATCGTCGCCCATGGCAAAGGCGCCCGCTACTTCATTCCTCTTAAGACGGCGCAAGATATCGCCGGCGCCGAAAATCGCGTCTCCATGTTCTATGTTCGCAGCAAGGGCGACACGGAAGGAACTCGCGCGGAAGTTCTCGCTCTTGATCCTCTGGATCGGGTCCGTTCTATGGCCGAATACGTCACGCTCATGAGTTCCTCCAATCTTCCTCAATTGAAACCTTTTACTCGCACCATGGTGGGCCTTGGCATCGTCATCAGCTTTCTGGTCGTGCTTCTCAATATGCACACCATGGTCATGGAGCGTACTCGCGAAATAGGTATCCTCAAGTCCTTGGGCCTTTCCAGGTTCGGTATCCTGCGCATGTTGCTGGGAGAAACTCTTATCCTCACGCTCTTGGGTTGCGTTTTGGGAATCATCCTCACCTATTTTTTTCAGGCCGTAATGAGGGAGACCCACCCGGACCTCACGATTTTGATTACCCCTCAATGGGTTTTCACTGCCACGCTTCTCGCTTTGGCGGGAGCCGCCATCGGCGCCGTGTATCCCGCGCTTCGTGCCGCCAGCTATGACCCCGTCGTTGCCCTTGCCTACGAATAGCTCGCACCACTGTCCTTTTCCTTTAAAGCAGCTACTAAACCGAACGCGCGGCGGAAGATCAGGAGCTCGCGGATCGACCCTTCGAAACAAATTGATGCTCTCCATTGTGCCTCTCATGGCGCCGAGCCCCGCCTCGCCGCGGTATCCTCTTTCGCTACCAAACTTTCCGCCCCCGATTGCCTCCTGCCAAGCGAACTGGTACTTTTGGGGCACTCTCCAGTCCTTCCATTCTGGAGATTTCCGCCAACCCGGCGGCAGATACGAACACAAGGAGCTACACAATGAAGCGAGTGCAAGCCGTCCTGCTAGCCTCATGTCTTTCTCTTGCCGTCGGCGCTGTTGCCCGCGCCCAGATGGGCATGAATTTCTTCAAGCGGCCTGCGATGTCCGACTTCTTCAAGCCCGTGGTCGGCGGCGGCGCCGTTTACGAAACAATCGAGGCCAACTCCAATTCACCCAAGTCGACCATGGAAATGTTAGTCGTCGGCAGAGAAATGGTTGGTCTCAAAGAGGGCTACTGGCTCGAGTTTTCGGTGTTCGACAAAGCTGTCAACGGCACCATCTACAGCAAAGTCTTGATCACCAAGGATGATTTCGAAATGCATCGCACGATTTTTCAATTCCCCGGCGCACCCGCCATGGAAATGCCCATGCGAAGCAATGCGCGCGATAGCGCGAAGATTGGGCAGGACCTGGACAAATGGGCGCAAGTCGGCGCTGAAACGGTTACCGTTCCAGCCGGCACTTTTGTCTGCCAGCACTGGAAGAAGAACGACGGAAAAGACGAAGTGTGGATCAACGACAAAATCGTTCCTTTCAGCATGGTCAAGGAAGTTGGCTCTGGATCGAACCAGGTCCTCGTGAAAGTGATTACCGACGCCAAGGATCACATCACCGGCCCGGTAACTCCTTTCGATCCTAAAGTGTTCCAGCAAATGATGATGAATCAGGGAGCGCGAGGAAGGCAGTAACTTCCAAAGCCACAGCAAAATCCGGCGGCAAGGTATTTTCTAGATCTACCGCCCGGGGACGAGAGTTAAATCAGGCTTTCGCGCGATTTTTCTTGGGTCCGCTGCGAACGCCGCGCGGCTCACGCGCCTGGTGCGAAAGAAGCAAGTTCGCGGGAGACGTCATCGATCGTGGCTAGCGGGCATGCCACGTGAACGTGTTCGCCGGGCTGGTCCACATCGATCAACAAAGCGCCATCGTGCGTGCGGATATGAACATGTTGTTCGCCATCGCGCACTTCGACCAGTTCGGCTTCGGGATATTTTTGCAGTTCTTTCGCGACGACATGTACCAGCGGCATGTACTGTCCGGCTCTTTCTCCAGCTTCTTCCATCTTTTGGCGGGGCACGAAGTGCATGGCCATGGGAACTACCGCCGCGGGCACCCAAACGTGGACGTGCGATCCGTTGCCATGGCTTTCGTCGACGTCAACGCGCAACAAGCCTTCGCGAAAAGTATAAGCGCCCGCCATCAGGACAGTGGCCCCAAAACCCAGAGCGATTTTTCCGAGGAGTACCATCTCACTTATCCTTTCCCGCCTTCCGCTTTTCCGCAGGAGACTGTTTCGGGGCCCGAATTCCTTAAACGCAACCTAGTTTGTGGTTAATCGGCGACGTTCTTGGAATCCATCCAGACGTGAATCGTGCTGTCGTCATCTTTCACCGAGACCAGATCCACATCGCCTTCCGCCGCGAGAGCATGCAGCCCGGCAACGATATCCAACTCATCTTTGCCCGCGGAGAGCAGCGCTTGAACGACTTTCATGGGAACTTTGACTTCCACTTGAGAATTCTTTGGTTTGTTCTTGTCGTGGACATGGACAAGGAACTGGCCATCCTTCTTTGCCACGCTGATGTCGGCATCCTTGCTCTGCACGGTTACGAACTCCCCGTCTTTGGTGGTGCGAACGGCGTCAAAAAGCGTGCGAATGTCCACGCCGTCGCAATCCATGCAGCCAATGCGCACTTTGCCGTTGTGGAGGCGGTCGTGATCGATGGCCGGAAGAACCTTTTCGGCCAGCTCGACGGGAACATTGACGCGGACGGTTTCGCCCTTGTCATTGGTGCTGATCACGCGGACGTGGAGCCAGCGCTCACCACGCGCGGAACTGCTTGATTGGCTTGAACTTGTTTGTGCCAGGATGCCGAGAGGAGCGTAGAGACATGCGGCGGATAGAAAAGCGATTACGGGGAGCACGCGCCGGGTATGGTTGGCCATGAGGGAATGCCTCCTTTGGGCATTTGGCGATACATACGAGTAAGACGCGGGAAAAGTTCCGGGATTAACAATTTTCTAGTACCGAACGAATGACAGAGAGCGCGGAGGGCGGGTAGATCGCCGAGCCGTCAAGACGGGCACGGCGTGCCGTGCCCCTACGGGGGCAAGAGGGCGCATAGCCGGAATCATTGGGGTTTCCATTTTAGGAAGACGGCGGCTAGCGGCGGGAGAGTGAGGCAGAGAGAGTGGGAGCGGCCCTGGGCGGGTTGGTTCGAAGCGGTTTGGCCGCCAAGATTGCCTGCATTCGAGCCGCCGTAATTCGCGGCATCCGTGTTCAAGACTTCTTCGTAAAAGCCGGGCTGAGGGGCGCCGATGCGGTAGCCCTCACGAACAACCGGCGTGGCGTTGAGGACGACGAGGAGCAAGTCTTCGGACTTTTTTCCATGGCGGGCGAAGGCGAAGACGCTGTTGTCGGCGTCATTGGCGTCCAGCCACTCGAAACCCTGCCAAACAAAATCAACTTGATGCAAAGCGGCCTCGGCGGCGAGGAGCTTGTTTAGGTCGCGCACCAGATTTTGCATGCCGCGGTGCGAATCGTATTGGAGCAGGTGCCAATCGAGACTGGTGGCTTCGCTCCACTCGTTGCGCTGGGCTAGTTCCTGGCCCATGAAGAGGAGTTTCTTGCCGGGGTGAGCGCATTGATAGGCCAGCAGCAGGCGGAGATTTGCGAATTGCTGCCATAAATCGCCGGGCATTTTGTGGAGGAGAGAATTTTTCCCGTGGACGACTTCGTCGTGGGAGAACGGGAGCATGAAATTCTCGGTGAAGGCATAGAGCATCGAGAACGTCATTTTGTTGTGCTCGTATTTGCGGTGGATCGGATTCTTGGAGAAATAGCTCAGCGTGTCGTTCATCCAGCCCATGTTCCATTTCAGGCTGAAGCCGAGACCTCCGAGATACGTTGGACGCGAGACGCTCGGCCAGGAGGTGGATTCTTCGGCGATCGTGAGAATGCCGGGGAAGCGGCCGTGCGTGACTTCGTTCATGCGCTTGATGAAGGCGATGGCATGGAGATTTTCGCGGCCGCCGAACTCGTTGGGGATCCACTCGCCCTCTTTGCGAGAGTAGTCGAGATAAAGCATGGAGGCGACGGCGTCCACGCGCAGGCCGTCGATGTGATATTTGTCGAGCCAGAATAAAGCGTTGGAGATGAGGTAGTTCTGGACTTCGTTGCGGCCATAGTTGTAAACGAGCGTGCCCCAATCGGGATGCGTGCCCTGGCGCGGGTCCGAATGCTCGTAAAGGTGGGTGCCATCAAACTGCGCCAGGCCGAAGGTGTCGCGCGGGAAGTGCGCGGGAGTCCAGTCCAGAAAAACGCCGATGCCCGCCTGATGGCAGCGGTCGACAAATTCCATAAATTCGGCGGGAGAGCCGTAGCGGCTAGTGGCGGCGAAATAGCCAATCGTCTGATACCCCCATGACCCGTCGAAGGGATGTTCCATGATGGGCAGCAGCTCGATATGCGTGTATCCAAGATCTTTTACGTAGGGAATGAGCTGATCGCCGAGTTCGCGGTAGGTGAGCCAACGATTATTTTGCTGAGGGACGCGGCGCCAGGAGCCAAGATGGACTTCGTAGACGGAGATAGGGGACTCCAGCCAATTTTTCTTGGAACGCGCGCTGATCCAAGCCGTGTCGGTCCACACGTAAGTATCCAAGTTTACGACGACGGAGCCGGTGTTTGGGCGTAGTTCGGCGCGAAAGGCGTAGGGATCGGCTTTGAGGGGCAGCATCGCGCCATTCGAGCCGATGATTTCATATTTGTAGATGGCGCCTTCGGCGAGCTCGGGCACGAAAAGTTCCCAGATACCGGATGACCCGCGAGCGCGCATGGGATCGACACGGCCGTCCCATCGATTGAAGTCGCCGACGACGCTGACGCGCTGCGCGCTGGGCGCCCAAACCGCGAAATGGACGCCGCGGACGCCTTCGAGAGTTTTCAGATGCGCGCCGAGTTTATCGTAGGTGTCGTAGTGGCGGCCTTCGCCCATGAGATGGAGATCGAATTCGCTGAGCAGATAAGGAAATGCGTAAGTATCCAGAGCTTCGACGGTTTCGCCATAGCCCGTGCGGTAGCGAATGCGGTAGGCCGAAGGATCGGGCTTGTCGCGGTAGGTTTCGGGGAGTGCGGCTTCAAAGAAGCCTTCTGGGCGGATGCGATTCGCAGGGATGGATTCGGAAAAGCCTTTGAGAAGAACGCTGGCCTCGGCAGCGCCGGGGCGGAAGAACCGGATGACCCAGCGATTGCCCGCGGGCGTGGAAATCGGATGCGGACCGAGGAGTGCGAAGGGATCGGCATGACGACCGGCGACGAGGGCGTCGATTTGGGCGTCGAGATTCGGGTCGGCGACGCGGCGCGCGGCGGAGGCGGACTTGCGTTCTTCAGTCATGGGCGGTAGCTCCGCGATTGGACGAAAGGTGATAGCGGAGGAGAGGTACAGTGTACAAGGACGAGGAAAGAGTGGGTAGTGAGTAGTAGGCAGAGGGTGAGGAGCGGCGAGTGTTGAAAGCCGAGCGTCTCGTGTGTGGCCGGGGGATCCCTTACATATTAGACCGGACGCGGATACTACTGCTATCAGTACTTGCAACGCAGGGTTCATAGAGTCTTAACAAAGCGGCAAACCTCCAGGTGAATGAGCGTGGGAAGATTCGTGCGCCTTGGAGGGCTACACTTGTGAAAAAACGGCGTGCTTTGACAGTTTTGGCAGTGGCAGCAGCGTTTGCATTGGCGGGAGGCGTATTTGTCAGCAAGATGTCCGCGGATGATGACGATCACGATCATTCGAGGCACTTCCAGTTCGCGCCAGACAGCTTGGTGCTCAGCAAGAGCGTGTATGCGGGAAATGCTTCGACCGTGATCGAAGGCGAGGCTTTGCCGCCGGGATGCATGGGAGGTGCGACCGGATTGACGGTGAATGTGCCCTTAGTCGCGGGAGGCACTACACCTGTTGCGGTTCCATGCGGCTTCGCCAGCGATAACGGCGAAGCTCCCAACGATTACGACGCGCACAATGTTTGGAACAACGCCGCTACGGATGGCAGCTTTGGCATCACTTCCCCGATTTTTCTCGAGAACATTACCGAGGATGGATGGGAGCTGGGTACGCTGGCGATCCCAAGCGATCAGATCGTGACGAGCTTCAGTTCGAAGTCGGAGCTGGCACTGAATCGCTCGATCGACGGCAAATCGCTGACCTTTATGGCGTATCACGGTGGAGAAGGCTGCGGGGGCGACACAATTTCTCCGACGGCGCCAAATCTGATTGACGTTTCGGCCTCCAACACTCCTGGCGTCTGCGACCCGACGAATCCGGTTACCTCGAGTTTGCAGAACACGCCGAATGTCATCACCGCATACTACCGAGCCGTGGCGGAAGTGGACGCGGATGGTCGCTTGAGCATTACGGACGGTAATGCATATAGCGGAGACAACGGCCGCGCGGCGATCAAAGGCGCGAACGGTCTGTTCTACATGGTGGGAAACGACAACAGCGGAAATCTCTCGAAGAAACAGATTCCGCTGACGCAAGACGGCATCGATCTTTACAACGCCACGGGCTCGGAACTGCTGGCGGCCGGTCAAACGCCGCTCTTGCCACCGAATATCACGATGATTGGGCGGCTGGAAATTGGGACGGATAAGCTGGGGAAGGATACGAACTTCCGAGGCGTGACCATTTTCAATAACACGCTGTACATCAGCAAGGGCAGCGGAAGCAACGGGATCAACACGGTCTATCAGGTAGGCACTGCCGGAATGCTGCCAACGGGCGATGCGACGACGCTGGCGACGGTGCCGATTGTGCCGCTGCCGGGATTCCCGAGCACGACGGCGAGCACCAGCACGAACTTTCCTTTCGGGATGTTTTTCGCCAACGAGAACACGCTCTATGTGTGCGACGAAGGCGATGGAACGTACGTGACGCCGCCGGTGAACGGCAACGTCGCCGATGCGCAATCCCAGGCGACGGCGGGCTTGCAGAAGTGGGTGCTTCAAAACGGCGTGTGGAACATGGTTTACGTATTGAACGCCGGATTGAACATTGGCGTGCAATATAGCGTGGACCACTATCCGGCATCGATTGATCCGGCGACGGGCGGATGCCGGAACATTACCGGGCGCGTGAATCGCGACGGCACAGCGACGATTTGGGCCATTACGTCAACGGTGAGCGCCAATGGCGACAACGGAGCAGATCCAAACAAGCTGGTGAAAGTCACGGACCTGATCTCAGCGACCACGCCACCGCCCGCCGGCAGCTGGTTGGGAACTTTCCAGACGGTGCGTTCCGCGCGCGCGGGAGAAGTGTTCCGCGGAATAGCATTTGCGCCGTCGGAAGGCCACGACGATTACGGCCACGGCGACGACCACTAATCATGTAGAGGCGCTTCAGCAACCTCCCCGGACTTTATCAGGTCCGGGGAGATTTGTTTTTGCGTTGGAAATTTTGCGCTGACGACACGTTGCGTCAGTTTGAGTCTGAGAGTTAAAGTCTGAGAGTTAAAGGAGACTTTGGTTTGGCGGGGGATGTAAGATGCGGGGCGCTGGAAGCGAGGGAGCTTAGGGGGAATATGCGCGATTTGTCGGAAGTTCGGAGTGTCGGGCTTTTCGTGTTGGCGGGAGGGTTGTTGCTGATAAGCGGGAGCGCGGACGGGCAGGACCGGAGCCAGACGCGGTCAATGGTGATTTCGCGCAACGGGATTGTGGCTTCGGAGTCGCCGCTGGCTTCGCAAGCGGGCGTGCGGATTTTGGAGAGTGGCGGGAACGCGGTGGACGCGGCTATTGCTACCAACGCCATGATGGGCGTGGTTGAGCCGATGATGAACGGGATTGGCGGGGATTTGTTCGCGATTGTGTACGACGCCAAGGCCAACAAATTATATGGAATGAACGCCAGCGGGTGGGCGCCGGCGGGACTGACCATCGAGCATCTGCACGAACTCGGTTTGCGCGAGATGCCGCAATCGGGCGTAAATTCCATTACTGTGCCGGGCGCGGTGGACGGATGGCAAAAACTGGCGGATAAGTTTGGACGGAAGAAATTGAAGGATGATTTGGCGGCGGCGATTCACACAGCGCATGACGGTTTTCCCGTGCCCGAGTGGGACGCGGCATATTGGGCAGCGGAAGTCGAGTACTTGCGCAAAGACGACGCGGCGACCACGCTTTACTTGCCCGGCGATCACCCGCCGCATGTTGGAGACTTGTTCAAGAACCCTGAGCTGGCGGAATCCCTGGAGCAGATCGCTCAGCACGGACGGGACGCGTTTTACAAAGGCGAGATCGCGAAGAAAATATTAGACGCAATGAAACGCCACAACGGGACGATGACCGCGGAAGACTTGGCGAAATTTTCCGCGGAATGGGCCGAGCCGATTTCGACTACTTACCGCGATTGGACAGTCTACGAAATGCCGCCGAACGGGCAGGGAATGGATGCTCTGGAAATGTTGAACATCATGGAGACATTTCCCATGGGCTCGAAGGATTGGGGATTTGGCTCGGCTAATGCGCTGCACGCGGAGATTGAGGCCAAAAAGCTGGCGTACGCCGACATGGCGAAATATTTGGGTGATCCGCGCGGGCAGAAAATTCCGGTGGCGACGCTGATTTCGAAGGGGTGGGCGGCGGAGCGCGCGAAGCTGATCGATCCGGAACACGCAAATTGCGACGTTCACGCAGGAGATATTCCCGGCGGAAGCGAAACGACTTATCTAAGCGTCGTGGATCGCGACGGAAACATGGTGTCGCTCATCCAGAGCAACTATTCGGCGTTTGGTTCGGGGGTTGTGGCGACCGGAACGGGATTCGCGTTGCAGAATCGTGGCGGGTTGTTCGTGCTCGATCCTAGTTCGCCCGATGCGCTGGCGGGACACAAGCGGCCGCGCCACACGATCATTCCAGGATTTGCGCAGAAGGGCGATTTGCGGATGGCGTTTGGAATTATGGGCGGTTGGAACCAGGGGCAGGCGCATGCGCAGTTCATCGCGAATATTGCGGACTTCAAGATGAACATTCAGGCCGCGATGGAAGCTCCACGATTTACGAAATACACGTTCTCGGGTTGCGACGTCGAGATGGAAAACCGCTTCAGCGGCAAAACGCGAGAGGAACTCACCGCAAGAGGGCATCAAATCAAAGTCTTGGGTCCTTTTTCGGCGCGTGTCGGCGGCGGGCAGGCGGTCTTGCGGGATTTTGCGACGGGCGTGAATTTCGGGGCGTCGGATCCGCGGAAAGATGGCCAGGCCGTAGCGGAATTACCATTTTAGCAGCAGTATCGCGTTGAAACTGGCCCCCGGAAACCTCGGCGAAATCGGCAAAAGGAATCCTCTTCCGGGCGAAAAAGGGGAATGAATCTTCCTAGGCCGGCCGTAAGTACAGGTCCGCCAGTTCTGCAAGCTATGTATTATCAGCAAGTTAGACGGAGGGGCCTTGGCGGGCGAGTTGCACCTGTACCAATGGCCAGGGACGGTGCCCGCAGCAACGCTTCCCTGCAGTGGAGCCCCCCATGGGACTGGAACGCATTGCCCAGAGCTTCCTTCGCTACGTCGCCTTTTCGGCCCTTTGTTTCGTTATAAATCCTCCCGCCAAAGCGCAAACGGTCGAAGTATCCGGCAGCTACGAGTGCACGCAAGCAAAGGTGGACGGAAAAATCATCGCTTGCACTGCGGCGCCGCTGATCCTCAAAGATGATGGCCATTTCGAATTGCGGGGCTGGGAGGGCAGTTACCTTGTAGATGGAGAGTGGGTCGAGCTTTCCGATTCGCTGACGAAAGCGCGGGCGAAAATCGCGCCGGGCCACAAAATCGTCCTGCGCTATTACGGCAAGCACGGCTGGGAGGAAATGACATACGAGCGGCGCGTGGCAGAGATGGGCAAGATTTCGCTGGCTTAGCAAGCGGATTGTCAGTCGTGCGTTTAGAGTCGTAGGACTGCGGCTTTGGCCCCGCCGATGCATCGCAAATTGGCAAGGACAATTCCTCGCAGAAACGCGAAGAGAAGAATCAAGGAGATTTGAATCCACCGAGACGAAGGGCCTTGCGGTCAAAGGTCCATGTCCAGGAGCAGCCGGCTTTAGTCCCAAGTGCGGAGATCATGGCGTCTGCAAACGACCCACGTCCCTCCTTAAGTGCGATCATGGCGGTGAAAACCTCCTGCTCGGCCTCCACAACGAGCACATCGACCTGAAGAATGCGTTCGACAGCGGCTGCAATTTCGGCGGCCGGCAAGCCATAAGCGCGATCCAAAACCCAAACCGTTTCTATCGTGGCCACAATGCTGACGAAGCCGGGATTCTCGGCGGTTAATCGCTTCTCGATTATTTCGGCTGCCTTGGGCGATTGGATTGGATCGTCTTGGGCAAGGTAACGGACCAGGATGTTCGTGTCGAGCCCGATCATCGCCGCTTGGCGCGAGGCGTGCTTCGAGCGGCAACCTCCGCGCTGGCTTCGGTCATCTCTGAAGTTGACACGGGCCGGCGCCGGCGAGACTTGATCATGCCCCGCAGCGCCGAAACAGGAAGCATCGGCAAGAGAACCACGCTGCCATCAGGATGCACAAAGAATTTGACGCGATCGCCGGGCTTCAGCCCAAGATGTTCTCGAACTTTCTTGGGGATTGTGGCCTGGCCTTTGACGGTGAGTGCCGATTCCATCTCCGCTCCATTACATTCTGTAATAAGTAATACCACAAAGTACGGCCTGAGTCAAGATAGGCCGATGAGGGGCGGAGCGGGAATTAATGTGCTTCGGGTTGATAGCCGCGGCCACGCAAGACTTTGCCCGCAGCGGCGCCGGTGAGTTTGCCGTGATCGTATTCGATCTGGCCGTTTACGATGGTGTAGTCGACGCCTTCGGAGAGCAGCGTTGGCTGAGTGAAGGTGGCGTGGTCGATGATTTTCGCGGGATCGAAGATGGTGACGTCCGCGAAATTCCCGGGCTTGAGCAGGCCGCGGTTCTGCAGATGTTCACGTTGCGCCGGTAGGGAAGTGATTTTGCGGATGGCGGCGGAGAGCGGCATCATGTGTTCGTCGCGAACGTAATGGCCGAGAAAACGCGGCATGGCGCCGAACGCGCGCGGGTGCGTGTGCGGCTCGAAGTTCGGTCCGTCGAGCGACATTTCGTTGGCATCGAGCCCGATGCTCGTCCAAGTTTGTTCGAGGCCGGTCTTGATGTCTTCTTCGCTGGCCATGAAATAGATTGCGCCGGTTTGCGCGGAATCGGCGATGACAAAATCCATCAGCGCATCTTCGGGAGATTTTTTCCAGGCGCGAGCGACGTTCGCGACGGTCTTGCCTTCGAACTCCTTTAGCTCCGGCTTCTCGATGGAAGCGAGCATCACGCCCGAGGCGCCGCCGCAATCGTAGTAGAGATTTTCCCAGTCCGGATGATCGCCTTCCAGCAATTCTTTCTTGATACGCGCGCGAATGGCAGGATCCTTGAGGCGCGCAAGAAGCTTTTCCGTGCCGCCATCAGCGACCCACGGCGGAAGAGCGGAAGCGAGCGCGGTCGCGCCCGCGGGATACGGATACATATCCGCAGCGATATCGAGGCCGGAATCGCGCGCGGATTGGATTGTGGCGACGACGTTCCTCATGTTGCCCCAGCGCGATTTGCCGCTCACCTTCAAGTGGAAAACTTCGACGGGGAGATGGGCTTCGCGGCCGATGCGAATGGCTTCGGCAAGCGCAGCCATTTCGGAAGCGCCCTCGCTGCGCATGTGCGTGGCGTAAATGCCGCCGTACTGGGAAGCGACTTTCGCGAGTGCGATGAGCTCGTCGGTCTTGGCGTAGATATTCGGCGGATAGATGAGCGCGCTGGAAATGCCGAGAGCGCCATCTTTCATGGCTTGCTCGACAAGCGATTCCATTTGTTTGAGTTCAGCGGGAGTGGGCGCGCGGTCGTCATCGCCGATGACCGCTTCGCGGACTTGCGCCGAGCCGACGTAAGTGCCGATGTTGAGGGGCGTGCCTTGCTTTTCGAGGCGGCGGAAATAGCCGTCGAGAGTGGTCCAATCGACGGTGAAGTGAAAATGATCGAGCATCGGCTTCATGGGGGCGAGAGTTTTTTCGTTCTGCGGAGCGATCGAGCCGCCTTCGCCAGTGATCTCGGAAGTGATGCCTTGCGAGAGTTTGCTTAGCGAGCGATTGTCGAGCAGAAGCGACCATTCGGATTGGCCGAGCATGTCGATAAAGCCCGGGGAGACGATTTGGCCTTGCGCATCGATTTCGCGCTTGGCGTGCGCGTCGTGCAGGTCGCCAATGGCGGCGATGCGGTCGCCTTGAATGGCGACGTCGGCGGCATACCAGGGATTGCCTGTGCCGTCGAGAATATGCCCATTGCGAATGATGAGATCGTATTCGCCGGAAGTCGAGGAAGTAACTGAGGAAGAGGCCGAGGACGCAGAGCCTTCCAGCGGAGCATCGTATGCGGCGGCGGCAATTTCGCCGAGAGCTTGTCCACCAACTTCTTGCGCGGCATCCGGATCGAGCGGCAGACTGACGTGATTTACGTAAGCCGCGAAGGCGAGTTTCTTGCCGCTGGCCGTGATGACAAAGCCGGCGAGGCCCTTGCCATTGAGCATCATCTTGCCATTGAGCTTATCTTCGGAGCCGAACGTGCCGGTTTTTGCAAAGACATGGCCGGCGGCGGGATTATTGACCTGAATTTTGGCGAGCGTGCCGTCCTTGCCGAGAATCGGAAGCGCTTTGAAAAAGACCGGAAAGTCGGGTCGCGTGCTCAAATAGGCCATGTAGTGCGCGATGAAATCGGGGCTGAAGAGATCGGCCCAATCGCCGCCCTCGCCATCGCCTTGCGAAACGCCGGACATGTCTAGTTTGGCGTCCTGCAGAAAACCGCGCTCGATTTTGAAACCGGCGCGGACCGGATCGGCGAGATCTTTTGCGATGAGCGTACCCAGAAGATAGGGCCCCATGCTGGCGTGAAGATTTTGGCTGACTTTAAGCGTAACCTTAATTTCTTCGGAGAGCGGCGGAGAAACGTGCTCGGCGACTTGGTTGTCAGGAGTGTAGGACGACGCGAACGTCTTAAAGTCAGGCGCAGGAGCATTCTTCGGAGGTTTAATCTGGATCTCAGCGGAAGTGAGACATTCGGCGAGAACGGTTTCCGCAAATTTTGTTGGGGAGGGGACGGCGAACGGCGCAGTTAAAGGTTGTGAGCCAGCGGGAAGCGAGCCGGCAAGTGTGACGGAAACCATGCCATCCGGATTGGTGACCGTAACGGGATCCTTGATGTCTGGGGCTGCGCCAGGAGCGGACGTTGTGAGGTTGTTGACGAAAGTGGCGTAAGCCGTCTTGGGGGAAACCGCGAGAGAAACGGGGTCGCCTGCTTTTGCACCGGGCGTGGCGACGAGATCGATGACGTTGTCGTTGACGACGATGGAAGAGATGACGACGCCGGTGCCGCCTTCTTTGCCGCCATCCGGGAAAAGGCTTGCATCGACGAGCACGCGGCCCTCGATTTTCTTGATGCCCTTGTCGACGACACCCTTGGCGAGTTCTTTGATGACCGCGAGAGGATCGCCCGCAACGGCAGGACCGCCGTACGAGTGATCTTCATCCACGAAAGCGAGAGTGCCGTCGGGCTGAATGCGATTGGAAAGATCGGGGTCACCGCTGGCGACGAGGATGAGGTCGCCTTTGAGCGTGCCTTTTTTGTCGAGAGTGCCGGTGTGGTAGATGCGCGTGTGGAAGCGATAGTCGGCGCCAAACTTTGCGAGCATGGTGCCTTCGGTAAGCGTTTTTGTGGTCGAGGCGGGAACGAATAGTTTATTGGCGTTGATGGAGTAGACGACCTTGCCGGTGGCGATGTCGTAGAACTCGATGCCGAAATTGGCGCGGGCGAAAACGGGGCGGTCCATTACTCTTTGAATTCGCTCGCCAAGAGAAGCCGTCGATTGTGCGCGAAGAGGTCGCGGGGCGACGAGAAACAAAATTGCGAGACAAAGTGCGGCGGAGCAGCGGAGACTGCGATGGTTGCTTTGCAAGGCAAAATCCTCCAAAAAAATGGCCCAAGACTTGTGGACGCTAATTCGCGCTGGCGAGTCCCTGGCCGGAATGCAAATCTTCAAACTTGATATTCAGAATCGGATACTTCTGCCAATCCTTGTAGTCGAAATGCCACCATTCGTGTTCGTAGACGGTGAAGCCTTCGGATTCCATGGCCCGGCGTAGCAGATCGCGATGCCAGCGCTCGAGAGAAGTGCCGCCGGGATAATCGGGGAAGGAGCGGGGAGACATTTCGTCGTACGTGCCGGGCATTTCGATGGGCTTGCCAGTGGCGAGATCGTATAGAGTCAGGTCAACGGCGCAGCCGCGATTGTGGCGCGAGCCTTGCGACGGATCGGCGACGAAAATCTTGCCTTCCTGAGGAGTAGCATCCCAGAAAATCTTGGTGACGTACCAGGGACGATAAGCGTCGTGAATCAGAAGGCCATAGCCGAGCGGCTCTAGTTTATGAAGCGCGCGCACAAGCGCTTCCGCAGCGGGGCGCTGCATGAAAGCGCGAGCCTGCGTATAGACAGCGGTGCCAAGAAAATCGTTTGTCGTCGCGTACCGAATATCCAAATGGATGGCAGGGTCGAGCGTCGTCAGCTCCACCAGTTCCGGCTTGCGAAAGTCTCCGTCCTCGTGCGGTGGAGAAGCTGCGAGCGCCTCGGCGCGTAGTTCATCGACGGGACGAATTGGCGTTATCAGAACTTGTTGGGGCGCGTTGAAGTCAGGGGTGAATTTCACGCTTCCAACGCCACCCATGACCAGGACGCGCGAACCCAAGTGCAAGATCAGGCCGTGAGAAGCATCAGTCGGCGGTGGCTGGTTTAGGGCAAACTTCTCCAATGGCTTGTATGTTGGTGCCGCTGCTGTTCCCTCTTGTTGCAGAATCCAGATCGCACCATCCTTTTCACCGAGCGCGTAGACGGCGCCAATAGTTGTGGCGGGGTGCGGAATGGAAAGCCCGTGTTCATATTCACCGATCCAAGGCTTCCACGCTTGCGGGATATCAGCGGGTTTGGGTCCAGGAGTAAGAGATGCTGAGGATTGTCCATCGATAATGCCAGGGGCCCAGAGCAAAAGCGCAGCAAGCAGCAGAGGCAAAAGTTGGAAGGGAAACGCGAGTCGCGATTTTGCTGAGGCATTCATCGCTCTGACTGGTCTACTGCCGGGCATTTGTATCTTCATTGGTCGCTCAAGATATCCGCTAGAAGGCGCGTGACATAATAGCCGAGAATGGTAATCCGCGCGAGATACAAATGTTGCCGAATTGGGTGTCGCGGGATGCCGGGAGTTCGAGTGAGTCGCTTAGTAGCTTCGGCATGGCATTAGAAGCGGCGCTTCTGTGACGAATCGAAGAAACGATTGTTTCACTGTGCGGACCTGGGCTAAACGGTGTACCAGCGGAAGCCTTTGCGCTGCTCCTCCGCTATTTCCTTGAGGATCGCCAGCGTTTGCGGGCGGCGATACTGGCCGCAGGCGGCGAGGATGGCATTGACGAGCGTGACCGGAGCCGAGTACGAGGCGCCGAAGGATGTGGACTCGACGCTGGCGAGGAACACTTCGTCGCATTCACGTGCGAGCGGGGAAACGTACGTGTCCGTGATGCCGACGCAGTAGGCGCTGCGCGCGTGCGCCAGATGCACGCCTTCGACTGTTTGGCGCAGGCCGCGGCGAAAACTGATGGCAATCACGAGGTCCTTGGGAGTTACAGTGCGGACCAGGTGGGCAATGCGGCCGGCGGAAGTCCCGGTGAAGACCGGAAGACCGAGCAAAGTGATTTGATACTCGAGATAATCGGCGAGAATGGCGGCAAGATCGCCCGCAAGGATTATGATGCGACGCGCGTCGTAAAAGCGCTTGGCAAGTGAGACGAGACGGGGCGCATCGAGGCTATTCTTGAGGCCGTGCAAATTTTTGAGGTCCTGCTCGAGTGCGTCGCGTACGTATGTCGGCATACTGCTTACGGTGACGGGGCCAGCGGATTGCATGGTATCGAGAGAGGTCGCGAACGCAATCGACAAATCGTGAAGATGGCGCTGAAAATCGCGATAGCTGGCGAAGCCGAGGCCGCGCACGATGCGAACGACAGTGGCAGGGTCGGTCTTAAGGCGTTTGGCCATTGCGCGCACACTCAAGAGGACGTAGTCGCGAGGGTGCTCGAGAATCGGGCGGATGATTTCCTGGCGTTTTGCGCTGAGAAGTTCGATGCGCTCCGACAAGGAGGGCGCCGAGGCTTGAGGAGAAATTGGTCGTCGTTTCATGGCGCCAGAGAATTGCCTAAAACGCTGGGCATGTCAACTAGGCTGGATAGTTTGTTTAAGTAACAACTTTGAGCCGCACAAGTAATGGAACACTCGCGCCGGACGTTCGCGATCGGGTTTTGCGAAACAAGGGCGAGTGCGCAGTCGAACTGTCTCCTTATTTTTTTGAAGCGGCGGCTTTTTCTTCTAGCCCGGGAGCGATCACGGGATGCAAAAAGGGCATCATGGCGCGAAGTTTGGGGCCGAGTTGCTCGACTGGATGACTTTGTTCGCGCTTGCGTGTGGCGAGAAAATTCGGGCAGCCCGCTTCGTTTTCCGCTATCCATTTCTTGGCAAAACTGCCGTCGCGAATTTCCGCGAGAATCTGTTTCATTTCGTCGCGCGTTTTCTGCGTGATGATGCGCGGGCCGGCGCTGTAATCGCCTTGTTCGGCGGTGTCGCTGACGGAATAGCGCATGTAGCTGAGGCCGCCGCGGTAAATGAGATCGACGATAAGCTTGAGCTCGTGCATGCACTCGAAATAGGCGACTTCGGGTTGATAGCCGGCAGCGACGAGCGTTTCAAAGCCGGCTTTGATCAGTTCGCTGACGCCGCCGCAGAGGACAGCTTGCTCGCCGAACAGATCGGTCTCGGTTTCTTCGGTGAAAGTGGTTTCGAGGACGCCGGCGCGCGTGCATCCGAGCGCTTTGGCATAAGAGAGCGCGAGAGCTTTGGCGTGGCCGCTGGCATTTTGTTCAATGGCGATCAACGCGGGCGTGCCGCCGCCTTCGGTAAAGACTTCGCGGACGCGATGGCCGGGAGCTTTGGGCGCGATCATCGAGACGTCGACGCTCGCGGGCGGCTTGATCGTGCCGAACCGGATGTTGAAGCCGTGCGCGAACATGAGCGTCTTGCCCTTGGCGAGATACGGCTCAATGGCCTCGCGATAAAGCTTGGGCTGCCTGGTGTCCGGCGCGAGAATCATTATGACGTCCGCCCATTCGGCGGCTTGCGCGGGGGTGTTGACGGTGAGCCCATCCTTTTCCGCCTTGGCGCGCGAGACGCTGCCTTCAGGCAGGCCGACGCGGACGCTAACGCCGCTGTCACGCAGGTTTAGAGAATGGGCGTGGCCTTGGGAGCCGTAGCCGATGATGGCTACTTTTTTGGATTGGATGAGAGCTAGATCCGCGGAATCGTCGTAATAGAGGTTTGCCATTGCTGTCCTTTGCGGCCGGGTTGCGGCCGGAATTTAGACTGCTTCAAACTTGCGTCTGCGGCCCTCGTCCGCCAAAGAGGCGGAGCAGATGGCCCGAAACGTCAGGAGGGTACTTTGGACCCCTCCCTCAGATTTTTGTAAACACTGAATGTAAAAGACTTAGCTCGCGTGCAAGTCCTTTAGATTCAGTGTTTACGGAGATTTGCATAGGTGTTGATTCTAAAGGCTTTAGCTTCACTGTGGCCCCGTCCATGAATTTACCTCGACACCAGGGTCTGGGCGGGTGCGGTTGTGGCGGTTGGGGGACGGAGCAAATCGCCGCCACGAGTCATGCTGATGCGGCCACTGCGGGCCATTTCGAGGACGCCGAAGGGCTTCAGAACTTCGAGGAGTCCGTCGATCTTGTCGACCGTGCCGGAAACTTCGATGATGAGCGATTCCGGGGCGACATCGACGACGCGGGCGCGAAAAACCTTGATCAGTTCCATCAGATGGGGGCGGGATTGCTGGTCGGCGAGGACTTTGATGAGAGCGAGATCGCGCTCGAGCAGGGCACGCTCGGTGATGTTTTCCGCGAGCAGGACATCGACTAGCTTTTCGAGGCTGGCCTCGAGGCGGTGGCCGCCTTTTTCGTCGGTGTGCGCGACGATGGTCATGCGAGCGATCTCGGGGTTGTCGGTCGGTCCGACGGTCAGGGAATCAATATTGATGGCGAGGCGGCGAGCGAGCGATGAGACGCGGTTGAGCACGCCCGGTTTGTTTTCGACGTATGCGACAAGTGTTTGCATGATGTCCTCTTTGCTCATCCTTTGGCTACGCGCACGATGCTTTATGGTTCAGATGCCGTTTCTACCAGCGGATTGCCTGGGCGGCGAATCATTTCGTGCAGCGATGCGCCCGCGGGAACCATCGGGTAGACGGAATCCTCCTGCTCGACGCGAAAGTCGATCAAGACGGTTTCGTTGGACTCACGAGCGGAGCGAATCGTGGGGACGACATCGGCTCGCGAGGTGATGCGTTCGCCGCGGATACCGAAGGCGTTGGCCAGCGCCGCAAAATCGGGAGCAACCAGCGGCGTAGCGACGTAGCGCTTGTCGTAGAAAAATTCCTGCCACTGACGAACCATGCCGAGATAGCCGTTATTGATGATGGCGATCTTGATGTTTATTTTTTCCTGGACGATGGTGGCAAGCTCGCACATGGTCATTTGGAAGCCGCCATCGCCGACGACAACCCAAAGCTCGGAATCGGGCTTCGCGAATTTTGCGCCAACAGCGGCGGGCAACGCGAATCCCATGGTGCCGAGGCCGCCGGACGTGATGAGCGTGCGGGGCTGGTTGTGATGGTAATACTGCGCTTCCCACATTTGGTGCTGACCGACGTCGGTGACGACGATGGCTTCGCCGCGGGTTTCTTTCCAGATATCGTTGATGACGTGCGCGGCGTAGAGATGACCGTTGTCAGGAAGGCTTTGGATGTCGCGCACGGCTGAATCGCCTTTTAGCTCCTTGATATGGGCGAGCCAGGGACCGCGATCGGGATTCGAGATATGCGGAATAAGCTTTTCGAGCGTCTCGCGCGCATCGCCGATCAGAGCGGCGTCCACTTTCACGTTTTTGTTGATTTCGGCGCGGTCGATTTCGATGTGGATTTTGCGCGCTCCTTTGGCGTAGGTGCGGAGGTCGCCGGTGACACGATCATCGAAGCGCATGCCGACGGCGATGAGCAGATCGGATTCCTGAATGGCATGATTGACCCAAGCTTCGCCGTGCATGCCCATCATGCCGAGATTCATGGGATCGGAAGCGGGGAAGCAGCCGATGCCGAGCAAAGTCATAGCAACGGGAATATTGCACGTGCGCACGAATTGCTCGAAGGCGCGCATCGCGCCGGAAAGCATGATGCCGCGGCCGGCGAGAATGACCGGACGCTTCGCTGTATTCAGCAATTCGACGGCGCGATCGAATTCGGCCTGGTCGTGATTATTGCGCACGCGCTTCTGCGGAAGTTTTGGCGTTGACGCTTCCCAATCGAATTCGCAGGAGGCTTGTTGCGCATCCTTGGTGACATCGACGAGAACTGGGCCCGGGCGACCGGTATTGGCAATGATGAATGCTTCGCGCAGGGTGCGCGCGATGTCCTCGGCGCGAGACACGACGACATTGTGTTTTGTGATTGGCATGGTGATGCCGGTGATGTCGATTTCTTGAAAGGCGTCGGAGCCGAGAAGTTTGCTGCTGACCTGGCCAGTGATGCAGACGACGGGAGAGGAGTCGAGCATGGCGGTGGCAATGCCGGTGACCATGTTGGTCGCACCTGGGCCGGACGTAGCCATGGCCACACCAACGCCGCCGCTGGCGCGCGCGTATCCATCGGCCATGTGCGTGGCGCCTTGTTCGTGCCGAACCAAAATGTGATGCAGCTTGGATTTGCCCAAAGCGTCGTACACGGGAAGAATCGCGCCGCCAGGGTATCCGAAAATGTGCTGCACACCCAACTTGGTGAGCGATTCGCAGAGGATTTCCGCGCCGGTGAGCTTCATAGGGTCCTTCCCAATTGCGCGTGCGAAGTGCTGGGCGCAACTGTTTGAGGCTGAGTTGATGCTGAAAAAGATGCGGGCACGAGGGTGACCGCGCCAAGAGAGGCAGAGGAAACCAACAAAGCGTATTTGGCCATCACGCCGCTGGTGAAACGCGGGGCGGGGGCCTTCCAGGTCGCAAGACGCTTCTGAATTTCGGCGTCTGTGAGCTCGACATTCAGTTTGCGGTTCGGAAGATCGAAGACAATCGTGTCTCCGTCCTCGACGGCGGCGATGGGACCGCCATTGGCGGCCTCCGGAGCGACGTGGCCTGCCATCAATCCATGCGTGGCACCGGAGAAGCGACCGTCGGTGAGCAAAGCGACAGAATCGCCGAGGCCGGCGCCGACGAGCGCGGCGGTGACAGCGAGCATTTCCCTCATCCCAGGGCCGCCTTTCGGACCCTCGTAGCGAATCACGATGACATCACCGGCATGAATTTCATTTTTTTCAATGGCCGCGAAAGCCAGCTCTTCATCGCCGAAGACGCGCGCCGGGCCAAGGAAATTTTGAATATTGTGTCCGGCAACTTTTATAACGCAGCCTTCGGGGGCGAGATTCCCTTTTAGAATGACCAGGCCGCCAGTGGGCTTGAGAGGCGCGTCGATTTTTCGGACGACTTCCTGGTTGGGCGTTTCCTTTGCGGCAGCCGCTTCTTCGGCAATCGTTCGGCCGGTCACGGTGAGGGCGTCACCGCGGAGGATCTTGGCGTCGACCAACCGTTTTGCAACAAGAGGAGTTCCTCCGGCTGCATACAGATCTGTGGCAACGAAGCGCCCGCCGGGTTTCAGGTCGGCAATAATCGGCACGCGGGAGCTGATGCGGTCGAAATCGTCGATCGTCAGTGGAATCTTCGCTTCGTTGGCAATCGCGAGCAAATGCAAGACGGAGTTTGTCGAGCCGCCGGTCGCGGCAACTCCGGCGATGGCGTTTTCAATGGCGGTCTTGGTGATGATCTGAGAAGGAGTGACGTTTTTCCGCAGGAGATCCATCACGAGTTCGCCGGCGCGATGCCCGGCATGAGCCTTTCCCGCATCCGTGGCGGGAACGCTGGAAAGTCCCATCGGAGCGATGCCAAGAAATTCGCAGACAAGGGCCATGGTGTTGGCGGTGAATTGTCCGCCGCACGCGCCTGCTCCGGGACAGGCTGCGCTCTCAAGCGCCTTGAGGCGCGCATCCGTCATATCCCCATGCCCGTGGCTGCCGATAGCTTCGTATACGTCCTGGATGGTGACGGAATGGCCTTCAAATTTGCCGGGAGCGATGGAGCCGCCGTAGAGAACGAGGCCCGGAATATTCAAACGCGCGAGAGCCATGATGCCGGCGGGAATCGTTTTGTCGCAGCCGACGAGCACAATGAGAGCGTCGAAGAGATTTCCCCGGGTGACAAGCTCGATGGAGTCTGTGATGACTTCGCGGCTGATGAGCGAGGCGCGCATACCCTCAGTGCCCATGGTGATGCCGTCGGAAATGGAAACGGTGTTGAATTCGAGAGGCGTGCCGCCGGCGGCGCGAATGCCGTCTTTCACGTGGACCGCAAGTTCGCGGAGGTGATAGTTGCAGGGCCCGATTTCGATCCAGGTGTTGGCGACCCCGATGAGCGGCTTGGTGAAATCGTCATCGCGAAGTCCGCACGCGCGGAGCATGGCACGCGCTCCGGCACGATGAGGACCGTCGATCAGCGCGCTGCTTCGAGACTTGAGTGATGGTGCGGTCACAGTGGCAATCTCCTCCAGGTCTTTGAGCACTTAAACTTGCGAATACGAGCTTAAAAAACTTGAGGCCATCATCCTGGTTCTGATGATGGCCTCGAAACTCTTTGCTGCTGCTTTGCTAGGCCGCCATCATCTTTATGTTATTCCCCGCACGATGACAGGGATAATTCGTACGACGGCTCCGATTCCAACAGTCCGCGCGGGAAGCGCGAACTCGGGCCGGGCGTTCGGGATGGCGACGATAACCATAATAGCCGCCATGAAGATAACAGGATGAGGGCGGGGAAGTCAATCAGTCAAATTAATAGAATTGTGTGCAGAAATAAGTTCAGCTTATGAAGAGAATTTGAGGCCAAGGATGACTTTCCGCAGAGGCCGCGGCATTCTCCATCGGCCAGGCATCCTCTGTTATTTGCGAACATCTAACCTTTCAGATTGCCGGATGCGCGACGGAGTTCACGGTTGCAATGCGAGGGAAACATGGGGCTGCACACAGACGTATTCGTTGTGGGTGGCGGCCCGGCAGGGCTTGCCGCGGCGCTTGCGTGCCGGACGCTCGGATTTCGGGTGACGGTTGCTGACGGCGCGAAGCCTCCCATTACGAAGGCTTGCGGCGAAGGGCTCTTGCCAGATGCCGTGGCGGCGCTCGGAGAACTCGGCGTCGCACTGCGGGACAGGGACGGCTGCGTACTGCGCGGGATTCGTTTCGAGGACGATCGGGCGTCGGTAAGCGCCAATTTTCCTGGCGGAAACGGCATCGGAGTTCGACGCGAAACATTGCACGAAAGAATGATCGAGCGAGCTTCCGATTGCGGCGTGTCGCTGATGTGGAATACGCCGGTGACGGAGCTCGATGAAGCAGGAGTTGTCGCTGGCGGGAATAAAATACGATCGCGGTGGGTCATCGGTGCTGACGGAAGCCGCTCGCGAGTGCGGCGATGGAGTGGGTTGGAAAGCTTTCGACGACAGGTGAGCCGGTTCGCTGTTCGCCGGCACTATCAGATCGAGCCTTGGACGGATTCCATAGAGATTCATTGGGCCGACGCGGCGCAAGCATATCTGACTCCCGTGAGCGCGCGGGAGCTCTGCGTGGTGCTGATCTCGGATCAGCCGAGGATGAATTTTGACGAGAGCCTGGGCAAATTTCCTAAACTTGTTGGGCGGCTCGATGGCGCGCTGCAAGTGGGTGCAGAGCGCGGAGCAGTGACGAGCATGTTCGACCTAAAGCGCGTGTATCGCGGGAACGTCGCGCTCATCGGGGACGCATCAGGCAGCGTGGACGCAATCACGGGAGAGGGGCTTTCACTCAGTTTCAGGCAAGCTACAGCGCTTGCCGGCGCCCTAGCTGTGGAGGATTTGAATCTCTACCAGGTTTCGCATCAGAGTTTGTTCCGACGGCCTCAACTCATGGAGAAACTGTTACTGCTGCTCGCTCACCAAAATGGGCTGCGGAAGCGTACGCTGCGTGCGCTGGAGGCGGCTCCGCAGCTTTTCGAACGGATGCTTGCTTATCACGTGGGAGAGACGCGCCCAGTGCAGATAGCTAAATCCGGCGCGCTTTTTGGATGGCGATTCCTTACGACAGGATGAAAGTGACTGGACTAAAAATGAAACGGGGACAGCCTCGAGTTGTCGCCTTCTGGTGGGCGGCGATTTTCGTGTTCGTTGCTTTGGGCGCGACCCGCGCCTGGACGCAATCGACGCGCACGGCCCCGCCACCGAGCTCTGGCGAACTAACGCTGAACCTCGATCCCGTACAAAGCAAATTACATTGGACGCTGGGCAGCACACTGCATACGGTGCATGGAACATTTGCATTGAAGCGGGGTGTGGTGCGGTTTGATCCGGCAAGCGGCAACGCCAGCGGCGAGATTGCCGCCGATGCTACCAGCGGGGAAAGCGGTAACGAGTCCCGCGACAAGAAAATGCACAGTGAGATTTTGGAGAGCGCGCGCTACACGGAGGTGGTATTTCGCCCCGATCGGATCGAAGGGAAAGTTTTGACGCAAGGCGCGTCCAACGTCGGGGTGTACGGGACTTTTGTTTTGCACGGGGCGGAGCATGAGTTGGTTGTGCCGGTTCAAGCAGAGCTCAGCGGCGAGCATTGGAAGGGATCGGCGAAATTCAGCGTGCCGTACATCCAGTGGGGCCTGAAAAGTCCGAACACGTTTTTCCTGAAAGCCGATCCGGCGGTGGAGATTGAACTGGAAATGAGCGGCACGGTGCAAACGGCGACGCCGCGATGAGAAGAGCTACTCTTCCGCTTCTTGCGTAACGATGTGAACGTCCACGGGCGGGGATTCCCGCAGAAAACGATGCACGGCCGATAGATAAAGATACTTGCGCCAGTCGTGAATCGGCGCTCGGCCGAAAATCACTTGCGTAATGTGTTTCGAGCGGACGAAATTTGCAACCGTGTCGGCCACGCTGCGGCCTTTCAATCGAACGACTGTTGCTCCGAGACTCTCGGCAAAACGCAAATTCGCGGCGAGCGCGGCGGTGTTCTGTTCTTTCGGGCCGATTTCGCGCTCGACATGAACGACATAGAGTTCCGCGTCCATGCGGCGGGCCATGCGAGCGCCGCGCGCGACCAGATATTGGCCTGCGGGATTCCCGGAGATACAAATCGCCATGCGTTCGCGAACGCCCCAATTTTTGCGGATATCCTCGTCTTCCATGTAGGTTTCGAGGCTGCGGTCGACTTGCTCGGCAACCTGGCGGAGGGCGAGTTCGCGGAGAGCGATCAAATTTCCACGGCGAAAAAAATTTTTGAGGGAGCGTTCGACTTTTTCCGTGCTGTAAACGTCGCCGCGCTTCATGCGGTTGTGCAGAGCTTCGGGAGTCAGGTCGACCATGACGGTTTCCGCGGCCGTCAGAGGGACCCAATCGGGAACCGTCTCGCGCACGGTAATCCCAGTAATCGAGTGCACGATGGGGGCGATGCTCTCGATGTGCTGGATGTTCAGCGTGGAGACAACATCGATATTGGCGGCCAGCAGATCTTGAATGTCTTCGTAACGTTTGCGATGTTTGCTGCCGGGAATGTTGGTGTGCGCCAATTCGTCCACGAGGACGACTTCTGGTTTTCGCGCGAGGATGGCGTCCACATCCATTTCTTCGAACATCGTCCCCTTGTATTCGATTTTCTTGCGCGGGACAGCCTCCATTTGCGAAGCCAGCTCTTCGATGCCTTTGCGGCCGTGGGTTTCGACGACGCCCATGACCACGTCTTCGCCGCGGCTGCGGCGGCGTAGCGCTTCGCTAAGCATGCTGTAGGTTTTGCCGACGCCGGGAGCGTAGCCGAGAAACAGCTTAAAGATCCCGCGCGCTTTCTGCGGCGGCGAGGCGACTGCCAGCCAGTCTTCGGGTTTCTTGGGCAAGGGCTCAGCTTCTCCGTTTCAAATGGTCCGCATACGATAGAATACTCCGATGCAGAGAATGCTCGGGGGCCGCGTCTTTGGGATTGCCGTATCGCTGGCCATCGTCGCCGGCCTCACCGTTTTCTATCGGCACGCGCGCGAGGTCAATCAGACAACCATCGCGCTCACCTTTTTGCTGGCTATTCTAGCAGTTTCAGCGGTGTGGGGAATGGCCGTCTCGGTCTTTATGTCGATCGCGGCGGTGCTGGCTTTTAATTATTTTTTTCTTCCGCCGGTCGGGACGTTTACGATTGCCGACCCGCAGAATTGGGTGGCGCTGTTTGCGTTCCTGGTCACCTCCATTGTGGGAAGCCAACTGTCCGCGAGGATACGCCACGAAGCCGACGAGTCCCATCAGCGGCGCCGGGAGGTCGAGCGGCTTTACAAGTTCAGTCAAAAGCTCCTGGCAGAAGGAAATGTCATTCAACTGATGAACGCGATCCCGAATTACATCGTGGAGAGCTTTGAAGGCGGAGCCGCGGAACTGTTTCTTCCGCAGAAAGATAAATTTTATCGCTCGGGATTCGGCGCTGCCCATCTGGATGAAGACAAAATGAAGGCCGTGTTTCTTCGAGATGAAGGCATCTTTGAATCACAAGAAGGCCTGTACTTTATTCCCGTGCGGATGGGCGTTCGGCCGATTGGAAGCCTGGGCATTTCCGGATCGCGGCTTTCGCGCCAGACGCTGGATGCTGTGAGCAGCCTCGTGGCAATCGCAATCGAGCGGGCGCGGGCCGTCGAGAAGCTTGGAGAAACGGAAGCCGAACGGCAGGGCGAGAGGCTGAAGTCGGCGCTGCTGGATTCCATTGCGCATGATTTCCGCACGCCGCTGACATCGATCAAGGCGGCGACAACAAGCTTGCTGGGTGCGGATGACCCCGATCCCGGGCAAACGCGCGAATTGCTGACAATTATCAATGAAGAATGCGACCGGCTGAACCGTCTCGTTGAAGAGGCCGCCGAGATGTCGCGGCTGGAGGCGGGTGAGTTTGAACTGAACCTCGCTCCCACGCCGATCGACGACATTATTGAGGCGGCGCTGGCGCAGTGCGATACGGCGCTGGCCGGCCGCGCCGTCGATGTGAAAATCAATCCCAATTTGCCGCCCGTGGTGGCGGATTTGAGCCGCGTCAAGGACGCACTCGTCCACTTGATTGACAACGCCAACATTTATTCGCCGAAAGATCATCCCATCACGATTACCGCGGAATTGACGGGAGACACAGTCACGACCAGCGTGGCGGATCGCGGGCCGGGAATCGACGACTTCGAACAAGGCATGATTTTCGACAAGTTCTATCGCGGAAAGGACCAACGCTACCTGGTGCGAGGCACGGGAATGGGTCTGCCCATCGCGAAGGCTATCGTCGCAGCACATAAAGGGACGATTTCCGTGACAAGTCAGCTTGGGCACGGCTCAGTCTTTTCATTCACCTTGCCTGTGGATCGCAGCGCGAAGGAGCCGCGGTGAATGGCGCCGGCATCCTGGTTGTGGACGACGAAGCGCAAATCAGGCGCGTGCTGCGCACCACGCTTTCAAGCCACGGCTATGTCATTCGAGAGGCGGACACCGGAGAGGCGGCCGTTGAGGCGGTGCGCAAGGAACGACCCGATCTGATCTTGCTCGACGTCAATATGCCGGGAATCGGCGGCATCGAGGCGGCGCGCGAGATTCGCGAAATGTCCGACGCGCCGATCATCATGTTGACGGTGCGCAATGCGGAGCGCGACAAAGTGATCGCTCTGGATGCCGGCGCGGATGATTACGTCGTTAAACCTTTCGGAATTGAAGAGCTGCTCGCGCGTATTCGGGCAGCTCTACGGAGATACGCGCCGGGCGAGGCGATTCCGACCTTTAGCGGCAAGGATCTCACGATCGATTTCGAAAACCGGCTGGTCATTGTTCGCGGCCACGGCGTGCATTTGACGCCGAAAGAGTTCGATGTCTTGAAGCACCTAGTGGCCAATTTGGGCAAGCCCTTGTCGCACCGCAGGCTGTTGCAAGCGGTTTGGGGGCCGGAGTACGGGGAAGAAACCGAAAACCTGCGCGTAGTGATTAATCAATTGCGAAAAAAAATCGAGAACGACCCGGCGCGTCCAAAATACATTCTGACGGAACCATGGGTTGGATACCGTTTTCAGGCGCCCAAGGGCGCGGCTGCGAAAACTACTGCCCGAAAAACCTAAGATTTATTTTATCGGATGCGTTGCATCGAGATCGAGGTTTAGCTCGAGCACGTTAACGCGTGGCTCGCCGAAAATATCAAACTGCCTTCCCAACGTGTGCTTTGCAACCAGGGCGCGAAGATCTGTTTCACTGATATGCCGCTGGCGCGCTACGCGCGGAATCTGAAACTCCGCTGCGGCAGGCGAGATGTCCGGATCCAGACCGGAAGCGGAAGAAGTGACCATATCCACGGGGATTGCGGCCCCGGGATTTTCCGCATGAAGTTTTTCCACGTCGCTTTTCACGCGGTCGATGAGCTGGCGGTTCGTCGGGCCGAGATTGGACGCGCCGCCGCTTGGAGCAACGGGATCGTAACCGTTTCCGGCTTCCGAAGGACGCGGATGAAAATACCACTCGGCGGAAAAAGGCTGGCCAATGAGCCGTGAACCTACGACGTGGCCGTTTCGCACAATCAATCCGCCATTAGCCTGCGCCGGGAAAAAAAGTTGGCCGAGGCCGGTAACAGCCAATGGGTAGAGCAGACCAAAGATCACCGTGGTTACAAGCGTCATCAAAATCGCAATCCGCAAATGCTGCTTCATATAGTTCCTCGCGTCAGGTGCAATGCAGTGATCGCCATGTCGATGAGCTTAATTCCCAGGAAAGGCGCAACGACGCCGCCGAGTCCATAGACAAGCAGATTGCGGCGAAGCAAAGCTGCAGCACCCAGCGGGCGATAGCGCACACCGCGCAACGCCAGCGGTATCAACGCGATAATGATCAACGCATTAAATATGACCGCCGAGAGAATCGCGGACTCCGGAGTGTGTAGCCGCATCACGTTCAGCACTCCCAGCTGCGGGAACGCGGCGGCGAACATCGCGGGAATAATCGCGAAGTATTTCGCGACGTCGTTGGCGACGGAAAACGTGGTCAGCGCCCCGCGTGTGATCAGCAACTGCTTTCCGATTTCCACGATTTCAATGAGCTTGGTCGGGTTGGAATCGAGATCAACCATGTTGCCCGCTTCTTTCGCGGCTTGCGTGCCGGTGTTCATCGCGACGCCCACGTCGGCTTGCGCAAGAGCAGGGGCATCGTTGGTGCCGTCCCCGGTCATCGCGACGAGTTTGCCTTTTGCTTGTTCGCGCTTGATCAACGCCATCTTGTCTTCGGGTTTGGCTTCGGCAAGAAAATCATCCACGCCGGCCTGGCGCGCGATCGCCGCGGCGGTGAGCGGGTTGTCGCCGGTGATCATCATGGTGCGGATGCCCATCGCGCGCAGGTGATCGAAGCGTTCGCGCATTCCGCCTTTTACGATGTCCGTCAGCGCGATAGCGCCGAGTACATGGCGATTCTGCGTGACGAGAAGCGGCGTGCCACCTCCGTTTGCAATTTCGCGGACCACGTGTTTAATTTCCGCTGGAACCACCTGCCCCTTTTCCGCAACATATTTGTCGATTGCTTCCGGCGCGCCTTTGCGAATTTCGTGGCCGTCCATATCCACGCCGGACATGCGCGTTTGCGCGGAGAACGGAATAAATACCGGGTTGTGCGGTGCCAGCTCGCGGCCGCGCAAACCATACTTTTCCTTCGCGAGCACGACAATCGAGCGTCCCTCCGGCGTTTCGTCCGCGAAAGAGGCAAGCTGCGCCGCGCTTGCCAGTTCCACTTCCGTAATATTCGGGCACGCGTGAAACGAAGTCGCCTCACGATTACCTAGCGTGATCGTTCCTGTCTTGTCGAGGAGCAAAACGTCGACGTCGCCAGACGCTTCCACGGCTCGCCCCGACATCGCAATCACATTGCGCTGAATCAAGCGGTCCATGCCGGCAATGCCAATCGCCGACAAAAGGCCGCCAATGGTTGTTGGAATGAGACAAACAAGGAGCGATACGAGAACGAAAATCGTTTGCGGCGCGCCCGAATAAATGGCAAAAGGCTGGAGGGTCACCACCGCCAAAAGAAATATAATCGTCAACCCCGCCAAGAGAATGTTAAGCGCAATCTCATTCGGCGTTTTCTGCCGCGAAGCGCCTTCCACAAGGCTGATCATGCGATCGAGAAAAGTTTCTCCGGGGTTGGAAGTGATGCGTACGCGAATTTCATCCGAAAGAACCTTCGTCCCGCCCGTGACGGCCGACCGGTCTCCTCCCGATTCGCGAATTACTGGCGCGGATTCGCCTGTAATCGCCGATTCGTCGACCGAGGCCACGCCCTCAACAACTTCGCCATCTCCCGGAATGAATTCTCCCGCGGCTACCAGAACTTGATCGCCGGCGCGCAGCTTCGAGCTCGGCACAGTCTCCGTGCACCCGTTCGCGCGCAGCCTCCGCGCATCCGTTTCCGCTCTGGCTTTGCGCAGCGTGTCTGCTTGTGCTTTGCCGCGCCCTTCGGCCATGGCCTCGGCAAAATTCGCGAAGAGCACCGTGAACCACAGCCACAAAGTGATCTGCAAGCCGAACCCGAATTCGCCGGTGTGATGCAGAGTGTCGCGCACCAGTTGAATGGAAGTCAGGAGCGCCCCAACTTCCACGACGAACATCACGGGATTCTTGACCATGGTGCGCGGATTCAGTTTCCGGAAGGAATCCACAATCGCAACTTTCAGGATCTTGGTGTCCGTCAGTGCTTTCGATTTTGCTTGCGACGCGTGGTCCATGTGCTCCTCAAAATGCCTTGCCGGAAAGCATCAGGAGATGCTCCAGGATCGGCCCCAAACTCAAAGCCGGGAAAAAAGTAAGCGCGCCGACGATCAAAATAGTGCAGATCAGCAGGACGGTGAAAAGCGGACCAGTCACCGGAAAAGTGCCGAGAGAAGCGGGAGCCACTTTCTTCCGCGCCAGATTTCCAGCGATGGCCAGAATCGGAATGACCACAAAAAATCTGCCGAGAAGCATGGCGACGGCAGTCGAGGTGTTGTACCAGAGAGTGTTTGCGTTTAGTCCGGCAAACGCGGAGCCGTTATTTCCAGTTGCCGAGGAATAGGCGTACAAAATTTGCGAGAGTCCGTGCGGACCAGGATTGGTGATGCTCGAAGTGCCGAACTTCGAAACAACCGCAATCGCTGCGAAGATAAGAATCGTGAGGCACATAATGAGAACCGAGAGCATGGCCATCTTCACGTCGAATGCCTCGATTTTCTTGCCCAAATATTCCGGCGTTCGTCCCACCATCAAACCCGCAATGAATACGGCGAGAATCACGAACACAAGGATTCCGTAGAGGCCGGAGCCGACGCCGCCAAAGATAATTTCTCCGAGCATGATATTCACTAGCGGAACCATGCCGCCGAGCGGCGTGTAGGAGTCATGCATGCTATTCACTGCGCCGCAGCTTGCGTCCGTGGTGGCGGTCGCAAAGAGCGCCGAGTTTGCAATGCCAAAGCGAACTTCTTTCCCCTCCATGTTGCCGCCCGAGTGAAGCGCGCTCGCAGTCTGATCGACTCCCGCGAGCTCCGGATTACCTCGCGCTTCCGCCCAGTACGCAGTGCTCACGCCAGCGAGAAACAGCACTGTCATCGCGCTCCAAACGGCCCAGCCGTGCGTCCGCGACTTTGTCATCCGGCCAAGCGTGTAGGTCAAGCCGGAAGGAATCGCGAAAATCAGGAGCATCTCGAAGAAGTTTGTGAACGGCGTCGGGTTTTCATAGGGATGTGAACTGTTGGCGTTGAAAAATCCGCCGCCATTGGTCCCGAACATTTTGATGACTTCTTGTGACGCCGTAGGACCAAGCGCAATCACTTGGCGCGTTACGCTTTGCGAAATTGTTTTTCCGTCAGGCCCCTGCGTTTGCACAGTTTGTGGTTCGACGAGCTGTGCTGTCGCATAGGGCTTCAAATTCTGGATCACGCCCTGGGAAATCAGCACCATCGAACCAACCAGACAAACCGGCAACAGAATCCAAAGAAAGCAGCGCGTCAAATCCACCCAAAAATTACCGATGGTCTTCGATTCGTGGCGCGAGACTCCGCGAATCACCGCGATCGCCAGCGCGATCCCGACCGCGGCCGACGCAAAGTTGTGATACGCCAGTCCGGCCATCTGCGTGAAGTAGCTCATCGTGACTTCCGGAGTGTAGGCCTGCCAGTTCGTGTTCGTGGTAAAGGAAACGGCCGTGTTCCAGGCAAGATCCGGCGCCACACTCCCAAGTTTCTCGGGATTCCACGGCAGCCAGTGCTGGAGCCTTTCGAAAAGATAAAGCAAAATCAGCGAAACCGCGCTGAATACCAGCATCGTCGTGCCGTATTCCGTCCAGCGCATCTCTTTGTTTTCGTCCACGCCGCACACCCGATAGATCAGCCGTTCCACGGGGCGCAGCAAGGGATCGAGGAAAGTCTTCTCGCGTTCAAAAGCGCGCGTGAGGAAAATCCCCATCGGTTTTGTGATCAGAAACAAAATCAGCACATAGAGGCCGATTTGAAACCAGCCATTTGCCGTCATCGCTAGAAATTCTCCGGTTTGAGCAGCGCGTACACCAGGTAGCCAAATAGAAGCAGACTGATAAGAATAAGGACGACGTTTTCAATCATGGGAAAGGTTTAGCCTCACTTCAGCCGTTCGCAAACGCGCAGATAGCCGATCGCAAAAAGAAAAAAGCCGATCGTCATCAAAGTGAATATCAGGTCCCGCACACGGCACCCCGTTTCAAACTCCTGCCCGCTCGATCCCGGACCCGCAATTTGGCGTCCGTAGTTCTATTTGCCAAAGCCGTTGTTCGCCCGGACGCACAAGTCTCGCTCGGCTTGACCGGGCTTGAGTCTCTCAATTTCAGTGACGACTCCATAGTCTAATGCCAGAGCCTTAGAAAGTGATGAAACGAATCTAAGGATTTTGTGAGGAGAATCCATGCCAAGAGGCGATCCTGAATCCCACGTCAGTGTTTGCGGGATTGCGGCCAATGCATGAATTGCAGCCAAGATGGGACGTTCTTCTGAAGATCTCAAGCAAGAAGTGGAAATCTCTATTGCTTCTACCGCGCGGCGGCGATGCCGCAGATGTCCGGTCGAAGACAATCATCCCCGCGCACGGAACTGTCGTTGATCGATCCTCCATTCGGCGGGCCCAGCTTCGCTAAATCGGCAGCCGCAGTTTTGCTTCGCAGCCGCGCGCGTCGCGGCGGTTTTGCAGGGTCAACGTGCCGCCGTGAGCTTCTGCGATCTGCCGGCTGAGAACGAGACCAATACCAGAGCCGCCCGGCTTGGTCGTGAAAAAAGGAACAAACAGGTTCGCGGTGTTGGAAATTCCTGGGCCTTCATCCAGGACGGAAACTTCCAGATACGAACTGTAGCGCACCCAAGTTACCGTCACACCGCCGCCCGTTTCGTGCGCCGCGTCAGCCGCGTTGTGAACCAGGTTGATCAGCAACTGCTCGAGCTGATCGGCATCCGCAGATATGACGAGTGGCGGCCCTTTCTCCAATCGCACTTTCGCACGCGCTTCCAGCTTGGCGACGCGCGTAATCCACTCCGTCACATTCACGGGCGCAAGCGTTGGCTGTGGAAGACGAGCGAGCCGCGCATAAGCCGCCATGAATCGGCCTAGCGCTTCCGTGCGAGACCGGATAATTCCCAACCCGTGCCGCATATCTTCCAAAATGGAGGCAGCAGCGCCGCCCTGCAATTCTGGCACGGATGAAGTGCTGGCCAGTCCGCTCTCCAGGCTCTGCGCCACGGATTGGATCGGGGCAAGCGAATTGTTCAGTTCGTGGCCGAGAACGCGGATGAGACGCTGCCAGGCTTGGCGCTCTTCGTCGCGAAGCGCGCGGCTGAGATCGCTGAGCACAATCAAATCATGTGGCAAACCACCTTGACGGAAGGAGCCTCGGCGCATGCCCCAACGGCCTGACCCGCCGGGAAAACTCAGTTCCATCGTGCGCGCCGGCTCGCCTTCGAGACACGCCTCGAGGCCAAGCTCCGCCGCGGTGAATCCAAGCAATCGTTCGCTGGACCTGGAGAGAAGCCGTTCGCCGGCTCGATTGACGAGGCGCAACTGGCGATGGTTGTCGAATGTAAAAATCGCCACGTCGATCTCTTCCATTACGGCGCGCAGCAGTCCCGTGGCTTCCATCGCACCCAGACGCTGTGAACGAAGCGTCTCGCTCAGGGCGTTCATTTCGAGCATCACTTCGCCGAGCGCGTCGTCTGAACGCGCTTCACGCGCGCGGAAGGAAAAATCCTCTTCGCGCATCGCGGAAAGAAGATTCGAAAGTGTTTGCAGGGAAAAAACGACGCGCTGCCGCAAGGAGAGCGCGAAGCCGAGCCACAGGCTCACAATCAAAAACGTCAGCGTCCACGCGGTACGCGAAGAATACGCGCCATTCCAGAGGAGAATCAGCGCGATGAACGAACCAGGTAATCCCGCCGCCAGCGCGAGAAGCTGTATGCGGCGTTCGTACGAGAGGCGTTTCATTCCAAGCCGTGTTTTTGCAGTCGGCGGTACATCGCGCTGCGGCTCAGTCCCAGTGCCTTCGCCGCCTGGCTGACGTTTCCGTCATGACGCGCCAACGTCCGTTGAATCAGATGGCGCTCGACTTCATCCAAGCTCATTTCTTCGAGCCGCACCGTGCCACCCGCAGGGCCTGTGCGCAGGCCGAGATCCGCGGAACGCACGAGCGGCCCCTGTGCGAGCAACACGCCGCGCTCGACCGCATGATCGAGTTCGCGCACATTCCCTGGCCAAGGATGCTCGAGAAGAAGCTGCGTTGCGCCGGGATCAAAACCAGAAATGCTCTTGCGATAACGCTGTGCGTAACCTCGAAGAAAGTGATGCGCCAGCAGCGGAATATCTTCGCGGCGTTCGCGCAGCGGCGGAAGATGAATTTCGATGGTGTTCAGGCGAAAAAGCAAATCCTCACGGAAACGTCCTGCTGTAGCCTCGGCATTCACGTCGGCGTTCGTGGCCGCCAGCACGCGGACGTTTACACGGCGCGTGGAAGAAGAGCCGACACGTTCAAGCTCGCCCGTTTCCAGCACGCGCAAAAGTTTCGCCTGGAGATTCAGCGGCACATTCGCGATCTCGTCCAAGAAAAGAGTGCTGCCCTCAGCAAGTTCGAAGCGCCCAACGCGATCATTACGGGCATCCGTGAAAGCGCCTTTCACGTGGCCGAATAATTCGCTCTCGAAAAGGCCCTCGGAAAGTCCGCCCGCATTTATAGTAACCATCGGCTTTCCCGCACGCTGTGAAAGTGCGTGTAAAGTTTGTGCCACAACTTCCTTGCCCGTGCCGTGCTCGCCGGTAATCAGCACGCTGGCATCGGAAGGACCGACACGCGCGATTAAATCAAGCACGGGCTGCATGACCTCCGCTTCGGCAATCAGGGTGGGACGCGATTCGGCGCGGAGCAGGCGATTTTCTGCCTCCAGACGGGAGGCCTGGCGCAGCGCATTGCGAAGATCGATTTGCGTGCGCAGAATGGTCAGCAGCCGCGCGTTATCCCACGGCTTTTGAATGAAATCGCGAGCGCCCCGCCGCATGGCTTCCACGGCGATTTCCACGCTGCTCCAGGCGGTCATCACAATTACGGGCAGCGTGGAATCCGCGGCCTGGATGCGGCTCAGCAAATCGAGACCTTCCTGCCCGGAAGTCGTGTCTCGTGCGTAGTTTAGGTCCATGAGCACGGCATCGAATTCGCGCGCTTCGATCGCCGCAAGGGCCTCCGCAGGCGAGGCTGCCGACTGCGTCTCATAGTTCTCGCGCTTGAGCAGCAAGCGCAATGCGTCGCGGATGTCCGCCTGATCGTCAGCCACCAGGACGCGGTACGGATGAATGGTAGGGTTTTTCATTCGTGTCGGAAGATAATCTCAGCCTGAGCTCGTATTTAACCATCCGTTTAAATACGCCCCTAGCTCTCACACCAACCTCGGCACAATGCGCAGCCCGAAAGTAGTTAGTGGCTAGGGCATCGCAAACTCAATGTCCCACAGAATCAATAATTTAACCCTGCTTCCCAATACCTCCGGGCGGCTTCCGGCGACCTCAGGCTGTTTCAGCCCCTCGCTCAGCCGACCCGGGCAGCCGTGCTGGTTTCGCTGACCACCCAGCCGTCCTTCAGTTGCACGATGCGATGACCATAGCCCGCGTTCTTTTCCGAGTGGGTCACCTGGATGATGCTCGTGCCGGCTTCGTTCAGCCTTCGGAAAAGCTCCATGATTTCTTCACCTTGCGCGGAATGCAGGTTGCCCGTGGGCTCGTCCGCGAGAATCAGCTTCGGACTTTGGACGACGGCGCGCGCGACTCCCACGAGCTGTTGCTGGCCGCCGGAAAGCTGGCTGGGAAATAAGTCTTTCTTGCCGACGATGTTGAAGCGGTCGAGGATGTCGCAGACGAGGCTTACGCGTTCTTTATGCGGGACATTTTTGTAGGAAAGGGGGATTTCGAGGTTTTCAAAGACAGTCAGATTGTCGATGAGGTGGTAGCTCTGGAAGACGAAGCCGATATTCGCTTTGTGAAGCTCGTTGCGCTTTTTCACATTGAGCCGGTGGACGGGCTCGCCATTGAAGTAGTATTCGCCGGTCCACGCACCATCGAGCATGCCAATGATGCTGAGCAGCGTTGATTTGCCGGCGCCGGAGGGACCCATGAAGGTGACAAATTCGCCGGGCTGAATATCCAGCGAGACGCGGCGCAAAACAAAGAACTTGCTGCCGCCCGCTTCGTAAACCTTCTCCATGTTCCGCAACTGAATCAGAGGCTCCACGCTCGCTCCTTGGGCGCCAATTAGATGACGCGGGAAAACATCTTCCGTTTCGAGATTATCACACCTAAATCCATGTGGGCGCGTACGACCAAGGGACAGTTTGGCCACGGCGGGTTCCGGACGCTTCTGGCTCTCAAAGCCGCAAAATCATAGAGCCAACCGATGTTCACTCGTGTCGCAAGGCTTTAAGCGGGTCAAGGTGTGCCGCACGGCGGGCGGGGATATAGCAGGCCAGTGCCGCGACACTTAGCAGGACCAGAGGCAATCCGATGAACGCGGCGGGGTCCATGGCCTGAACACCATAGAGCAACCCGGCGAGCCCGCGCGCGAGCAGCAGCGCGAGAGGCAATCCAATCGCAAGCCCCAGCGTAGTGAGGAGCATTCCATTGCCCAAAACAAGCTTAAGTATGTCCTGCGTTTGCGCGCCCATGGACATACGAATGCCGATTTCATGCGATCTTTCACTGACGGAGTAGGACATCACGCCGAAAACGCCGACGGACGCGAGAACAAGCGCGATGAGCCCCATCACGGCCATCATGGCCGCGACGTAGGCGATACCGACGATGGACTCAGTAATGACTTTGTCCATGGGCTTAATGTTGTAGACCGGAAGATTGGGGTCGACCGCGGCGACAGCCGTGCGCGCGGCAGAAGCGAATTTCAAGGGAGCACCGGAGGTGCGGAGCACAACCGTCGTGAAGTAGGGCGGCGACTGCCGGAAGGACCGATAAATGGTGGGGACCAATTCCTTCGTGATCCAACTGTAGTGCAGGTCGCTCACCACTCCAACGACCGTCAGCCAAGGCTCATCGGAATTCGCGCTTCCAATCTTGATGTGTTTGCCTAGCGGATTCTCACGTTCGAAGTAGCGCCGCACCAGGCTTTCACTGACGACGGCAACCTTGGGGGAATCTGCACCGTCCGTGGCGGTCAGGAAGCGGCCATCGCGCAATTGGATGTTCATGTCGCCGAAGTAATCAGGAGTGCTCGTTTGTACGATGGCATCGACGAGTTCACCGCGCTGCAAAGGCGCACGGCCTTCGATGGAAAACGCCTGCGCATCGATGCCGCCTCCGTCCGCATAAGGGACATGAGTGACAAGCGCGGCGGATTGCACGCCAGGCGTCGCGTTCAAGCCTTGCAACATTTGCTCGTGGAAGGTCAAGCGGGAGGCAGGCGCCTTGTACTGCGTCTCGGGCAAACTCAGGTTCATTGTCAGCAGCGTTTCTGGCTGGTAGTTTTCATTGACATTCAGCAAGCCCTGAAAGCCTTTCACCAGCAAGCCTGCTCCAACGAGCAACACGATGGCCAGTGCAACTTCTCCTACGACGAGGGCTCCGCGCAATCGGTGACGGCCGCGGCCAACCGTCGAGCCCCGGCCACCTTCGCGAAGCGTCTCGTTCAGATTCACGCCTGAACTGAGCAGCGACGGCGCGAGGCCGGCTATGATGCCGCTGAACACTGCGATCGCCAGCGTGAATAAGAAGGCGTTCGCGTCCAGACGGATGGTCTTCCATCCGGCCACGAACTTCGCCACATCGGGCGGCATGTGCGACAGAATCATTTGGATTGACCACTGCGCAAAAGCGAGTCCGAGCACGGCGCCCGCGAGCGAGAGGAGAACACTTTCAACGAGCAATTGCCGAACCACGCGCCAGCGGCTGCCGCCCATCGCAGTTCGAACGGCGAACTCCGACGCGCGGCCTGTTACGCGCGCGAATTGCACGTTAGCGACGTTCGCACAAGCAATAAGGAGTACGAAGCCCACTGCGCCCAAGAGGAGGATCATGTATTGGCGCGTCAGTGAACTGGTGACGAACTCGCGAAGCAACTGCGGCTGAACCATCCAGCCCTTGTTGGTGTCTGGATAGGCATCGGCCTGGCGTTGCGCGATGGTGCGCATTTCGGCAGCAGCTTCGGAAAAGGAGACACCTGGTTTGAGGCGTGCGAGGGGCCACAGCCATCGATTGTCCCGGGTCAGGCGTGCTTTCGCATCAAGCGACAGCGGGATCCATGCCTCTGCGGGCTTCGGAAAGTCGAACCCTTTGCCCATCACGCCGATGACCGTATAGCTCTGCCCATCGACGACGATTTGTTTTCCCAGAACGTGAGGATCGGAAGCGTACCGCTGCTCCCAAAGCGCGTGACCCAGGATGATCTTGCGGTCCTTACCGGGCTCGGTCTCTTCGGGAGCAAAGGTCCGGCCGAGCGCCGGCTGTACTCCAATGGTCTGGAAAAAATTGGCAGTGACCTTGAAGTCCTGGACCTTTTGCGCCACAGGGTCGCCAGTGAGGTTGACCTCGTCCCAGGCGTATGCGGCGAGTTCTTCAAAGGAGCGCGACTCTTTTTGCCAGTCGAGGAAGGTCGCCGGCGCAACGGAATTGAAATCCTGCGGGCCAAAGCCTGCGCCGGAGTCCTGGGTGTTGGCCCGAGCGTCGGGCAGCATTACGACGCGATCCGCATGTTCGAACGGGACGGGGTGGATGAGGAATGCCTCTGCCAGGCTGAAAATCGCGGCGTTGGCCCCGATGCCCAAAGCCAGCGCGACCACGCAAACCAAAGTGGCCACGCGGTGCTTCGCCAACATGCGCAAGCCGAACCTGACGTCCTGCCAGACTGAGTTCATCGCGCACTCCTATTGTTGGTTGCTTCTATGCGGTTACGCCGGCTTCCTTGGTTTCCTCGACGATGCGGCCGTCAAATAGATGGATGGTGCGTTCGGCGAAGTTTGCGTAGCGCTGGTCGTGGGTCACCATGCAGACTGTTGCGCCGTTGCGATGCAAATCGCGAAGCAGTTCCATGACGGCTTCGCCGTTTTTGGAGTCCAAGTTACCAGTCGGCTCGTCAGCCATCAGGATGAGAGGATCGCCGACCAATGCGCGGGCGACGGCAACGCGCTGTTGCTGACCGCCGGAAAGCTGCGAGGGATAGTGGCGCAGGCGGTGGGCCATGCCGACGCGCTCGAGGGCGCTCTGCACTTTTTGTTTGCGTTCCGCCGAACTAGTGCCGCGGTAGGTCAGAGGAAGCTCGACGTTTTCATAGACCGTGAGGTCGCCGATCAAATTGAACGCCTGGAAAATGAAGCCGATTTCGCGGTTGCGGATGCGCGTGCGTTCGCTGATGGTCAGCTTGGCAACCGGCTGGCCATTGAGCATGTAGATTCCGTCGGTCGGCGAATCGAGCAAGCCCAGGATAGAAAGCAAGGTCGACTTGCCGCAGCCCGAAGGCCCGGCGATCGAGATGTACTGTCCTTTCTTGATTTCGAGATGAATTTCGGAAAGCGCGTGAGTCTCCACTTCGTCTGTGTAGAAGACTTTCTTTACGCCTTCCATTTTGATGAGTGTGTCTGACATTTCGTCTCCTTAACGATTATTTGTTCGGGAACTCATGCTGCAAATTCTTTTTGCCCCACCAATTAACAGCCTTTCTGAATTCACAAAACCTGTCCGGTCATTCATATCGCAGCGCCACCAAGGGATCGACACGCGTCGCACGCCGGGCCGGAAGAAAGCAGGCCGCCAGCGCGATGAGCGCAATCAATGCCAAACCCGCGGCATATACCGCCGGATCGCCCGCATGCACGCCATACAACAGCGATTCGCTGAGCCTAGCTAAACCGTACGCCGCGGGCAGTCCGATTGCCACGCCAACCAACACCATCAATCCCACTTCCTTGATAATCAACAGTCGAACCTGGCTGGCCACCGCGCCGAGCGCCATCCGGATGCCGATCTCACGCGTTCGCTGTACCACGACGTACGCAAGCACTCCATAAATCCCCAGCGCCGCCAGCAATCCTGCGAGCCCGGCAAAGGCTGCGGAGAGTACCGCGACGATGCGAGCCGAAAACAGATCTTCATCCACGACACGGTCCATAGTCTTCAAATCGTAGACGGGCAAGTTCGGATCCATCTGCCGTACTTCGCCTTGCAGCGCGGACCCCAAGAGCAATGGATCCTGAGTCGACCGGACATAGAAGGTCATTGCTTCCAGATTAGGCTGTTGCGCGTAAGGAACATAGACGTATGGCTGGAGTGCGCCGCTCACGTGCGCCTGTTTGACGTCTTTTACGACTCCTACGATCTCGATGTCCGGCTTAACCTTGTTTCCGCCTCCAAAGGCAAAGTGCAGGCCGAGAGGATTGCGGCCAGGGAAGAATCGTTTGACCATCGACTCGCTGGCAATAGCGACTTTGGGAGCGGTAGGGACGTCAGCTTCCGTCAGCTCACGGCCAGCTAGCAAGGGCACGCCTAGCGTAGAGAAATAGCCAGGACTGACCGACTCGTAATTCACGTCGTTTAAGTCCTCAGCGAGTTGCGGGCCTCCTTCGGCGGTGATGTTGCGGCTGTTGCTGTCCCCCGTGAGGGTCGGAACATCTCCTGTCCCCACAGACCTTACTCCAGGCAGAGCCGCGATTCTACCGCGCAATTGGTCGATCAATGCAATGGACTTCGGAGTGTCGTAACCATTGAGCGGCGGCTCGATGGAGAAGGTGATAACGTGATCTGGGTTCAAACCCAAATCTTGCTTTTGCAAGTTCCAGAGAGAACGCACGAACAATCCTGCGCCTGCGAGGAGCAGAACGGTGAAGGCAACTTGCCCTGCGACCAGGAATTTTCGGAAGCCCACATGCGACACGCTCGCGGACGAAGTCGAACCCTGATCCTTAATCACGTCGGAGACTCCCAGACGCGTCACGCGCCACGCGGGGATCAATCCGAAGAAAACGCCGGAGAACAAGGTGGCTCCGATCGCAAAGGACAAAACGCCAGGGTCGAGCCTTTCCGTGAGGCCATGGACTCCTACATTGGAGGCCACGAGAGGAGTCAGGATTTTCATCAACCACGTGCCGAGGAGCAGGCCCAACGCCCCGCCACCAAACGCGCATAAGAGGCTTTCTGCAAGTAATTGGCGGATCATCCTGCCACGGCTGGCTCCCATGGCCGTGCGGATGGCAAACTCACGTTGCCGCGATGCGCCGCGCGCCAGCAGCAAGTTCGCTACATTCGTGCATGCGATCAAAAGAACAAGCGCCACCATCACGAAGAGGGCGATTATGGGTCCGCCGGCATCGCGCTGCAAAATTGTGCGTCCTCGAGCTCCAGACGAGAGCAAAATCTTTTTGTCCAAGAATTGCTGCCGCTTCTTCTCATTCCAACCGGACTTTATCTGCGGCAGTTGCTCTTCCAGCAAAGGCCGGTATTCGGAGGCAATGCCCGCCTGCGCTTGTTTTTGCGAGACGCCCGGCTTACGCCGAGCGAGAACTTTCATCCAGTAATCATTCCAATTATCGAGCGAATTAGCGTTGAGCGTCATTTGCGGGGTCATCATCATGGGCACGAAAAAGTCCGGCGACTGGCCCACCTGGACGCCAAAGAATCCCGCCTGCGACACGCCAACCACGGTCATTTCCACGTTATTGATCAGCAAAACCTTGTTCAGCACGCTGGGATCGCCGCCAAAGCGCCGCTTCCAGTAGGAATTGCTCAGGACCACGACCGGTTGCGCTCCCGGCACTCGATCGTCGTCCTGAGTGAATACGCGACCCACAGCCGGCTGCACCCCAAGCACATCGAAGTAGTTCCCCGAAACCAACTCTCCCGACGCCCGGTCGGTCTGGCCATGGCTGGCCACGCTCGCGGAAAACGTGAATCGCGCCAAGATCCCTGAGAAGACTGAATTCTGGTCGCGCAACCCCTTGTACATGGGGTAGGAGAAGGATTCCGCCGAATCGCCGTCGCTCGAAACACGCCCTGTCTGTGGCCCCGGCGCCCGCAAAATCACCAATTCGCCCGGATTCTTTATCGGCAGCTGACGCAAAAGAATTTGGTTCATCAGCGAGAAGATTGCCGTGTTGGCGCCAATGCCGAGGGCCAGGGTAAGCACCGCGATGGCAGTGAAGCCGGGGCTCTTCGCCAGCATTCGCAGTCCGAAGCGGACGTCGTTCCACAGGTTCTGCATTACGCGTTCTTCCTAATTCTCGCTTCTTGCGGCGAATGTCGCCCGCAAGAGTTGTAAGAGCTTTCGCCAGTCCAAGATGCGGGGTACCGGTACTCAGTCCGCAGTAGCGCGGGAAGCGAATTGCCAGCCGCCGACGGATACCGAGTTTTGGCAATCAGTAGCACTCCTCGTATTTGACGTTCCAAGCTGCTAGAGGTCAGGCGCACGGGACACAATCCTTTGTGACGGGTTGCATCAGGGAATACGCAATGCCCCTCCGAATGGTTCCGCAATAAAAACGAATTACAGAGCTATTCATAACGCAGCGCCACCATGGGATCGACTTGCGTCGCCCGCCGCGCCGGGATGTAGCACGCCGTTAGTCCCACCAGAAGCAGCAAAGCGCCCACGGCAAGAAATGTGGCTGGGTCGGTCGGCTTTACCCCGTAGAGAAGGCTGCTCACCGAACTCGTCACGCCCACTGCGGCAACGACTCCCAAAATAAACCCGAGAGCAATCAGGACAAGCCCCTGTCCCCCCACTAGCCGCAGCACATCTCGGCTCTGTGCACCGAGCGCGGCGCGAATCCCAATCTCTCGCGTCCGCCGGGCCACCTCATACGCGAGGAGTCCATAGAGGCCGAGGCAAGCAAGCACCAGCGCCAGCAATCCAAAGAGACTCGCCAGCCGCGCGAGCAGGCGCTCGTTGAACAGCAATCGTTCGATTCGCTCTGTTTGCGTTTTCACATCAAAAAGCGGCAAGTTGTTGTCCATGTCGCTCACAACTTTGCGCACGCCGGGAAGCAGCGCCTCCGGATTGAGCGCCGTCCTCAATGCGAAGTGTGCATCGCCGTCTTTAAGAGGGATATAGGCTGTCGGTGCGATTTCGTCACGCAGTCCGGCATATTTTGTGTCTCCCACGACGCCAACAATTTCGTATTGCGCATTGCCGGGGTCCGTGCCGCCAAAATGCAATCCGAGTGCCTCGCGGCCGCCAAGAAAATTCTTAACAAAGGCGCGGTTCACGACGGCTAAGTCACGCTTCGACTCCAAATCCTGACGAGTCAGCGTCCGTCCGGTCATCACCGGAATTTTCATCGTCGAGAAAAATTCGGGCCCTACCGCCAACATTTGCGTTTCGACTGTGGATTTGTCTGTTCGTCCCTCGACCTTGACGTCCTCCGTCCACAACCCTCCGTCGAGCAGCGTATCGGACGAATAGCTTACGGAGAGTACTCCTGGCAGACCGGCGAGCCTGCTCTGCAATTCGCGATAGAGCGGTTCGACTTGCTCGCTTTTGTAGTACCCAGTGAGAGTGGGGTTGACTCCAAACTGCAGCACGTTGTGCGTATCAAATCCCGGATCAATCGCCTTCAACTTCGCCAGCGAGCGAACAACCAGCCCCGCTCCCGCGAGCACAATCATCGAAAGCGCCACCTGTGCGACCACAAGTCCGCTGCCGAGTCCAAAGCTGCGGCGCGATCCGAAGCTGGCTCCCGACATATTTCCCGCATTTTCTTTGAGGGTCGGCGCGATATTCACCCGCGTCCCTCGAAGCGCCGGCGCGAGACCAAACAAAATCCCTGTCAGCGCCGCCACCGCAACCGTGAAGCCGAGCACGCGCGCATCCGGATCTGCATTGAGCTGAAAATTCGAATACCGGTTTGCCGTGGCGAATACAGCCAGCGCATTCGCGCCCCAGTACGCCAGCAGGACGCCGAGGACTGCCCCAGCAAACGACAACAGTACGCTCTCGGTCAAAAGCTGCCGGATTACGCGTCCTCGTCCTGCCCCCAGCGCCAGCCGAACGGCGATCTCTTTTTGCCTTGCCGCCGCGCGTGATAACATCAACCCCGCGACGTTGGCGCAGGAAATCAGGAGAAGAATCACAACCGCCGCCATCAGAATATAGAGTGGCTGATCGAGTTGGCCGCGAATTCCGGAAAGCCCCTTTTGGGCCGCCGTTAGGATCACTTGCGGATTGTCCTCCGCCTTCAGCTGCCTTTCCTGGATGACCTCATTGCGGAAGAGAAGACTCACGCCCGACTCAGCTTGCCCCACCGACACCCCGGGCTTTAATCGCCCTACGACAGTCAACCACCATGTTCTTTCCTTCTCAGGTCCGCCTCCCCAGTGCAGCCGCAGCGGCCCAACTTGCGAGAGCGGCAACCACATGTCCTGAGAATGCCCGGGAGTCAGCCGAGTGAAGCGAGGGTCGGCCACCCCAACGATGGTGAAGGGAACGCCGTTGAGCTTTATGGCTTTTCCGATTGCACTTTTTGCGCCGCCAAAGGCGCCTTGCCAGTATGAATAGCTCAGGACCGCTACGCCTTCGGCACCAGGCCGCTCGTCCAGTGGTTCAATGGTTCGGCCAGCGGCGGCAGGGACACCGAGCGTTTGGAAATAGTCACCAGAGACAACTTCGCCGCGCGCGATGCTCGCCATTCCGTTCCCGGTTAGATCCAGTTGCGCAGGTCCAGCAAACGCTCCGATGGCGGAGAACACGTCAGAGTGCTCCCGAATTGCGGTGAACATCGGATAGGAAAAAGAGCAACTCCCGGAGACCTTGTCGGTCCACTTCGTCCACTGGCAATCCCCAAAGCTGCTCGAACCCGCGTTTTGCGGATGCGCGCGTGCCGACCAGCGCAGTACAACCAATTCTTGGGGATTACGAACCGGAATGGACTGCAGCATGACCGCGTTGAGCAGGCTAAATATCGCGGTATTTGCGCCGATGCCGAGGGCTAGCGTAGCAACGGCTATTGCCGTGAAGCCCGGGTTTTTCCCGAGCATTCGTAACCCGTAGCGAATGTCTTGCCAGAGAGTCTGCACTGGGCCTCCGCAAGAAAACTAGAACCTGCATCTACGGAATGAGAGAAATCAATTCCCGAATTCAACTAAAGGTCTTCTACTGGCGCGTGCTCGCAGCTACTTCAACCGCACGCGATCGAAAGCATCCCAGGCCGACATGTCGGACAGAATCACCGTGTCGCCCACCTTCAATCCGTCCAGGATCTCAATCGTGTTCACAGAGCTGCGTCCAAGTTTCACGTTCACCCGCACCGCTTCCGAGCCGTCATCAACTAGCTTGAAGAGGCCGATCGTGCTGTCGGACTGCCCATGCACCGGCCTGCCGACGTACAGCACATTCGTCAAATTTTCGAGGGTAATCGTCCCATCCACGCTCAAGTCTGGCCGCGCTCCCGATCCGGGTGGAAACGGCTGGTCCATCATCACGTCCACGGTAACCGTGCCGTTGATCACGGAGGGATCGATGCGCGAGACATGCCCATCGGCGATGCCATTGCGCGTATCAATCGAAGCCTTCTGCCCGATTACGACGTCTTTGGCTTGCGTTTCCGCGATTTTGATTTCCGCTTTGAGCTTCTTGGGGTCCGCTACGCGCGCCAGGTTCGTTCCCGCCGTCACGTGCTGGCCTTCGTCCACCGGCACAAGCTGCAACACGCCGCTAATTCCCGCTCGGACATGCAGCGCCTCCAACTGGCTCTTTTTGAGTTCGTAAAGAGCTTTCAGTTGAGCGATTTTTGCCTGCTGCGCCGCAAGTTTCGCGATTCCGGAATCGGTGGCGATTTTAGTCCTCTCGCCCTCGAGTTGCAGCCGAATCGCGAGTTGATCCACCTGAACCCTAGTCAACTGCTCGTTCAACGAAGATTCCAAACCCTCTGCCACGAGTTTTACCTTCACGTCGTGGTTGATCTTCGCCTGTTCGTAATCGCTTCGCACTTGCGCTTCGCTCGCTTTTTGATTCATCAGATCGCTGTCAACCTGCACCTTAAGGTTTGCCAAGTCAGCTTCTGCGCCTTTGAGCTGATATTCCGAATCTAGCGCCGTCTCCTGCAGCGTCGGGTCGCTCAGCTCCATAATGATCGAATTGGGATTGACGATAGCTCCCGGCCGCAATACCCAGTGGTCCACGCGCGAATCCGTCTGCGCCGTAATCCATCGGATGTCTACAGGAACAAGCGTTCCCAATCCGCGCACTTCGCGCAGCATCGGCCCGCGCTTGACGGTGTCCGTCCAAACAGTTCCCTTGTCTACCGTCGGAGCCGCAGGCTTCAGCTTCGACAGCGCATAGGTCACGCCCCCCAGCAGCATGACCGCGATCGTGCCATAAGCAATTCGGCGTATTTTCTTGGCTCTTGCGTTGGAAGGTCGTTGGATGTCCATAGTTGTTATAGCCTTAACTAGGCGCAACTCTCTTGCCATGAGAATTCGCCCAAACCCTCATTTTGTCAATGATTTACAGAGCACCACAGGCCCCGAAAGTCGTTCTCTTTGGCCGAATATGGGAATGTCCGTCCCATGACCGGACACCGTCAGGCGCGTGCGCGGTCTTCCCCCTTATTTGACGCTCCCTATAAGGATACGTCTATGGCGCCGCATTGTTCCATCTCGTTATCCAGCTCTGGCCGGAACTCGCCTGGCGTCTGAATGATACAATCTCGCCGGAATGGCGCGGAACGATTCCCAACTGCAAACAACTACTCGTGCAGTCCATCTTCGCGGCATGGATTTGCTGAACAATCCTCCTCTCAATAAAGGCACCGCTTTCACGGAGCAGGAGCGTGAAGTCTTCGGCCTTCACGGCCTGCTTCCCCCCGTAGTTGAATCGCTCGAGGATCAGTGCATCCGCGCTTATCAAGCGTTTTGCCTCAAGTCCAACGACCTCGAACGCCACATCTATCTTCGCCAGCTTCAAGACACCAACGAAGTGCTCTTTTACCGGCTCCTCCTCGACCATATCGAAGAGATGCTGCCCATCGTCTACACGCCCGTCGTCGCTCTCGGTTGCCAGGAGTTCAGCCACATCTATCGCCGTCCGCGCGGCCTTTTCATCTCTTATCCGCTCCGCCATTCCATCCCGGCACTTCTGCGCAATCATCCAAATCCCGAAGTCGACGTCATCGTGGTCACCGACGGCGAGCGCGTTCTCGGCATCGGCGATCAAGGCGTCGGCGGCTTGGGCATCCCCATCGGCAAACTTTCTCTCTACAGCCTGATCGGTGGAATTCATCCCGCGCGCACTCTTCCCATTGTCCTCGACGTCGGCACGAACAACGAGGAGCGTCTTCGCGATCCGGAATACCTCGGCTGGCGCCACGCGCGCATCACAGGAGTCGATTACGACAGCTTCATCGCCGCGTTTGTCGCCGCCGTCAAGGACGTCCTTCCGTCTACACTCCTCCAATGGGAAGACTTTTCCGGCGTCCACGCGCGTCCGATTCTCAATCGTTACCGCGATCAAATGCTCACTTTCAATGACGACATTCAAGGCACCGCTGCTGTCGCGCTCGGCGCAATTCTCGCAGCCGTTCGCGTGGCAGGCTCGCCCCTGCGCGATCAGCAAATCGTTTTTCTTGGCGCCGGCTCCGCAAGCGCGGGAGTCGCCGACTATCTCCGCGCTGCGCTCGTTGCCGAAGGTCTCTCCGACGAAGAAGCCCGCGGCCGTTTCTGGATGGTGGACCTTCACGGCTTGCTACATTCCGGCCGCATCGATTTGACGCCCGAGCAACGCGTCTACGCGCAGCCCACCAGCCGCGTCGCTTCCTGGCCGCGCGCGAACGGTGCCGACTTCGGCCTCGCCGACGTGATTCACAACGTTCGAGCAACCCTCCTTATCGGTCTCTCGACAATCGGCTCCGCTTTCACCGAGCCGATCGTCCGGGAAATGGCCGGCAAAGTCGCGCGTCCCATTATTCTTCCGCTTTCGAATCCCACCGACCGCTCTGAGGCGCATCCTGCCGATTTATATCGCTGGACCGAAGGCCGCGCCCTCGTCGCCACCGGCTCGCCATTTCCGCCCGTCCAATTCGGTGGCCGAAGCATCCCCGTTTCCCAGTGCAACAACGTCTACATTTTTCCAGCCATCGGCCTCGCCGTGGTCGCCTCGCGTCCCTCCCCTGGAGCCGCCGGCATTCAGCGAATTACCGACGCCATGATGATCGCCGCCGCTCGCACTCTAGCGGAACATTCTCCCGCTCTCGCGAATCCATCTGCATCGCTGCTTCCAGCACTGACAGATCTCCGCAGCCTAGCCGCAGAAATCGCCTTCGCTGTGGCCCAAGAAGCCGAGCGGTCCGGCATCGCTCCTCCACTCGTTTCCTCTTCCGCAGTGCGGTCGCACATCCTCTCCTCCCAGTGGTCCCCGATCTACCCAGCGTATGTCGCCACGTCCTATTGAAGCGCACTTCCCAATTCGGATGAGGCGAAAAGTTCTTATGGATTTTGGCGGAAAAGCCGGGAGACAACCTAAGTGACTAAATTCCAGTGGTGGGAACGCTGTGGAAAGCAGGTCTGCTCGCGAAATACGGGGCTTAGAGTGCGTAGCTCACATCAGCCCGCTTTGCCTCGCCAATTTTAGCGCTTCAATCGCCGCGCCTCTCGCGCCCGCGGTGTCGCCATTCGGAATCACGTAGATGGGAATGCCAGCTTGTTCCTCGCGCTGGTTCGGCATTCCCACACGAATCTCGTCCAGGAACCATTTCTGAAACTCTTTGCTCGCTTCCAGCGCGCCCCCGCCGACGATGAACGCGTCGGGGTCAAACGTATTCACCATCTCGTCGAAAAAGAGTCCCAAGGCATGCGCTTGCACTCGGAAAACATCCTTGCACAGCGGATCGCCCTTATCCGCCATGCCACGCACCAGTTTCGCCGCCTGATGCGCATTCACTTTTGCCAGTTCATGGCCAGGATACCGCGGCAAAAAATAGGGCAGCAGATTCCTTTCGATCGCGGTAAGCGAACAAAGCGACTCGAGGTCCCCCGTCCGTCCACAATTACAAACCGGGTTGATGCCGCTGGTCCCAGCGATGCTTTGAAAGGGAAGCAGCACGTGCCCAAGTTCTCCGCCAAACCCGTTCTTCCCCTTCACCACATTCCCATCGAGAATAATTCCGCCGCCATTCCCCGTCCCGATGATGATCGAAATCGAGGTCTCTTTACTGTTCACGCCAAAAATCGCGTAGTGCCCCCAAAGCGCGGCCGCATTCGCATCATTTAAATAGGAAACCGGTATGCCCAGCTTGTGCGCCAACCCCTCGCGAATATCGAATCCCGCCCAATCGGCGTGAACAAAGTTGGTGGACCCGCGCGCGCTGAACTGTCCTCCCGCGCTCGCCGGACCAGGCGTATCCAGCCCTACAGCCACCACGTCCCCAAGCTGTACTACCACCCTGTCACACGCAATCTTCAATCCATCCGCGATCTGCTGCAGGCAAATCGCTGGCCCCTCTTTCGCGCGCGCCGGATGCTCGCAGAGTCCCTCGATCAAAAATTTCTCCTGCGCGTCCACCAACGTATAGTTGACGGCAGTGCCCCCAAGGTCCACCCCAGCCACGACTGTCACGATTTTTCTCCTGTCCTGCGCAATGGTTCCCCGACACAGCCTAGCAGAATCGCGAAAGTTCGGCGAAGCTGGCGACTCCTTCGGACCGGTTCAAAGGGGTGTTGCTCTGGGCCGCAGCAAGCTTCAAAAAGGGAGCGTCCCGGAGGCCTGCTGACATACAATTCGGGCGGCCAAAGAACACCCCCTTTGGCGGGAGCCGGCTTATGAGACTCGGAATCCGGAGAACATTCAAGATCCTTGCGCCCGGAAACTCTCTGCGGAAGAGAGTGGCGTACAGTTTGGCCATCGCCCGATTTATCTTGGTGCCGGTGATCTTGCTTGCCGTCTATTATCTCTTCGAAATGGCATGGATCGTCGACCGCATCGTGAACGTAGATGCCCCGGCTGCCACGCTGGCACAGCGCGCCTCCATTGAACTGCTCGAAGCCCGCCGCACGGAAAGAAATTATCTCTTGCTCCACGATCCGAGCTATCTCGCCACGAATCGCGATTCCATCGCCAAAACCAAGGAAATTGTGAGCCAAATCCAGGATCTCGAGCCGGAGGACACGGGCGCGACAACAAGAGCACTAGGAGCGCTCGATTTGTACGAACAGCGGTTTGGGGCGGCTGTCGTTGCAATGTCACAGCCGGGCCAGGCAGATGCGGACCGCATACAAAAAGTCGTGCGCGCCTACGAACGAGACCTGGACGACCTCCTCCGCGGAGCCAGGCTAAAAAAACGCGCGGAGCTGATCGATGACCTGCGAAAGCGTGTGGGTTCATTCGATGCGCAGATTAGCGAGACGGTTCAAGCCGGCGATCCCGCCCTCGCGCAAGTGACGGCGGATTTGCAGAGTTCCAGCCAGGAAGTTCTGGGATTGCTCTCTCAGCTCGAAACGGAAAATTGGACGCGCGTGCAAAGCGATCACAAGGAAGCTCGCATGCTTCTGTTTCATGCGGAGTGGGCGCTCAGCATCGTGTCCGCAATCACCCTGCTGTTCAGCATCTGGGTGAGTTTCACTCTGCCCCGGCAAGTCGTGAAACCGCTGGTGAGCCTGCGCGAAGCCGTCGATCACGCCGCGCAAGAGGGCGGAGCCATCGAACTGGACATTGAAGGCCGCGGCGAAGTGGCGGAGCTTGCCCGAAGCGTGCAACACCTTGTCGCGCAACTGCAGCACAATCCATCTTAGCGGGCTGAACACCCCGCATGTGTGCTGTGTCTAAGCCCAGCTGTAGCCGTGTTTCGCCAGCGGCAGCGACCGGATGCGCTTCCCCGTAACGGCGAAAATCGCGTTGCACACCGCCGGCAAAATCGGTGGCAGCGCTGGCTCACCAAGCCCCGTCGGCGGATTGTCTGTCGTGAGGAAATGCACTTCAATCTCTGGCGGGATTTGATTCATCCGCATCGGCTCGTAAACGTTGAAATTGCTCTGCACCGCGTGCCCGCCTTCAATGGTGATCTCCCAGTTCATCAAATGGCTCAGCCCTTCGATCACCGCGCCGTGCGCTTCGTTCATCGCCGCAATCGGATTGATAATTTGGCTCCCGATGTCGCCCGCCACCCAGACTTTGTTGACCTTGAGCTTATTTTCAGCCGATACGCGAACCTCAGCGACTTCCGCAAAATATCCGCGATGGCTGAAGTGGAACGCCACGCCCACGCCCGTATCCTTCGGCAGCTTGCGTTTGCCCCAATCCGATTTTTCCGCTACAAGCTGCAGTACGCCGCGCATCCGCTCCGCATTGAACACGTAAGGCGCCGGCGTCTGCGGCGTTCCTGGACGATTCGCCAGCGCCAGCGCCGGATTGCTCAAAATAGCCAGCCGAAACTCCACGGGATCTTTTCCCGCCGCATGCGCCAGCTCATCGATAAACGACTGCAACGCGAAAGCAATGCCGTTGCTTCCCGGCGCGCGCATTGCACCCGTCGGAATGCCCATCGTAATCAGCGAAACGTCCAGCGCATAATTCGGGATAAAGCGCCCCGGGAATTCATCCGGCGAAATTCCCGCCGCCGAAGCGAACCTCTCGCCTTCTCCGAAACTAACAAAATGATCCCGCCAGGCCACCAGCTTGCCCGACGCATCGACGCCGCCCTTCAAATAATGAAATCCCGCGGGCCGGTAAAAATCGTGATGCATGTCCTCTTCGCGCGACCACAGCAGCTTCACCGGCGTCCCGTTCAGAACTTTCGCAATCCACGCGCCCTCAATCATGTGGTCGTTCGTCAGCCGCCGCCCGAATCCGCCGCCCATCCGCGGCAGATGAATCGTGATGTCGCTTTCCGCGATGCCCAGGGTCTTCGCGGTCTGCGCCAACCCGCGCTGCGGCGTTTGGCTAGGCACCCACAATTCCAGCTTGCCGTCTGCAAAAAGTCCCGTGCAGTTTTGCGGCTCGAGGGGCGCGTGCGAAAGAAACGGATAAAAATATGCGCCCTCAACCACTTTAGTCCCCGATTGCATGGCTGCTTCCAGGTCGCCGTCGGTGCGCAAAGAAAATCCGGGTTTCTGCTTCGAAAGTTGGTCAGCCGTCCGTGCAAATCCCTCGCTGCTCTGTTGCGCGGTAGCCCCTTCATCCCACTTCACTTCCAGTTTCGCCCGCGCCGTATGCGCGATCCACCAGCTATCGGCCACAATTGCCACGCCCGGCATCAACCCCGTTAAGTCCGTCCCGCCTTCCACCACGAACGCGTGCCGCACACCCGGAATCGCCTTGATCGCATCGAGATTCGCGCTGACCACTTTCCCCGCAAACACCGGACACTTCGCGAACGTAGCCCAGAGCATCCCAGGCGGCCTGAAATCGATGCCATAAAGATGTTTGCCGCGCACGATGGAAGGCACGTCCACGCCGCTCGTCGATTTGCCGATGATCTTGAACTCTTTCGCGTCCTTCAACTTCACGGCGTCCAGCGCTGGCGGCGTTAGCTGCGCAGCCTTGGCCGCCAGTTCGCCGTAGCTGAGGCTCCGTTTCGTCCCCGCATGATGCACTCGCCCCGAAGTGGTCGAACACTCGGTCTCCCGCACGGACCACGTTTGCGCCGCCGCCGTCACAAATAATTGCCGCCCCGCCGCGCCCACTTGCCGCATGGGAATCCAGTTGTTCGGCGTCGCCGTGCTTCCGCCGGCCACTTGCAATCCATATTTCGCAAAATCAACGTCGCCCTGCTCGATCCGCACATCCTTCCAATCCACGTCCAGCTCTTCCGCGATCAGCATGGGCAGCATGTTCTTCACTCCCTGCCCGACCTCCGGATTCTTGGCGATGATCGTCGCGATGCCCTCCCTCGAAATCGTAATGAACGCATTCGGATTGAGATTAGGTTCCGGACGGCCTTGGGCCGCTGCTGCAAAAGTGCTATCAAGCGGGTCGATATACGCCGCCAGCAACACTCCGCCGCCAGCAATCGCCGTCACACGAAGAAACGACCGCCTCCCAATAGTCCTGATGGTCCTGTTTTCCTTCGATTCCACGGCTTCCAAAATGTTCATGGGCCCTCCTCGACTATGTGTGACGTGTCGCCTGTCAGCTTAGGTTGCAGCCCAAAGCGGCGCCGCGGCAATGTCCCGATCCACGGAATTATAGCGCGTGAAAACCAAACTGGCAGCAGGAAGAGAGCCGAAGTGAGCGCGTCAGCCTCCGGTAACTGTTAATCGGCCATCAACCGTAATATTTAGTGATCCAATGAGAAGGTCACTGTAATTATCATATCCATATCAATCGGCTGGCCATTCAGAAAAGTGGGGTCGTAACGCCACTGCCGAACGGCCTTGATAGCCGCCGCATAGAAAATCGGATCGCCCTCAACTGCCCTCTGCACAACCACAGAGCCGTCCTTTTGCACGACCACCTGTAACTTCACAGTCCCTTGGATTTTCTTTTCTTGCGCCTCTGCGGGATATTCTGGCTCAACTTTCTTGACAAGTTTTGCCATCACCACCGAACCGGTCTGACGCTTCTGAAACGGAACGCTCCAAAAACCCGTGTACCACCGGAATTTCCCTTCAACAAAAAAGAAATCCGCGATACTGACCAGTTCTTCGCCCTTAGGTGCTTCCTGTCTTTTCCAGCTGGCACGGTATTCATCGAGTGGACCATTCAGAAGGTCATACCTTTTTGCAGCATCCAGCTTTTCTACCGCGAACTCGCCTTCCAAGTGGGCGAGTTTCACCATGAGTTCCTGAAACTCTCTTTCATCCTTCGCAAGCCATCGTCCGTATGGCTCCGCCCAACTTTCGCCTTTTTCTTGACCGAAATTAGTCGTGAACCAGCTTTGATAGTTCGGTATTTCGGTCTCTCTTATCATCGATTGCAGTTCCGATTCATCTTCTCGCCTAGCGGCCAACAGCATGTGGTTGAGTAACTTTCGGAGGCCATCACTGTTATTCGGATATGCGATTGTGGCAGCCGCAGGCGACGGCTGTTGCGCGTGGGCCTGCATGGCAAAAGCAGAGCTGACAGAAATCCAGAGTGCCAAACCATGTAAAGGGGAGCGCCGCATGTTTCCCGATTCTATGCCATATAGGTTTTCAGTGCCCGGTGAGTCGTGGAAGCTCCCGACTGTCATCGCGTTCCTCTGCTTCGAACCGGCTTCCGCCCCGTCGGCTCCTACGAGGTCTCTTTCGTCTACATGGATTCCGGCGCGCCGTTCGCCAAATAAGACGGCTCGCAAATTTCGCTACCGAAAATGGATGTTCCCATCAGTCTGTTGCAATGGGAAGTCTTCCTACCCGAACAATATAAGGTGAAGGATTTCGGCGGAGACGCTCAGCCCGCTGATCTTTTCCCTGCCGCATATCAAATTGTCCAGGCTGAAGGAAGTTCGTCAGCCTCGTTCCAGCTGGCCACGAGCGCAGCCGTCGGCGGCGAGATCGCGCCTCTCCGACTCTTTCCCGGCCAGCTCGGTGGCTACCTCGTCGATCCCTCTGGCGCCGTTCTTGCAAACGCGCAACGCTCGCGCTCCGGGAACTAAGTCTCGAAAAACCGGGAATTTAGGGAAACAGCGGAGAGCGGATGCGCGCTTCCTGTGCAATAAACGCAGCCAGCTCGCGTATTTATAGAGGAGTGGCGCGCGTGACCGTGGGATTCAAGCGCCGCTCGGCCCAAGGAGGTACAGCCAAGAGGCAATTCGGTGACTTTCGCTGATTAAAAGAAACTCATGCAGCCGGTGGAGCCGTCTAAGCGGAAAGCCCGGCGAATGACAAACAAGATTTTGAAGTGGCAAAGGCGTAGATTCGTTCTTATAGGGGTCGGAAGAGGAAGGTCGAAATGAAGGCAATCGCAAAGTTTTTGAGTTTTTCATTCATGAGTTTATTCGTGGTCAGCTTGCAAGCATACGCGCGCCCAAGAACTCCACAGGACGCTCCGCCGGCCCAAAATCCCCCTTCCGCGCAAGGCGGGGAAACGGCGCAAGGTCCCGGGCGCGGCGGCCAAAGGCGTCCGGGTGTTTTCGGAAAATTGACCGCGGTCAACGGCCAGTCGATTCAAATCACGAAAGAGGACGGGGGCGTCGCTACCGTGAACATCACAGCGGACACGCGCTTCCGGAAAGATCGTCAAGACGCGGCGCTCACCGACTTCAAAGTCGGCGACGAGGTATTCGTGCGCGGCGAAGAAAATCCGGATCACACTTGGACCGCGCAAATGATCGGCGAACGCCCTGCCGGCGGCTTTGGAGGCCGAGGCCAAGGAGGCGGTGGTGCCGAAGGCGGGCGCGGTCCCGGGGGTGGCGGGATGCGCCAGATGGGCGTGCTTGGGCAGGATTATATTTTCGGTGAAGTGAAAGCTATCGACGCGCCCAAGCTGACGATTCTCCGCCCGGATAACGTGACGCAAACCGTCGAGCTAAATGAAGAAACGTCCCTGCGAAAGGGCCGCGACAGCGTCACGATGGCGGACATTCAAGTCGGCGATCACGTGTTTGTGCGAGGAGCAACGGCGAACAACGTCTTTCAGCCGAAGTCCGTGAATGTAATCGGTCCGGAGCAATGGAAGCGCATGCAGGAAATGGGTATGACCGGCGGCCCAGGAGCAAATCCGCAAAAACCAAATAACCAACAGCCACCGCCGGAGCCGCATAATTGAAATTGTTGGTTCCGACTTTGGTCTTCATGGGGCTGTTTGCCGGCGTCGCTGGAACCCTGCGCGCGCAGGCCAACTCGCCCGCACCGCAAACAGCTCAGTATGAGATCACGGGCTCCGTTCACAGCGGCAAGACGCCGTTGCCCGGCGTCACTGTGACTGCGGCAAATACACTCACCGGAAAAAAATTCACCGCCGCAACGATTTCCGATGGGAGTTTTGTTTTTGCCGGGTTGCCCCGCGGCAGATATGTCGTGAAAACCGAATTCATGGGATTCGCCGAGCAAACCAAGGAAATCGTCCTGAATCCGGAAACTCCTACCGGCAAGGCCGATTTTGAATTGATCCTCGCCTCTCGCCAGCAGGAAGAAACCACTCAGCGAAGCGCGGCCCTCGCCGCCGCCCTCGCAGGACGCGGATTTCAAAGTCTGACGATGGATTCCACTGCAGAAGAGCCGGGAGCTGCGGAATCGGGCGCTTCTACGGGCGGCGGGCAGAACCCCTCTTCGAGCGATCTCGCCGCTCTTCCTCTTAACGGCGCGGGAGCCGACGCGCCGACGGAATCCGTAAGCGTCAGCGGCGTGCAGGGCCGCACGCAGGATTTTGGCGCTGGCAATGAGGACCAGCTGGAAGAACGAATCCAGGAATTTCGCGAACGCGCACAGCAAATGGGCATTGGTGGCTTTGGCGGCGGCGGCGGTCCTGGCGGTGGCGGGTTTGGCGGAGGGCCGGGCGGCGGTGGGCCGATCTCGTTCGGTCGTTTTGGCCGCGGCTTCAACGTGAACCAGCCGCACGGCAACATTTATTTTTACGACGACACTTCCGCGCTGGATGCCCGGTCGTACTCGCTGAGCGGAGTACCCTTGGCCAAGCCTGATTACAATCAGCTGCATTTCGGCGCGTACGTCGGCGGCCCGCTCAACATTCCGAAGATTTACAATGGCGGCGGAAAGACATTTTTTTTCGGCGGCTGGAGCGGCAGGCGAGGAAGCACGCCGTATGACTCATTTTCGACCGTGCCAACGATGGCCGAACGCGGCGGCGATTTTTCCGCGCTGACGACCCCAATCTATAATCCCGCGACCGGGCAGCAGTTTGACTACAACGGCCAACTGAATGCGATGGACCCGACTTTGATCACACCGCAGGCGCAAGCCCTTTTGAACTACATTCCCCTTCCCAGTTTGCCCGGTGCGTCGCAGAACTATCATTATGTGACTTCGGCGGAGAGCGACTCGGATTCCATCAGTTTGCGGCTTATCCATAATTTTGGTCCGGCGCCCTCGCCTGGAAGCCGCGGTTTCGGAGGCGGAGGACGCGGCGGCGGAGGCGGCAGGCGCGGACCGCGGAACAATCTAAATGCCGGCTTGAGTTGGACCAAAACCACGACCGATCTCGTTGGCGCGTTTCCTTCGCTGGCTGGTGGAACGGGGACCCAGGGATTAAACGCGAGCGCCGCCTGGGTCTACGGCAAAGGGCGCACTACCAACAACCTGCGCTTCAACTACAACCACAACCACGTCTCGACGACAAATTTGTATGCCAACGTCACGGACGTCGCGGCCCTCGCGCAAATCGGCGGCGTTTCGACAAATCCATTTGACTGGGGAATTCCGGGAATCAACTTCAACTCATTTTCAGGATTAAGCGATCCAGAGCCACGACGCGAACTCGACCAGACCTACACGATTTCGGACACGGTCATTTGGAATCACGGCAAGCATAACTTGCGGTTTGGAGGCGATTATCGTCGCATTTTACAGAGCTTTCGCTCGTCCAGAAACGCGTCCGGCACTTTTACGTTCACCGGATTTGCAACCTCGCTCTATGCGAACGGGGTTGCGCAGACGGGAACGGGCAGCGATTTCGCGGATTTTCTGCTGGGCTTGCCGCAACAAAGCACCTTGCAGTTCGGAACGAACGCTTATAATTTTCGCGCAAACTCTTACGATTTTTTTGCGCAAGACGACTGGCGCATCCGCGCGAGCCTGACGCTGCTCCTTGGGGTTCGCTACGAATATCAGGGCCCGTTCACGGAAGCGAACAACCAAATCGTCAATCTGGACGTGGCGCCAGGCTTCACCGCCGCTGTCCCCGTCGAACCGGGACAGACCGGGCCGTACAACGGCGTTTTTCCTGCTTCGCTGATCCGTCCGGACCGCAACAACTATGCTCCCCGGCTGGGACTCGCCTGGAAGCCCCTGAAGGACACGGTAGTGCGCGCCGGGTATGGCATCAATTACAACCTCGCGCAGTACACCGCCGTTATTCAGAATTTTGCGTTTCAGCCCCCGTTCGCCGAGACCGCTACGAACGTGGCGACTCCACCGGATTTTCTCCATCTCGCGAACGCTTTTCCAAGCCTCGCGCCGGGGACGGTAACGAATAATTTTGCTGTCAATCCAAATTACAACCTCGCCTACGTGCAGCTCTGGAATGTGGATATTCAGCGCCAGCTTCCTGGCGGCTGGCTGCTCAACGTCGATTACAACGGCTCGAAGGGCACGCGGCTGGACACCGACCGAGCCATCCTAATTCCGGGTGGTTCGCAGCCCTTTACCTACGAATCGTCCGAAGGAAATTCTGTGTTTCACTCGGGTTCGATTCGCTTTCGCAAGCGGCTAGCAAACGGAATTGCTCTGAGCGGGACGTACATTTATTCCAAGTCCATAGACGATGCGTCTTCCATCGGCGGCGGGGGCGTGGTCGTTGTACAGAACCCCTTCGACCTTCCTGCGGACCGGGGCCTCTCGAGTTTTGACCAGCGCCACAAGTTCACGGGGAATTGGGTCTACGATTTGCCCTTCGGCGAAAACCGGCGATTCTTGCAGAAGGGAGCGATCTCGCACATTCTTTCCGGATGGCAGTACAGCGGCGACTTCACCGTTGCGAGCGGGCTGCCTTACACCATTCGAGTTCTCGGCGGAACTCTCGATATTCAACGAGGCGTGAGCGGATCTTTGCGCGCGAATATCGTGCCCGGCGAAGCATTGTACATCGCGAATCCCAACACGAAAGAGTGGTTCAATACGGCAGCATTTTGCCAGCCGGAAACGACCATCAACAATCCAATCGCCACGTGCGTGAATGCCGCCGACTCGACGTATGGCGATGCCGGGCGCAACATTTTGGAAGGGCCGGGCCAAGTTACGCTGGATATGTCGCTGAACAAGACCATCCAGATCAAGGAATTTCGCGCGCTCGATCTGCGCATCACGGCGAACAATGTCTTTAACATGGTGAATTACAGTTCGCTCGGCACGACGGTGAACTCGATCACGTTCGGCGAAGTGACCGGCGTCGGAACCATGCGGCGCGTGACGGTGCAGGCGAGGTTCCGCTTCTGATGGGGATGGCCATGGTTGCGATACGAAGAAAAATTGCGGCGTTTGTGCTCTCTGGAATTCTGCTCCAAGGCGCAGCTCCTTCGTTTTCGTTCGCGCAGCAATCGCAACCACAGCCGGCTCCGCCAGATTCGCAATCGCAATCCGAGAAGCCGCAGACGCCAATTCGAGTGACTTCCGAATTGGTGCTGGCGAACGTCGTAGTGCGCGACAAAAAAGGGAACCTGGTTCGCGATTTGAAGAAAGACGATTTCACGCTGTACGAAGACGGCAAAAAACAAACGATCTCGACTTTCGATTTTGAGAATGTCGATGAACTGGAGACGGCAGGAGCGGCCGAAAAAACTGTCACGGGCGAAGCGGCCGAACCCGCTGCACCCGCCGGCGTTTTGAAGAAGAGCGCGGCGCCGGTGATGAACGCGCGCGACCGGCGAGTGATCGTTTTGTTCTTCGATTTTTCTGCCATGGAGCCGGACCAGATCGACCGCTGTGTGGATGCCGCGAAGAAATACATCAATGCGCAGATGCGACCCGCTGACATCGTTGCGCTGGTTTCGCTGGCGACGAACATGCACGTCGATCTCGACTTCACCGCTGATAAGGAGCAAATTCTTGCGACATTGAGTTCCTATTCCTCGGACTCGGGGCAAGGGTTTGGGCAAGGCGACACCGGGAGCGCGGAGGGAACAGCCGAGACCGGCGGCTCTTTCACGCCGGATGACACGGATTACAACACGTTCAGCGCAGACTGGAAATTGCTCGCGTTGCAATCCACGATGGACGCGCTGGGAAAAATCCAGCAGAAAAAATCGCTGATTTATTTCAGCAACGGCATCAGCCAAACGGGCACGGACAACCAGTCGGCGTTGCGTTCGGCGACGGCCTCGGCGGTGAAGAACAACGTCTCCATCTATCCCGTCGATGTGCGGGGCCTGCAGGCGTTTCCACCGGGCGGCGAAGCGCAAAATGCCAGCTTGCATGGACAATCGGCGTATAACGGAAACGCTGTTTTGAATGACCTGAGCGGCAATGCCGCGTCGCAAGAGACGCTCTCGACGCTGGCGGCGGATACCGGTGGTAAAGCGTTTTTCGATACCAACGACTTTAGCGGCGTGTTTTCGCAAGTGCAGAAGGACACTTCCGCTTACTACGTGCTTGGTTTCACGAGCACGAACCGGCTGAAAGACGGACATTATCGCCGGCTCAAGGTGGTGGTGAACCGGGCCGATGTGAAGCTCGAATTCCGTCCGGGATATTATGCCGGGCGCGACTTCCAACACTTGAACCACGAAGATCGCGAGTCGCAGCTCGAAGATGAACTTGCGGCGGAATTGCCGCAGACGGATGTGCCGCTCTATGCGGGCACGGCGTATTTCCGCGAGAACGAATCGCACTATTATCTGTCGGTTTCGCTGGTCGTTCCCGGTTCGCAAATTCCGTTCGTGCAGGCGAAAGATCAAGACAAGGCCACGATCGACATCATCGGCGAAGTGCTCCTCGCTGGCAAAGGCAAAGTGCCTGTCGGGCAATTGCGCGACACGGTGAAACTGGCTGTGGAAAGCTCGCAGCAAGTGCGGCGGAAAAACGTGCAGTACAACACTGGATTTGTGCTCGCGCCGGGCAACTATCACCTGAAATTTATCGTGCGCGAGAATCAAACCGGGCGCATGGGCTCGTTTGAGACCGACGTGCAAGTGCCGGATTTGAGGAAAGCGCCGCTGCGGATGAGCTCGGTGGTGCTGAGCAGTTTGCGCGTCCCGGTGACGCGGGCAAGCAAGAAGAAAAATGTGGATCCGCTGATTCAAGATCAGACGCAGCTTGTGCCGAATGTGACGCATGTGTTTACGCGCGACCAGCATTTGTATTTGCAGTATGAGATTTATGATGCGGCGAAAGGCAAAGTCGCGATTACCGCCGCTGCCACGCCGGCACAGTCTGGGAGCGCGGCTGCGGCCTCGGCTTCAGCGGCGCAGAGCGGTCCGCCTCAGAAAGCGGCGCCAGAGGCGCCGCAGTCCAAGGAGACGCGCGAAGGGATTCACGTTTTGACGAACATTGAATTCTTGCAGGGGCGCGTGAAGGCGTACGAAACGAAACAAGTGGCGGCTACGGAGTTTACCGATGCCGGCAGGAAGGCGGTGGTGTTCCAGATCGATTTGCCTTTGCATGCGCTCAAGCCGGGATTCTATGTTTGCCAGGTGAACGTGATCGATGACGTCTCGGGAAATTTTGCGTTTCCGCGCTGGCCGATCTTAATCAAGGATGCGGCTCCTGAGACACCTCCGGCTAAGGCGGCGCTGAGTTCCTCGGGATCGGGACACTGAGCCGGACGTGGCTCGCCTTTGGATAACAAGTTGACCGCTGCACAGACTGAAGTCTGTGCCACCCAAGACAGAACCCTCGCGAAATTGGAGGCGAAACTGGCCGGCTAGCGGCGGCGGGAGGATCGGGCGGATTGGCGTTGGTCGAGGGCTTGGCGAAGCATGGTTTTGATGACGGCTTGGCGGCTGACGTTGAGTTCTTTGGCGGCGGCTTCGAGCTCTTCAAGCATGGCGGCGGTGAAGTCGACGTTGACGCGCTTGATGGGCTTCATCATTTTGCCGCGATTGGTGAAGAAGCGGGAGACGTCTTATCCATTGTCAGCCAGGCGGGCGATGGCGACGGTGGAGATAGGCTCTTTCTAGAGCGTGTTTTTTCCTTGGGAGGTCCTGTTCTTTCGGTCATTCACTCTTGCGCGGAGTCGGATTTAGCTAGCAATGGAAACCTGAACACCTTGGGTCGTAAAGTATTCGTTTTCCCATTGGGCCAGCGTATCGCGCATGAATCTTTCCCGACGTGGCTCAATATTTTCGTCGGCAGGTCCGAGAGTGATGGAAGCGAATCCAGCGACTGGGATGTCGAGCTGAACCAAATGAAAACGGTCGTCGTCTTTGCTCAGCCAGTGAAGACGTGGTAGCAACACGTCGGCTCCAGAGGTGCCGGCTTCCGTCCAAGCATCGCAGAGCCAGCCGGCAATCGTTCCTCCCTGGGTATTTAAATGTAGCGTTGCCCACGTACTGATTTGGCCGTCCGTGGTTCGGCGCGTTAGAACCTTGACGAGTTGCTCTGGCATGACGACTCTCCTACCCAGCTCAATTTCCTGAGAATCCGTTGCTTGGCTGAATGGACGAACTTCTGTATTTCGTACCGGAACTTCACAATGCCTGTTGGCATGTTGCCCGGACTCTCGGCCTTGTAAAACTCATCATCGCTGGTCTGGATAAAGATCGGATAATGAAAAATTCGCTGAAAATTGCTTGCCGGGCAAGTGATCCTCGGTCCGGCAAGGGTCAGCAAATCACCGCCCGTTGTGCGCACTTCTACCGGTATGCCCGCTCGGTTCAGGTGAAGAACTCCGTGAATCTCGCCTGGGTCGTTTAGATCGGCGCGTTCTCTAACCCATACGGAAGTGATCACTTTTTTGATTGTCATGTCGCGGGATGTAACGGAGATATTGGGCATGAGTACTAAGCTTCCCGTGTCGGATTCGTTTGGCAATCGCCCCATCTTCTGTATGTCCCATCCAGTATAGGTCCAGTTGGCTCCGACGCGGAAGCCGGGGTACTTCAGTATGTACCAAAGAACGTAAGCCCCGGCGCCGATAAAAATTGTAGCGAGTACATCACCCAGGAAAATACTGAGAGTTTCGAGCCAGAACGGAAAAGGGCTTGGCCTCGGCGGCCAAAGTGGAGTAATACCGTAAAGCATTATGAAATGTATATCATAAACAGCGGCTAAAACACCCGGCCCTTATAAATCGTTCAGTAACCTCTTACGTGTGCGCGCGCCACCGACCAGTCTGGCTCACGAAGAGTGTTTACTCGCCGTAGGGGACCCAGATGTTTTTGATTTGGGTGGCGTGGTGGAGGAAGAAGCGGTCGGAGTAGGGGGCGGGGTTGAACCAGTCGATGTGGCGGCCTTCGTTGGTGAAGGTTTGTTTTAGATTGCCGATGGAAAGAGCCTTTGCGGTGGCGCAGGTGGGGGCGTCAGCGAAGACCCAGAGGGCGTCGAGGTCGTCGTGTTCGGCGAGAGTTTTGAGGAGTTCGGTAGGGCGGCCGGTGACGATGTTTACCGCGCCGGCGGGGAGATCGCTGGTTTCGAAGAGTTGGTAAAGGTCGGCGGTGATCAGCGGATATAGCTCGCTGGGGATGGCGACTAACGTGTTGCCCACGGCGAGCGGGGGCATTACGGCCGAGATGAAACCTAGGAGCGGGGCTTCGGTGGGGCAGAGGATGCCGATGGTGCCGATGGGTTCTTGCATGGCTAGTGTGACGTTGCGGAAGGGGGGATTGTGGATGGCGCCTTCGTATTTGTCGGCCCAGGCGGCGTAGGTGAAGATACGTTCGATGCTGAGGCTCACCTCGTCGTGCGCCTGATTTTTGCCGACTGCATCTGAAAGACGTTGGGCGATTTCATCGCGGCGTCGGGAGAGATTTTCGGCGAGGTAGTAGAGGACTTGGGCGCGGGTGTGGGCAGTGGATTTGGGCCAGGCGGTGGCTTTGCGAGCGGCTTCGACGGCGTTGCGAATGTCTTTGCGATTGCCTAGCGGGGCTTCGCCGAGCAGGCGGCCGTCGGCGGCACGGACAGGGAAGGAGTAGCCGGAGTCGGGGCGGGCTTGTGTGCCAGCGATGAAGAGTTTTACGGTGCGGTCGATGGGGGGAGTTGCGGAGTCGGCGGAGGATTCGGGGATTTGTTGCGGAGGTTGATCGATGGCTAGCAAACGCGGGTGGAGTTGCGGGGCGTGTTTGAACCAAGTTGGCTCTAGATATTCCTGCAGGCCTTCGCGGCCGCCTTCGCGACCGTAGCCGCTTTCGCGATAGCCGCCGAAGCCGCAGCTGGCGTCGAAGAGATTCGTGCAGTTGACCCACACGACGCCGGCTTTAATTTGCGAGGCGACGTGGAGACTGACGTTGATGCTTTCGGACCAGACGCAGGCGGCGAGGCCGTAGGCGGTGTTGTTGGCAAGCTCGACGGCTTCGGCGGGAGTGCGGAAAGTCATGGCGGCGAGGACGGGGCCGAAGATTTCTTGTTGAGCGACGATGCTCGTGGGATGAACGTTGCTAAGTAGTGTGGGCGGGAAATAGAGGCCGCGGGAAGGCATAGGAATGTTTGGCTGCCAGCAGGTGGCACCGTCAGCGACACCTTGATCGACCAGGCGCTGGATGCGATCGAGCTGGACGCGCGCGATGATGGCGCCGATGTCGATGGCTTTATCGAGAGGCGGGCCGACGCGAAGCGTGTTCATGCGGTCGCAAATTTTCGCGATGAGCGGCTCGGCGATGCTTTCTTGCATTAAAAGGCGGGAGCCGGCGCAGCAGACTTGGCCCTGGTTGAACCAGATGCCGTCAACGAGGCCTTCGACGGCGGAGTCTAGGTCGGCGTCTTCAAAAATAATGAAAGGGGATTTGCCGCCGAGTTCGAGAGAGAGTTTTTTGTGAGAGGCGGCGGTAGCTTTGCGGATGGCGCGGCCGACTTCGGTCGAGCCGGTGAAGGCGATTTTGTCGACGTCGGGATGCGCGACGAGGGCTTCACCAGTTGAGCCGTCGCCGGTGACGATATTGACGACGCCCGCGGGGAGATCGATTTCCTGGCAAATTTCGGCGAAGGCCAATGCCGTCAGGGGCGTAAATTCGGCGGGCTTTAATATCACCGTATTGCCGGTGGCCAGTGCAGGCGCAATTTTCCACGCCAGCATGAGCAGCGGAAAATTCCACGGAATGATCTGGCCGACCACGCCGCAGGCTTCATAGCCTGGGAATTCTTGAGTGAGAAGCTGGGCCCAGCCGGCGTGGTGATAAAAATGGCGGGCGACTAGAGGGATGTCGATATCGCGGCTTTCGCGGATGGGTTTGCCGTTGTCGAGCGTTTCGAGGACGGCGAGGCGGCGGGAGTGTTTTTGGATTTGGCGGGCCAGGGCGTAGAGATATCTTGCGCGCGCATGTGGCGTTAGGGATTGCCACCCGGAGAGAGCGGAGCGGGCGGCTTTTGCGGCCGCGTCGATGTCGGCGGCGGAGCCTTGCGCAATGTCAGCAAGCTTTTCACCCGTCGAAGGGTCGGAGGTATCGAAGAATTTTCCTTCGAGGGGCGCTTGCCATACGCCACTGATGAAATGTCCGAAACGGCGCTTGTGATGATCGAGCCAGGCGAGAGCTTCGCGCGGATCTTCGGGCGCGGGGCCGTAGTCCATGGTGACGAATTTTTCGACGATGCTCATCCGACGCAGCTCACTCGAAGTGTCTCATGCAATGGGGTGGCGATAATCGGCGGAATAACGGCCGGTGGCGTGATGTTCGAGCTGCCGCTCAATGTCGGCTAGCATGCCACTAGCGCCGAAACGGAAAAGGTCGGACTTTAGCCACGAGGGGCCGAGTTCTTCTTTCATGAGAGAGAGCCAGTCGAGCGCTTGCTTGGCAGTGCGAATGCCGCCGGCCGGTTTGAAGCCGACGGCGTAGCCAGTTTGATTGGCGTATTCGCGGATGGCGCGAGTCATGACGAGGCCGACGGGAAGTGTGGCGTTCACGGGTTCTTTGCCGGTGGAAGTTTTAATGAAGTCGGCCCCCGCCATCATAGCGACAACGCTGGCGCGGGCGACGTTGCGCAATGTGAGCAGATCGCCCGTGCCGAGGATGACTTTCAAGTGCGCAGGGCCGCAGGCGTGTTTGAAGGCGGCAATTTCGTCGTAGAGAGCCTGCCATTTTGCACCGAAGACATGCGCGCGTGTAATGACGACATCGATGTCATCCGCGCCAGCCTCGACGGAGCGGCGAATTTCGTTGACGCGCTCGGTGAGCGGCGAAAGGCCGGCGGGAAAACCGGTCGAGACGGCGGCGACGCGAATGCCGCTGCCTTCGAGAGCGCGGCGTGCGGTTTCGACGAAGAGATGATAGACGCAGATGGCGGCGACTTTGATGTCGAGCGACTCGACGCCGAGTTTTTGGACAAGTTCCTGTTGCAGAGGGTGGCGGCCTTTGGCACAGAGGCGGCGAACGCGCTCGTCGGTATCGTCGCCGGATAAAGTCGTTAAGTCCATGCAGGAGATGGCGCGGAGAAGCCAGGCGGCTTGGTAATCTTTTTTTACCGTGCGGCGCGTGCCAAGCGTCGCCGCGCGGCGTTCGACGGCGCTCGTATTGATGCGAACATCTTCGATCCAATCGAGATTGAGAGGGACACCGCGGTTGGGCTGCAGCGCGCGGCCACGGAGTTGCGCGATCGAGGTGTCGCCGAACAGGGAAACGTCCACCGCGTGATTGTTCAACTGGCTGGCGGCGCCGAATTCACGGTTGGTCGTGGACATGATGGAAGCTCGCGCGTGTGAACGACTTTCGTTGTTGCGCTGAGTTTGACCCTGAAACAAATCTTATCATTTTGCGGCGCCGTTCACAGGCGGGCGCTGTGAATTTGCCATTGCCGTTCAAACTCGTCGCGATTTACGAAGGATTTTTGCGTGCCGACCTTGGTGGTTGAAAGGGCGGCGTATAAATTTGCGCGTGTTAGCGCTTCTTTTTCCGGGAGCCCTTCGCCGAGAAAGACGGCGAAGCTGCCGATGAAGGCGTCGCCGGCGCCGGTGGTGTCGATGGCATCGACCTTGAATGCGGGAATCAACTCCGCGCCTTCGGGTCCGGCAAGAAGGGAACCGCGTTCTCCGAGAGTAAGGACAACGCGCTTCAGTCCTTGGTGCAGCAGGAAATTGGCGCAGTTCTTGGCGTCTTCGAGCGATTGGACGGGCATGCCGGTGATGAGTTCGGCTTCGGATTCGTTGGGAATAAAATAATCGGCGCCGCTCAATTGTTTGAAGTTCACTGGTTGGGCGGGCGCGGGATTCACGATACAACGAATGCCTTTGTTCGCAGCGAATTGAACCGTGTGATAGACGGTGGAAAGCGGAATTTCGAACTGCATCACAATGGTGTCGGCTTTGCTGAGGAGAGGCGCGGCGGCATCGACATCCACCGGCGAGAGCGTATCGTTCGCGCCTTTCACGACGATGATGCGGTTCTGGCCGCCGGGCTCGACGAAGATGGGCGCGACGCCGCTCGAGACGCCTTCCGCGATGCGCACGTGCGTGGCGTCAATGCCTTGCGATTGAAAATTCGCGATAGTGGCCGGGCCGAAAAGGTCGCTGCCGACTTTCGCGACCATGGCAACGGATGCGCCGCACAGTTTTGCGGCGACAGCCTGATTGGCGCCTTTGCCTCCAAAGCCCAGATCGAACTTTTGTCCAAAGATGGTTTCGCCGGGCCGCGGAAACACATCATTGAACGTGGTAAGGTCCACGTTGGCGCTACCTACGACCGCGATGAATGATTGCTTGGCCATTTGGCACCTGACTCCGTGCGCGCGGATTATAGCGGAAGTCTTCGATAAAGAAGAGCGCCGGGTTCCAGCCGATGGCCTCAAAAGCGAGCGAACGAATAGCCGTTGCCCGAAACTCCTTGACACACTCAGTTGCCGCTAATATAAGCACGGACGCACACCTTCGAACACGGAGCCGGGAGTCCATGTACACGCCGCATAGTCTGGAAATTGCGCTGCTGATGATGATCGCCACGGCGATTTGCTGGGGCTCCTGGGCGAATACGTTCAAGGGGGTGAAGAATTACCGGTTTGAGCTTTTTTATTGGGATTACGCGATCGGGATTTTTCTTATCTCTGTTGTGCTGGCATTCACGATGGGGAGTACTTCGAACGACTCCGCGAGTTTCCTGAACAATGTGCGCCTGGCGGACGGCTCAAACATTATCTATACGCTCGTGGGCGGAGCAGTCTTCAATTTGGCGAATCTGCTGTTGGTAGCGGCGATTGACATGGCCGGCCTCGCGATTGCTTTTCCGGTTTCGATCGGCATCGCGCTGGTCGTGGGCGTTATCGCGAGTTACTTGCAGCAGCCGAAGGGGAGCGCGGGCTTGCTGGCGATCGGAGTGGCGTGCGCGGTGATCGCCGTGATCATGGATGGAAAGGCGTACGGAAGCTTGGCGAAGGCGGCGGGCTCGGCGTCGAAGAAAAGTATTGCGACTTGCATCGTGTCCGGCGTGCTGATGGGACTTTGGTCTCCGTTTGTGGCGCATGCCATGAGCCATGGAAAAACGCTGGGCCCATACAGTGTCAGCGTTTTTCTGACGCTGGGCGCGCTTCTCTCCTGCTTTATTTGGAACATTTATTTCATGAAGAAGCCGCTGGTCGGGGAACCAGTGAACTTCAGCGAATTTTTTCGCGGACCAACGTCGGGCCATGTTCTCGGATTGCTCGGCGGAGCCATTTGGGGAACAGGAACGATGTTCAATTTAGTCGCCGCGAATTTCACCGGAGTCGCCATCTCCTACGCCATCGGCCAATCGGCGCCAATGGTGGCCGCGCTCTGGGGAGTCTTCGCCTGGAAAGAATTTCAAGGAGCGAAGCCGCAAGCCAAGACCTATCTCGCATTCATGTTCGTTTTCTATTTGCTGGCGATTTTGCTTGTCGCAAAAGCCAATACTGCAACGTGATAAATTCAGGTCAAATCTTAGTAGAATGGCGTGGCAAACCCGGGATGCGGATGCTGGCCCAGAGTGAAAAAGCGGTGACATTTTTGGTACGGATGGGGCGTACAGAAACAGACAAAAAGTGTCTTTTGCGGTTGAAAATTCCTTCCGCCTCGGGCCCCTTTTCCGGTAGCAGTCAAATTGCCGCGGCACTGAAATCAGACACCTGTCTTGCCTCGATAGACTTCCATCTTGTTTTCAACGGCTTACGGAGTAAAAAGGTGCCCCCAAGAAGGCGAGGAGCCCGAGCCGCCCACGGTTCGCAAAACAAGCACCTCCCGGCCAGACTACCGGGTGGTTTGGCCCTAATTTTGTTACCATCATGCCGTTAGAGGTGTGTGCGTGCAGCTTTTAGGCAAATACGAGATCATCTCTGAGATCGGCCGCGGAGCCATGGGCGCTGTCTATAAAGCGCGTGATCCGCTCATCGACCGCCTGGTCGCGCTGAAGACCATTACAGGCGGCCCCACGGCACAAAAGAATCTGCTCGACCGTTTCTATCAGGAAGCGCGTTCCGCCGGCGCGCTGCAACATCCAAATATCGTCACAATTTACGAATTGGGCCACGAGAAAAACACTCCATTCATCGCCATGGAGTATCTCGAAGGCGAAAGCCTGGATCGCATCATAGATCAGAAGCCAGTGCTGCCGCTGTCGGTCAAGCTCGGCTACATCGTGCGCGTAATCGACGCGCTGGCGTACGCGCATCAACACAACGTAGTGCACCGCGACGTGAAGCCCGCGAACATCATGGTCACCAAAGAGGGCGTGGTGAAGGTCGTGGACTTCGGCATCGCGCGCCTGACGGACATGTCCATGACGCAGCCGAACATGATGATCGGCTCGCGCGCGTATATGTCGCCGCAACAATATAAAGGCGAGCGCGCCGATGCGCGATCAGACATTTGGGCCTTGGGTGTTTCGCTCTACGAGCTGCTGGCTTATCGCCGGCCGTTTACGGGCGACAGCGAAGCCGAGCTGATGTTCCATATCATTTACGAAAAGCCCGAAGACCTTTTGAGCCTTTCCCCTGAGTGCACCGAAGAGCTGGTGCCCATCGTTAACAAGATGCTCGAAAAAAAGAGCGACGACCGTTATCAGACGATGGAGGACGTGCTCCACGCGATCGAGCCCATCTGGAAGATCGCGCAGCAGGCCACCGTATCGGGGTTGCTGGCGGACTGCAAAGAGCTGGTAGTCGCGAAAGACTTGCAGCGGGCGCAGGCGCTGCTTCGCAAGGCGCTGCACATCGACGTCGGCAACTCGCAGGCGAAGAGCATGCTCGAGAAAGTGTCGGTCGAACTGCGGCGATCGGAGATTCAGCCGAGGCTCGAAGAGCATTTGGGCCGCGGCGAGGGTTTCTTGAAAGCGGGCAAGCTTCGGGAGGCCAAAGCAGAGGCCGAAGCGGCACTCGGATTGGATTCGAAGCATGAGCCGGCGCAGAAACTGATCACAGAAGTGGAAGCGGCGGCGGCGAAGGTCCAGCAGCTCGAACAGAAGCTGAAGCTGACCAAGCAGCGCCTGGCCGAAGGGGCGCTGACCGAAGCAGCAGCGGCGTTGGGGCAGGCACTGGAGCTAGACGATGCCAACCAGCAGGCGCAGGAATTAAGGAAGCAAATCGAGGAAGAGCGGAACCGCCGCGAGAAGCGCAAGAAACTCAGCGAAATTCTCCACCGCGCGCGAACCCTCTGGACGGAACTCAAGTACGACGAATGCCTGGCGGTTCTTGCAGAGGCGACGCAGGAATTTCCGAACGAGCCGGAACTGAAAAAACTTCAAGACTCCGCGAAGACGGATCAGGCGGAACAACAGAAACAGCGGCAGATGGCGGATGTGCGCAAATTGCTTGGGCAGCAGAATTTCGCCGAAGCGCGAAAAATATTGGACGTGCTGGTCAGGGAGCATGCTCAAGACACGGCGGTAAAAAATCTGCAAAACCTGGCGCAGCAGGAAGAACAAGAACAGAACCGGCAAAAGCGGCTGGAAGCCGAGATCACCGTCCTGCGCGGCATGCTGGGGGCAGGGAAGTACAAGCAAGTCGTGGCCAAGGGGGAGCCTCTTTTGGAGGAATTTCCGCAAGAATATGAATTGAAAGAGCTGGTGAATTACGCGCGCGGTGAAGTCGCGCAGCAGGAACAAAAACGCAAGGAAGAGGATCGCGAAAAGCAGATCCAGGGGTTCCTGATGTGCGAGCGCTACGCCGAAGCTTTGGACGCAGCGCGCAAAGCCATGGAGGAATTTCCAAAGCAGGACGCCTTCCGCAAGCTGGCCACGGAAGCGGAGGCCTTGAAGAAGGAACAGGACGACCGCGAAAGAGCCCGCAACGAGATGCAGAGGCGGGTCCGCGAAATCAACAGCAAGATCGGCCAGGACAAGATTACCGACGCCATCGATCTGGCCCAGCGGACCATGGAAACGATGGGGCCGGATCCGAATGTGACGCAGTTGTTACAGGGCGCCGAAGAAAAAAAGAAAAAGAAGGAAGAAGAACAAGTCAAGAAGGTCGCGGCTCTGGAAACGATGGTTAGCAAAGGCGACCACGTGGCGGCGACGCAGCTCTTCAACGAAGTGATGGCCACACAGATTTTCCAGCCCTCGGACCCGCGGATGTTGGAGCTGCAAGGAAAGATCAAAAATCTTGCCAGCGGCCAGCAACCGGCGGCCACACAGCTCTTTTCGGCCAAGGCTCCGGCTACAAAGGCGGCCGCGCCAGCGAAAAAGGACAAGGTTGCGGTTGACAAGACGGCGCCTCCGGCGACTGATTTGATGCAGGTCAGCGAATCCGCGCAAAATATTCCGGCGGCTGGATTTTCCGCGACTCGCGTAATGAGTCCAGGGCAAACGCCTCCGGCTACTCCGAAAGCTGAAGCGGCGGTCAAGAAGCCGGGATTCGACGGAAAGGACACGGCCGCGCGCAAGACTGAAATTGCCGGCGCGACAGTTATGGCCGGCCCGGCAATGCCGCCGTCTGGTGCATCAACCAGCCTTCCGGCAGTGCCGCGCCCGAGCGGAGCCGTGCCAACGGCCGCGCCGGCAGTCTCGCGGGGCACGGTACAGCCTAAAGCCGATATCATGGCGCAAGTCATGCCGCTCTTGCGAAAGCCTCCCGTGCTGGCAGGCGCGGGTGTTGTTGTGGTCGCCATTCTCGCCGTGATCCTCTGGCCGATGCTGTCGAAAGGCGGGGCGCCGTCGGCGAAAGACTTGCACATGAAGCAGCAAGCCCAAGAGCTTTGGCAGAACCGCCAGTTCGATCAATCCGAGCAGGTTTGGCAGAGCTTGGCCAGCGCCAAGGGCCCGCTGCAAAAGGAAGCTGAGGGGCAAGTCAGTCAGATTGAACAGAAGCGCAAGGATGAGCAGCAAAGGTTTGACGCGGCCGAGTCTTTGCTGAAAGACAAAAAAGATTTTGCAGGCGCGCAGCAAGCGTTCCAGGACGTGATCCAGATGAATTTGTGGCACTCCGCCGATGCGTCACGCGAATTGGAAGCCACCAACAGCGGGTTGAGCGCGTCGGACGTCCAAAAGCAGGAGCAGGATCATTTCGATCAGGGCGTAAAATTCTACGACGCGAAAGATTATGAAAAAGCGCGCAAGGAATTTCGCGCGACCATAGACATGAACGTTGCCGGCTCGACGCTCAAGCCACAAGCGGAGAGCTACCTGGGCAAAATACGGCAGTCGGCCAACGACCAGAAGCTTTTCGATACCGCGATGCAGGACGTAAAAGACGAAAACTGGAGCGAGGCGCAGGACCAGTTCCAGGAAGTGATCAAGCGCAAAGGGCCGCAAAGCAACGACGCAAAGAAGCAATTGCCCACGGTTCAAAAGGCGCTGCAAACGGTAAGCGCCGCCGAAGACGCGATACACACGGGATCCTTCCGCGCCGCCAAGACGCAGGTGGATGCCGCGCAGCACTGGAGCAAGACGCACGATAAATTGCTGAAGGATTTGCACGCCGCGGAGCAGCAACAGTTCGACCAGATTAAGAACAACGCGCAGGCCGTGGAAAGCAAAGGCGACGCAGCGGGAATTCAGCGTGCTCAGGACGACATTCACCGATTTCAGGAACGAGTGGAGGAGCCTTCGTTGCTCGCTGCGAGCAAGGACCTTGAGAAACGTCTTAACGCGGCTTATTCCGCAGCTGCGGAAAAGAACAGCGACAAATCCGCTTTCGATGCCGCTGTGGCGCATTTTGAACAGGCGAAGCAGCGAGGCGACGTTAGCCAATTGGGCCACGCCGTGAGTCAGGAATTTCAGAAATTAGCCGCAGGCAACGGGATTTATCGCGAACAAGCCGCGCTGTATGTAAAGACGACCATTCCCAACACCATTCAAGGACTTACGAAGAGCGAAGGCAAGCTAGTCCTCCCGGCGCTTTCTTGCGGCCCAGGGCGCTCGGTGGCGGAGATCCCATCGGCTGGCGGCGCCGTCTCCTGCGCGCAATTGGATGCGAACGCGCCTCTCGAATGGGTGGGGACTCCGATGGTGGATTTTCCGGACGAGGCCAAGAAGCCCGGCAAGCTCCCCTATGCTTTGACGGTCATCGTCACGGTGGAACCGAACGGAAACGTCAAAGTGGACAAAGAGGGCAACGCCGACAAGGAATTTTTCAAAAAAGTGAAAGATGCTTCCAAGCACTGGAAGACGACCTCGCCTAAATCCGGCGGGAAACCGGTGACCGTGCGCTTTCCTCTTACGATTACCTTCCAGCGCTGACTTTCCACGCGCAGGCCGAGATTTGTTACGATTAGCGGCACAGGGTCGCCTCCTTGCAGAAACTGGGCAAATACGAAATTCTCGCGGAACTGGGCCATGGCGCGATGGGCGTCGTGTACAAAGCTCGCGATCCTTTCATTGGGCGCCTCGTCGCACTGAAGACCATAAATAGCAATCTTGTGGACCGGCCTGATCTGCTGGAGCGCTTTTATCAGGAAGCGCAGTCCGCCGGGAAACTCCAACACCCCAACATCGTGACCGTTTTTGAGCTGGGGCAGGAAAAAGACACTCCATTTATCGCCATGGAATATGTGGATGGCGAAAGCCTGGAAAAAATCATTGTCGAGCAGATCGATTTGCCTCTCGCGATGAAAGTCGGCTACATCGTGCGGGTCTGCCAGGCGCTCGAATTCGCCCATAAGAACCGGGTCGTGCACCGGGACATCAAGCCGGGCAACGTGATGGTAACTTCCGAAGGCGTCGTGAAAGTCGTGGATTTCGGCATTGCGCGGCTGGTGGATTTTTCGCGCACGCACACCAACATGATGATCGGCACGCCGGCGTACATGGCGCCGGAGTTGTTCCGCAAAAAGAAAGCCGACGAGCGCACGGATATTTGGGCTGTGGGGGTCACGTTTTATGAGCTGCTTTGTTACCAGCGGCCGTTTACGGGCGACGGTTACGACATTATCCGTAGCATCACAGAAGACGATTTTCCCGCTGCGTCATCGATTGCGACGGAGTGTAGTCCGGAGCTGGATGCCATCCTACAGCGAATGTTGCGGAAGGCATCCGCGGATCGCTATCAGAGCATGGAAGATGTTTTGCTCGAGTTGGAGCCGATATGGAATCGGATGCGGGCCGAGACAGCCAGCGCGCTTGCCGAACGGGCCCAGCGACTGTATGAGCGAGGCAACCTGCCGAGAGCGCAGGACACACTGCGGCGAGCGCGGCAGATCGATAGTTCCAACGTGCTGGCGAAGAGCTTGCTAGAAAAAGTCTCCGCCGAGCTGCGGCGTACGGAAATTCAGCCGAAACTCGATGAACATTTAGGCCGAGGCCGCGAGCTTCTGCAGTCCGGCAAATTTAGCGAAGCGCAGGCGGAGGCGGAAGCAGCGTTGAATCTGGATTCGCGCTGCGAGCCCGCGCGGGAGTTGGTCTCGGAAGTGGAAGCCGGGACCGCGCGCGCACAACAGCTGGAGAAAAAACTGCGGCTTACGAAGCAACGGCTTGCGGAGGGAGGGATTCCGGAAGCGCAGACGGCGCTGCGGCAGGCGCTGGAGTTGGACGCCAAGAATCCGGAAGCGCTTGAATTGAGCCGCCAGCTCGCCGAGGAGCAGAGCCGAAGAGGGAAGCGGAAGCAGCTCACCGATTTGCTTGCCCGCGCGCGAGGCCTCTGGACCGAACTGAAATATGACGAATGCCTGGCGCTGCTTGCCGAAGGATTGGAAGAATTTCCCAACGATCCCGAACTGCGAAGCCTTCAAGAGACGGCGAGGCAAGATCAGCTCGAACAAAATAAACAGGGCGGCGTCGCCGAAGTGCGCAAGCTGCTGGGACAGCAAAAGCTGGCCGAGGCCCGCAGGGCGCTTGACGCCTTAACGAAGAGCCAGGCGCAGGATACGGCCATCAAGAATTTGCAGGCGATGCTGGAACTCGAAGAACAGGAACAGAGGAACAGCAAGCGGCTGCAAGAGGAACTTGCGAATCTGCGCGGCCTGATTGGCGAAGGCAAACTTCGGGAAGTTGTCGCCAAAGGCGAGGCGTTGCTTGGCGAATTTCCCCAGGAGTACGAGATCAAGGACCTGGTCTCGTACGCGAAGGGCGAAATTGTCCAGCAGGAACAGAAGAAAACCGAGCAGGAGCGCCTGCAGCAGATCGAAGGATTCATGGCAGCGCTCCGCTATCACGAAGCTGCGGACGTGGCGCGTCGCGGCCTTCAGGAATTTCCCAAGCAAGAGGCGTTTCTGAGACTTTCCACCGAGGCGGAGCAGAAAGCGAAAGATAAAGAGGAACGCGAAAAAGCCGAGCGAGAGATGCAGCGGCGCGTTCAGGAAATTCAAAGCAAGATCAAACGGCAAGAACTGACCGGCGCGATCGATCTGGCGCGGCAATCGCTCGAAACGATGGGGCCGGACACGGACGTGACGCGGCTGCTGCAAGCGGCGGAGGTCGAGTCGCTGCAACGCAATAAGAAGCGCGATGAGGGGAACCGGTACATCGACGAGGCGCGGACGCTTTTAGAGAAAGAGGATCTTACTGGCGCGAAGCAAGTGCTGGATCGCGCCATGGCCACGCGAATGTTGCAATCGGCGGATGCGCAAGCGCGAGAACTGCTTGCTCAAATAGCCGCGAAGGCGGAAGCCCGGCAGGCGGAAGAGCAAGCGAAAAAAACTGGAGCGCAGAAACCATCGCAACCAGGAACCGAAGCGCCAGCGACTCCTACAGGGGAGAAGAGGCCAGCTACCGTCTTCGAACCTAGCGGCCCTCGCCCCAGCTCGATTCCTCCTCCGCCGAGTCCGCCACGAGTTGTTACGCCGACGGTCATGCAATCCGCCACAAGCATGGCGGGTGGACGCGCACGTCCAGATACTTCCATTCCCGTTATGACGCCGCCGCCTTCCGCGCCGCAGACTGCGCCGGTGATTCAGTCGCAGATTCGCGTGGAGGAAAGAGTTCCGCAGATTTCGCATGCGCCGGTTGCGAAAAATAGCGGCTCGCGAACGCTTCTTGTGATTACGCTTGTTGTGCTCGGGCTCGCGGTCGTCGGAGGCGGTGTTTATGCCGGACTGCGGTTTCTGCCCAAATTGCTTACGCCGAAACCGTCGGCGGAAGATTTGGCGATCGGGGCCGAAGCGAAACAGCTTTGGAACGATCACAAATTGGATGACTCGCTGGCCGACTGGAAGAAACTTGCGGGGCATCCGGGGCCGTTGCACGTCGAAGCGCTCAAGCAGGTGAGCGACATCGAGGCGCAGCAAGCGGCCGTGGAGCAGCGCTATGCCGAGGGAATGAAACTTCTTTACGAAGAGAAGAAATATCCCGAGGCGGCGGAAAAGTTCAACGAAGTGATCCAGATGAATTCGTGGAAACTGGACGAAGCGCGGCACGAATTTGAAGTGGCCAGCAAGGGGCCGGGAGAGACTCCGGCGGAGCCGCTCTGGCAAGCGCTTTTCGATGAGGGCAAGCAAGCATTTGACAAAAAGGATTACGCCGGCGCGCTACAGGACTTCCAGCAAGTTGTTCATACGAACGGCGCGTCGAAGGATGTGAATGCGCAGGCCGAAGGTCTCCTCGTTGTGATTCGCGACCGCGAAGAGCAGAAGAGAGCGTTTGATCAGGGCATGCAACTGCAACGCGCGGGAAAGAAGCAGCAGGCGAAAGAATTGTTCACGCGCGTGGTGCGGGCCTCGAATGGCGATTTGGATCTGGTGGCTTCGGCGAAGAACCAGATCGATCAGATCGGCGCGATTCCGGAACCGAAGCCGGATTATTCGGCAGCGATTGGCGAAGCTCGAGGGCTGATCAACCAAGGGCGCTGGGACGATGCCAGCGCGAAATTGAGCGGCGTGCCGCCGACGCAGCCGGAGTACAACGATTTAAAAAGCTTGCTCGAAGCGGGGCGCCGGGAAGATCAGTACTACGGCCAAATGAAAACGGCGTTTAGCGGGGCGCATGCGAACAAGAATAAGGATGCGCTGGCCACGCTGCGGCTGTTTTTTGCGACCGAAGCGGGCAAAGGGGACCGGCACAGCGACGACGCGCGCGGCATCGTGACGCAGATCGACGCGGACGTAAGAGTAATCGACACCAGCAAGCCGACCGGTGGCGGTGGAGGCGTGAACTCCAAGGGTGGCGACGTTGCCGCGATCAAGGATGTGCTGAGCCGCTACGCGGCGGCTTATGACGCGGGCGATATGCAGGCGCTTATCGCGGTCCGCCAATTCGATACGAAGGACCAGGGCAGGTTGCAGGACCTCCTTCCGGGAGTAAAAGGGAAGGGATATATGCTCCAGAACTGTTCGGCACCGCAAATGGGCCGCGTGACAGCTCGAGTGAGTTGCACCGGAGTTTTTACGAAGGCGGCTGGTATGCAGCCGCAGCCGATTACGTTTGAGCTGAGGCGGATTAACGGGAAGTGGATCATCGTGGCCTCAAATTAGTTCCGGCCTGGGTTTTCCTAGGTTAAAGCAAGAAGGCGCGAGAGGTAGCTGGGTAGCACCTAGCAAGTGCCACGTATAGTCCGCCTGGATAGGAGGCTGCAGATTAACCGCTTTGTTGTTGGATACCTAACGGGGCCGTTTTTCGTGCTTGTTGCCATCGGGCTCGCACTTGAAACCCACGGAGTGTGGAGGTTGAGCAATGCGGTGCTGTGGCCAGTTGTGCTTATTGTGGTGGGAATTGCGTTTCTGCTCGAGAGACGGGTTGCCAGTGGTGTGGCAGGTGTCCGGTAACCCGTGCCATGAGTTAGGCGGACCAATCGCGTCAGGAGAAATTAAAAAGGCGGCTCATCGAAGATAAGAGCCGCCCGGGAATTTCATCTGGCCTGAGTTCTTGGAGAGCTTTAGCGATAGCTATTGTTTGTTATAAACGGATACGTCGTTGGTTGCCTGTCCGGTTGCGGTGGCGCCCTTCGACGTAACGGTGGTAACTTTTCCGTCCTGGGAAACTTCGACTTTAGACGTACCAATCACTTTGCCGGCTTGTTTCAAAGTCGCGGCGAACGTGTTGGAGTCGATGCGCTGAGCAGAAATGCTGTCCGCGCCACTGGGCATTGAACCCGTGATGGCATTGTCCTTCCCGTCAAAGTTGAGAGCAAAGCTGTACGCGATGGTGGTTCCGTCCGCGCTGATTCCGTCGAAGGTATATAGGACTCCATCGCCTTGCGCTGCAACGGTCCGCGTCAAGCTTTTTGGCGCTGGACCAGGATTGAATTTTGACTTTTCCGAATTCAGCTTCCATGTTCCAACCAATGGATTGCTCTGGGCCAACAGCGTGCCGGAGGCCGCGACAGCCAAAATGCCAATCCCAACAAACTTCAATAAGCTCTTCATTTCCGTTCCTCCTTAGATTCGATGTTTACAGCTCTTGACTTTTTAATTCCTTGATTCATGGTAACGACTGAGTGAATCACTTTGGGGTGCTGACAGAAGGCCCGATGCAGGATCGGGCCTTCCGATTTTTCGACGAAGCCGGGGCGATTACCTAGAGGAGACGGCGACGGCCTTGGCTTTGGCCAGCTCAGGGACAACGCCGAGCTGGTGCATGAGGCCCAAAGCGTCCCAGTTGACGTAGCCTTCGAACATTTTGCCGTTCGTAAAGCGGGCGATGCTTTGGCCGGTGATGTTGAATTGCTTGCCTGTGGGGGCAATGCCATTGAGTTCGCCCTTGTGGGTACCGCGGCAAGACCAACGAGCCACTACGGTTTCGCCTTCGGCAAGCATGTCCTCGACCGTGAAACGAATGTCGGGGAAGGCGTTGCGGTAAAGAGCCACTCTCTTTTTCTCACCCTCGGGCCCGCGTCCAAGATCGGGCGTCGAGCTGTCGTGATGCGTGTAAGTAGATGCGAAGAGCTCGTCTGCCACAGCTACCTGGCCCTTGTTCCAAACTTCTTCGAACAAACGACGTACGTTAGTTTTGTTTTGTTCAGACATGATGAATCTCCTTTTGAAAAACACGATCTACCTGCTCGCATGTAGCGAGTGGGGCTTGCATGACGTGACCTGAAACCGCTGGCGTCTTGGTGTGTAAACCTGTACGTCGAACAGGAGGTAGGGCCCCGCGCGAGGGAATAAAAAAGAACCTGATAGGTTCTGCCCGATTGGCGCTCGATGCGGAGCTTGTCCTTTAAAGAAACTGCAAATGGACTGAGTAGCGGGAGTTTCGCTTCAAACAGCGAAACCTCGAACTGATACTGTTCCTCGCGGAGGTGAGAGTCAAGGAGAATCGAAATGTTTTTTTGTGCGAATAGAGCGGCGGCGGCTCATATCGAGGCCCTGCGCGTCACCGGAGGCGCAAAAAGATCGAGAGAGACTCATGGAAGGTCGCGGCTACACATCTGAAGCCTTTATTCCTTCTGTTAAAAGGCTGGTGCGGCGGCGATTCTCAAAACCCGGCCGTGTCCGTGCTTCATGCGGGCATAAGAAAACAACTGCTTCAAGCAAGCGGCACGGAGATCAAGGGCGAGCAAATCGAAGGACTTCCTGTCCAGTTCGTAGTTTACGTTCGGATCAGCGGCAGAATTATGGGTTACGATCTCCGACCATGCGGCGCGAGCGTCATTGGCGGCTTGTGCGCCATTTCGAAGAACGAACTCGTTGAGGCACACGCCCGAGTTCCAAGCGTCCTTCTTACACCGTTCGAGTGTCGAAAAAATATAGACTGCATCCGCATTCGGGTTCATGGATAGAAGAACATTTTTTGCGTGTTCTTCGCTAAGCGGCGCCGCCCACCATAAGTGCAGCATTGGCTACCTCGTCGTTCTGTAGGACTTTATCTTACTTCGTTTGATTGAAGGCGTCTGTCACTAATAGCACAAGATCGCGCACCCGAGGTTTCCGCAGTCAATCAGGCACGCCGCACAGAAAGAGCGTAGAATGGCTGCAGGTTACCTCTTGAACTCTCACACGCAAGGCATTCCTAGCAGGATTGTTGATTACCATTTAGATGAGCGCTTCGAATGGATTGCCGATCTGGAGTGCGGACATCAGCAGCACGTCCGGCACAATCCGCCTTGGACGAACCGGCATTGGGTCACGACGCCGCAAGGGCGATATGAGCACATCGGTTACGAATTGCAGTGTTTGGTCTGCCGACCTCCTTCTCCGCGATAGAGCTGTTTTAGATTACTGAGTTACGCTAAATACGGACTCGTGCGAGCGATTGGGAAAAGCGGCAGCAACGCTGCCGCACTCCACATCGCTGCTTCACAATGTTATGCGGGACTTTGTAAGTTGGGCTGAAACTCACAGGTTTGCTCTGAGTCGAATGGTAAGAAACGACTGCCGCACAAAAAATCCAAAACAAAGGTAACGAGTTGTAGGAATAAATTTGTCCGCGATCCATTTGGCGGCCGAGACGAAGCACGCCTCACATGCCTTCCATGAGAAGGCCGGTTACCGTCGAGTGAGACGCCGGACATGTCCGCGTGCAGGTGATATGGCGCCGAACTTCGAGCGCCAGGGTGAGAGCGCGGGTTACTGGCTCATTTTTGCGGGACAGGCCATGCCGGACAGGTAGCCTTCCTGGAAGAAGGGGACGCTTTTTAGGTCGACGTCGAAGCGGACTTCGACGGGTTTGTTGTTGCTCATGATGGGCTGGCCGGTGGGGCCGTGGAGCGGGCCCTGGATGATGTAGCCGCTGCCAGTGGGCTGCCACTTGTAGCCGCCGAAGAAATGGGCTACGGCCCAGAGGCCGGAGGCGCGCTGGAGCTCGAGATCGCCGCCGCCGCTGTTCAGGCTGAGCGTGGCGCCTTGGACGATGGCGCCGGGCCAGATGAATTTCTTGGTGCCGCCACTGCCGGTGATGGTCCATTCCTGTCCATCGAAAGCGAGTTTTTCGCTCTTGAAGCCGCCGGCTTCGGGGAGATGCGCGGCGACGGAGTATTCGAAATGCGGGTCGGTGGCGTTGTTGGGATAGACGGCTAGTTGGATGGCGTAGAGCTCGTTGATGAAATGGAGATAGCGGGGGCCGACGGGAGTGGTGCTGCCGAGGGCGCGGACATACGTGGTGCCTTGCAAGGTGAGGGTAGCTTTTTCGGCGGTCAGGTATTGCGAGAGCATGCCTTTGCCGGGTTGGAAGAATTCGTTGAATTCAGGCAGAGAGAGTTCGCGGCTGCTGTGGGCGTTGAAGGGATAGGCGGATTGCAGGGCTTTGAAGGGCTTGCAGAGATTTTCGCCTGATCCGGCGCTCGTGGCCCAGAGACGCTGCAAATCCTTGATGGGTTCTTCGAGGAGCGTGCCGACGGTTTGGTCGACGTGGCCTTCGGTGTCATTGGGAAGGCCCTGAGCGATTTGCGCGGCGGCGATGCTGGCTTGTCCGGCGGTTTGCAGGCAGGACGTTTTTGTGGCGGCTTTTTGATCCGCGGGAGCGCTGGCAGTTTGCTGGACGCATTGCTGGAGATTCAGCAAGCCTTTCATGTAGGCGTCGTTGGAGGCTTGATCGTATTTTTTCTGGACGCCGCAGCCGGGCGAGACGACTTGCTGCGGGGCTTGGAAGGCAAGTTTGATGGCGGGGGACGGGACATTGGTGTTGTCCGAGACATCGCACATAAGAGCGAGTAGCGGGGAAAAATTCGCGGAGAGCTTCATTAGTTTTGTGGAAGCGTCGGAGTCGGACCCGTAGGGCAAGACTCGGGCGCCGCTGAGGAAGGCGCGCCACTGCTTGATGTAGTCCTTCTCATATAGATTGCGGAGATTTTGCATCAGGTCGGCTGCGGAGAGATCGGTGCTGGTGGTGCTGCCGAGAACCCAGGGCTCGCCTTGCAGGAAGCGTTTGGAATTCTGGATGTCGGCGTCCATGACTTTCCAGCCGTCGGAGGTGAAGGCGGCGGAGACGTCTTGCGAGGCGCGCATGACGTCGAGGCTGTCCGGATGCTGGGCGGCGAAGCGGTAGTCTTTGGATTTTTGGCGGGCGTCGGCCAACATGCTGAGGTAGATGCGCTGGGGGCCGGCGAGTTTATTGAGATAAGTGCGGACTTGCAGGACCAAGGAGGCTTCATTTTCTTTTGAGAAGGGATTCTCGATGGTGAGCTCTGAACTGTAGAAAGCGAATTGTTGAGCGGCGAGGCTGGTGCGATCGGGATCGAGATCCCCGAGATCTTTTTTCCATTCTTGCATCAGGAAGTCTTGAAGGAATTCGCCGGAGTTGCGCTGAAATTCGGTGGTGGTGAGCAAGTAGGATTTCAGAGCGTCGTAGGCGGAGCCGGAATCGGCGGAGGCTTGGGGATCGCCTTGGTAGCTGTGCAGATCGGTGAGCAGATTGTGCTTGGTGTGCTGGAAGAGGACCTGATCGAAGGCGTGAAAGTAGATGGCGCGGGCGTCGTCGAATACAGAATCGCCTGTGTAGAGGCCCCAGCGGAGATGCAAGGGGACGCCGTTCTGATCGTAGGCGCGAAGCTGGGCGAGAGTTTGGCGGAGAGTGTCGAGACGGTGCAGGGAATCGAGAGTGGGCGGCTGCGAGCCAGGGCTTTGGACGAGGGCGAGATCCTGGCCGGCGCTTTGAATGTCGGAGACGAGTCGTTGATTTCCGGCGAAAGAGACTATGGTGAAGATGATCCAGAGCGCGGCTAGGGCGGCAATAGAGGCGAAGAGAATGCGGCGGCCGAAATCGCCGCGCGTGCTTTTGCCGCTGGCCCCGAGGGCGGCGCGGTCTTGCAAGAGGACATGGCTGAAAACATGGCTTAGGAAAACGCGCTGGACGGATTTGCGGGATTCGCCGGCGGCCTCGAGCGATGTGCCGGAGGACCAAGAAGCTTTAGCGGATTGATCCTGCGCGTTGAGCAAACTTGTGGCGGCGGGATTGAAGCCACCGGGGGCTCGCTGGAGCGCGGTGCGAGAGCCGAGCATGGTCTGGCCGGAGCCGCTGGATGCGGTGATGATGCGCTGGCCGACGAAATAAAAGCCGCGGAGGAAGGGGCCGGTGCGGAGATGGCCGGGACGGCAGAGGTCGACGAGGAATTGGACGAGTGGCTTGCTGAGCTTTCCGAATTCGCGAGGGAATTCGTACACGCCGGCTTGGCGGTCGCTGTTGCGCTCGCGGCTCAGGAGGCCGGGGCGGCACTCGGCGAGAGTGAAAAAGATGGCTTGGAAGGCGGCGGTGAGTCGGCGGGTTTCCTGTTCGGCGTAGACGCCGGAACTTGTGGAACCGGCAAGCGGCAAGGTTGCGCCGAGGACTTGCGAGGTTTCTTCGTTGTTGAAGGTGCTGGCGAACTCTTCGAAGTAGGGGATGCGGTCGGAGCGGTTGAAGAGGACATAGACGGGGAGGCTGACTCCCATGTGGTAGGAAAGTTCTTCGAGGCGGGTGCGAAGTTTGCGGGCTTGCGCGACGATTTTGTCGAGGGCGGCTTCGCGGATGAGTTTTTCGCAATCAACGCAGACGATGGCGGCGCGGGGAGCCGCTTTTGCGCCACCGAAAATGGAGAAGAAACTGCCCGGGACTAGATGCTTGATGAGGCGGACCCAGGAAGCGGGTTCGTCGAAAAGCGGACCACCAGCTTCCACAAAAACGGTCTTGCGCGCGAACCAGAGATTGGCGGCGCGCGTCGGAACGATGGTGCTTTCCTGGTAGACCTGGCCCGCGAGGAGTTCGGCGTCCAGGCCGCTTTGGTCCATGGCGCTGGTTTTGCCAGCGCCGGTTTCTCCTAGAAGAAAGACAACGGGAAGGGAATAGAGCTTGGCTCCGGCGGCGAGGCGGGCTGCGGCGACTTTGGTGGAGGCCTCGCGGATGAGAATGTCCACGTCCTGTGTGGCTCCGGCGTTAGCTCCGACGAAAGCGCCAGCGGAAGCGACCGCCGAGGGTGCGGCGGGGACGGCCGGGGCGTGAAGCTCTTCAGCTCCGGGCAGAGAAGGACGCGAGGAGCGAGCCCAGAGAAGTAACCCAATGATGGCGATGACACCGAGAAGGAGAATGCCTGCGCGGAGGACGAGGGCGTTGGTGCCGACGACATGAAAAATGGGGCCGACGAACCACGTCAGCATCATGACTACGATGGCGGCCGCACCGGCGGCGAGATATTCCCATTGAAATCGCATCGCCACTCCCTATGGGTGGTTTAGAGGTGCCATTGCATGAATGCTCGAAACGACAGAAAGCATGCGCATCTTGAAAACGATAAAAAAGAGAACGCCTAGAATGACGCATCCCAACGCGGCAAAGGCGAGGCGCGTCACCCACGGATCGCGCTTGGCGAGGACTACGCCGCCTTCAGGAACGGCCCAGGCCGGAGAGAGACCGACGAGCGGGCCACGGATGCGGCGGATTTTTTCAAGGGTGGAATCGATGATCGGACGAGTGGCATCGGGGCCGGAGAGGCCGTAGCGGCCCTTATAGCCCATCAATAGGCAGAGTGCATAGACTTCGAGGACATCCGCGACGTCGTGCGAATCCTGGCGGGAGAGAAGTTTTTCGAGATTGTCGAAGAAAGTTTCCCCAGCGACATGGTGGCCAAACATTTCTTCCTGGAGAGGCATGCTCTGCCAGGAGCTGAAGACGGGATTGTTGGAGTTCAGGATGGATTCATCGAGAAAGGCGACTACGGCTAGAGTGGCAGTGCGAATGTCGTCGGGAGCGTAGGCTTTTTTTACGGCGTCTTTTTCAGCGGAGCGCAGACCAGCCTGGATGTTTGCGCGGAACGCGTTGGCGTCAGCGACGGCCTGGCGGTTCTGGCGCACGCGGACGATGACCGTCAAAATCTGCTGATAGATATAGGCGAGATTTTCGGTGCGGCGTTTCGTGGACGTTTCGCGGGGCTGCAGGCTGGTGGCCCCGAACATCGTGGCTCCCACGGTCTCCTCCTAGGACTCCAAAACGACGAGAAGCTCGATTTCCGCGCCGGGAATATCGTCGGGAACGTAGACGCCGACTTTGCGAGTTTGGACGATGTGTTCCCAGCAACTGCCGGTGCGGCTGATGCCGAAATACTGAAATTCCACTTTGGGAGCGATGGCGGAGGGAGGAATCGGCAAATGGACTAGCCCTAAGCCGGGCAGGGCGGTCTTGACGAGTTCGGGAAGTAGGCCTTGCGAGCAGATTTTGATGAGGCGAGGGGACTTGGCGATGATTTCGGCTTCGCCGGTCTCGGCGCGGACGGCGAGGACCCAGCGCGCGCGATCGAGGCAGCGCTGATCGAGGACGTCGCCATTGCGGAAATTGCGGCCTGCCAAAATAAGAGGAATTTGGACGCAATTTGAGGGGACGACGAGTTCGAGATGCGCGCGAATATGTTGATTCAGCGGGCCGAAACATTTCTCGAGATCGTCGTGGTTGTACGCGGGGAGCGTTTCGGGATGAGAATCCAGGCCGAAGGTGCAGAGAGCGCCCGCTAGCCGCGACATTTCGAGATAGAGCTGCTCGGGGTGGCCGCGTTCGGAAACGCTGAGATGGCGTAGGACGGATAGGCTTTCGTTGACGGTGTGCACGAACCAGAAACTCGCGATTTCTTCGGAAGAGTAACCTGCGCGCCCTTGCGCGGTGGCGCGGCGGGCGCGAGAGAGCGAAGCACTTTTTTCGTCGAGAATATCGACGAGCGTTTTGGCGATCACCAGCAGACGATCGCTTGCACTGATTTGCAGGCAGGGCGGAATGAATGCGGGATCGAAGATGAAGCGGCCGGAGCCATCGCGGAGGACGCGGGCGACAGGCAGAGTAACGAGCCCCTGATTGTCCTGGGTTTCCAGCGCAAAGCGAATGTTTTTGCGTCCAATTTCGATTTGTTTTTCGTCGCGGCCGGTGTTGTCATCGGGCAAAGTGCGCATTTCGGCGCGAAAGCGGACTTCGATTTGGGCGGGTTCGGAATCGAGCGCGCAATTGGGGCCGTCGGGCCTTCGTTCTGGAACGGCGAGAAAGACCAGAAGGGATTCTCGAGTGGGGGAGAAAAGATCGGTGATGTTTAGAACGGGCGGCAGGGCATCAGCGTCGGGCATTTGAAACGCCAAGCCGTCTGGAAACAGCCCGCGAGCATGGACGAGCGAGAGCACGCCATTTTTAAGGGCGTCTGGATCCAGTTTGCAACTGATTACACCGTTCGGGGCGAACCACAGGCTCGAAGTGGAGAAATGAACGAGGTCTTCAAAGGATTGGGATTGCACCTGGAAGTGATGGGGACCCAGGTACATCCCCTCGTGCCAGACCACCTTGGAAAGATGCTTCATTGTTCAGTAGGTCATGCCGGGTAAGCGCCGGCGCGTTGCATCTCACCAGCCCGAACCGGTTCTCCTATGGCGAAGAGCTACAAACCTTACGTCATCGTTCGCTCGGCGCGTCATTGTAAAGCACAAGATGGGCGCCGGGTGCGGCTGATGATCGATGTTAAACCGGAAGAAAGACCCGGAAAGCCCCTAAAGGCTTGAATCGTGCCTAACTATGGCGTTTGCGTGGAAGGATGTCAAGACATTCACCCTGCTGGGGTTGGCATCTGGTATTATGCCCGCGCTGTTCGCGAGAAATGGGCATGTTTGAATTACAGATGGGGACGCCGGAGCAATTTGGAGCGCTCCGCGAGCATTTATCGAGGACGGGCTTCACGGAGGGAGCGCTCCGCGAAAGGCTCGACGTCCCGCCGGGTAGGGAACTGGACCTCGCCGGACTTTCTGGCCGCCCTGCTCTCAGACCCAAAATCGGAGATGCGCTGGATGCTCTGATCTACCTTTTGGTCCTAGGCGAATCCCTGCCTACCGCCGAAGCGGTGGCGGTTTTTCCGTCGGATGTTTGGGAGGCTCTCAACCACACGCGGCTAATAGTGCCCGACGCTGCGAATGCAGACCGGTGCGTTGCAAGCGTTGCGCTTTATCCGATACGAGATTTGTTCATCGCTTCGGATCGCTGGTCCAATCCCGACCATTCTCCACGGCCGATGTTTCCCGACATCGTATATCCGGCGTTAACGAAGTCGGCGAAGCAGTTTATCAATTACACCTCGTTTGAGCCTTGCGAGGATTTCCTGGAACTATGCGCAGGAACGGCGCCAGCGGCGTTGCTTGCAGCTCGCAGCGCCAAAAATGTATGGGCCACGGATATCGCGGAGCGCTCGCTAAACTTCGCAAAATTCAACGCGGCGCTGAATGGAATCGAGAATGTGACGTTCGCTCTGGGCGATCTGTTTGAGCCGGTGGAAGGACGTGTGTTTGATCGCATCGCTGCCCATCCTCCCTATGTGCCGGTGCTCAAGCCAGCAGAGATTTTCTATGGAGGCGGCGAAGTCGGCGAGGAAATTACCAAGCGGATCATTTCCGAACTGCCGACAAAGCTAAAACCGGGCGGGCGCTTCTATTGCCGGACGCTGGGAACAGAGCGGCCCGGCCAAAGCTTTGAAAGCCGCATCCGGGACTGGCTGGGAGAGAAACACCCGGAGTTCGACGTTGGCTTGTTCATTCTCCAGAATTTGGAGCCGCGCCAGTTTGCCTTGGAAGAAACGCTAAACAGAAACGGCGGGCGAGAAGAGTTCGCAAAGTGGGAGAAGCTTTTTACAAGAAACGCGGTTCATGAGCTCGTTATCGGTGTGATTGTCATTCAGCGGGTGGCAGCGAAGAGGTCTGCCTTCACCATTCGCCGGACCATCCGTAACGCAACCTCCTCCGCTGCCTTGGAGTGGGCCATGCGATGGGAAGCGGAGATGCAACTGCCAGGCGCTGTGCAGCAACTGCTACAGGCGAGACCTTCAGCGCCGCCCGGCATTGAGATCATTGTGCGCCACGCGGTTCGTGGCGGGGAAATTACTCCTGTGGACTTTACTCTCTCGGTCGAGCTGCCGTTTGCCACCGATTGCAGGGTGCAGCCGTGGATGGCTGCCTTACTCCCACGATGCGATGGCAAAACAACTATCGCCGAATTATTCGAAATGGCCAAACAAAGTGAGTGGATCGTTGCCGATACCCCCGCGGAGGAATTTTGCCGGCTGCTTGCAACTCTCATTAGCGGGGGATTTCTTCAAACGGAAGAATTTAGATTGCCTGCGGCAGCAGGATAAGTAATTCGAGTTGCGGCTCGGGAATATCGCTAGGCACAAAAGCGGCCAGACTGCGGCCTTTCGCTACCGTTTCCCAAGCCATGCCGGCCTGATTCAAGCTGAAATATTGATAATTGAGTTTCACGGGAATAGATGCAGGTGGGCGGACGGAGTGCGTGAGTTGCATGCCGGGCAACGCCTGGCGCACAAGCTGTTCGATTTGCGCGGCCGAGCAAACCTTAATCAGTTGCGGGGCTTTCTTGATCAAGTCGGCTTGATTCATCGTGGAGCTGACGGCCAGAAAGAATTTTGTGCCCGTCAAATAGCGGTCATCCTCAATGTTGGTGGAATAGATCGAGGGCTTCACGAGTTTCAAGGGGAGAGAGACGAAGTTGCTGGGGACCACAGTCTCCAGAAGTTCGCGTAGCTTTTCATCCAAATCGGTAAAGCAGGCCGTCAAATTCTCGTGGTCGTAGAGAGGCAAGTCTCTGGGCTGTATCTTTAGGGAAAAGGTGCTGAGCGCCCCCGCGAGCGACGTGAGCAAGCGGAAGAGTACGTCGGGGTGGCCGTGGCGGACGTCGTGGATGTGGCGAAGAGCGGGGAAGTGTCCATTCACGGTGTAGAGCAACCAGAAGCTGGCGATGTCCGTCGCGGAGAAATCCGCGAGTCCAGCGCTGCGCTGCCGCCGGCCCCCCGCGAGAATGCTGCTCTTGGCCGCAAGAATTTCCATGAGGCGGCGCGCGATACCCATCAGGTAGTCGCTTGCGGCGATATCGAGCAAGGAGGGAACGTATTGAGGATCGAGGCGGAAGGTGCCGGCGGAAGTGCGTTGAACCCGAGCGATTTGGAGGGAATTGCAGCCCTCGCGCGACTCGCCTTCGACAAGGAATCGCAAATTCTTTCGCGCGATTTGCACTGGTTTTTCGGTCAGGCCGGAATTCTCATCCTTCAGATTGACGATCTCAGAGAGATAGCGCACGTCCGCGTTTTTCTGAGCGATGGAAACATTCAAACCGTGCGGGCGGTACTCAGGAATAGCCAGAAAAATATCCAGGGAAGTCTGCTCGGGTTCAAAAAAGAGGCCGATCGGTCTGGGAGTAGGAGGAGCGTCCGACTCCGGAATTTCAAAGGGCAGGCCATCGGCAAATAACCCGGTGGCGCGCGTGAGCTCGAAGTTGCCCTCGCTCAGGGCTTCCTGATTGATCTGCAGCTCGAGAAAACCCCAAGGCCGGAAATTCAGCCCTTCCAAACGAAACTGCACGCAACTCTCGACATAGCGGTCGCGAGTCTGCAGGTGTTGCGGCGTGAGGAAGGTGCCTTTTGACCAGATGACAGGTTGAAGCTGGCGCATAGCTTGCGGCTAAAGCTAGCAGGAGCGGTGCTTGTAAGTCAAAAGAGATTCATTACCTAAGTTCGGCCGCGACTGTAGCCAGGCACTTCGTGACACTGCGCAGCTTTTCAAGAATGGCCGGAGGACCACCCTTTCAGGACGAATTGGACCCTTCCATGTCTCAAATGGGGTTTGCACAGTCGATTCGCTCTTGATCAAAGCCTCCCTCGGCATTCGCTCCAAGGGTAAGTCTTGCGGTTTTTGCCGGAGAGCAGGAGGCTTCAGAAGCGGAGTCCCGCGGGCGGTCGTTGAGTTCCTATGACCTGACTCGGCTCCCGACTACCTTAATTCGTTTTCTTTCCATAAGTTAGCCGTTCACCTAGAATCCGTTCATAGTTCAGCGCCTGTGCATTGTCATCTCCAGGAGATTGGGCGATAGTGTGCACCATGCGGAGGTCGTGGAGACAGAAAGTCGAGCGTCAGGAAGGAAAGGGAGTGCGGATGACTGAGTCGCGACGGCACGGAGCGCAATTAGCCAAGTCACAAGCGCTTGGGTCGTCTGCCGTCCGGAGGGGACAGCTTTAGTTCTAGGGGTCCTGTTAGCGGTTTTCTGCGCATGGCTGACAGACGTGAGTCGCAAAGAAATCGCGTTTCTCGATTTGAGATAGGATTGGTGGGTGGCGCACTGGTTCTAGAACTTTAGAACTAATTGACGGGCAGCGGGAATCGTGATAAACCGTGCGGATGCAATGAGGTGTCCCGCCTTGTAGAAACGCTTTTCGTTCTCAAATCACTACCCGCACTGAGAGGGAGACTTAAGGGGAACACATGGCAAAAGAAAGCGTTCATAAGAAGCTTGAGAGGGTTCGTCCGCCTCGAGTGCATGTCACGTATGATGTCGAGGTTGGCGACGCCATCGAGGTGAAAGAGCTGCCGTTTGTGATGGGTGTTTTGGCCGATCTTAGTGGCCAGCCGACGGAAGCGCTCCCGAAATTGAAGGATCGCCGGTTCGTTGAGATTACCCCCGACAATTTTGATGGGGTGCTGGAGAGCTTCAAGCCGCACCTCTCCCTCGAGGTGGACAACAAGCTTAGCGACGAGGCCGACGCTGGAAAACTCCGAGTGGACCTTGATTTCAAGAGTCTGGATGATTTTGACCCTGCCAACGTTGCAAAGAACGTGAAGCCGCTGAAGGAGCTTCTCGACTTGCGCCAGAAGCTCGGGGATTTGCGAGGGGCGCTGCAAGGCAACGATAAGCTGGACGATCTTTTGATGGAAGCAGTCGGCAACACGCAAAAAGCCGAGCAATTAAAGAAAGAGATTGGCAAGGAAAAGCCCAAGGGAGGCTCCGATGAGTAAGCCGGAGAAAGCGGCTGCCCAGTCGGCGGAAGCCAAGGCGACAGAATCGAGCCTGCTGGACCAGATCGTCGATCAAGGGCGCTTTGGAAAAGAGCAGGTCGCTCGCGAGCGCGGCAGGGATATGGTCAAAGAGTTCGTCGCGCAGGTTCTCGAAGGAGAGATGAAGCTCTCGCGCGACGCCGACGCCACGATCAATTCACGTGTCGCTCAAATCGACCATTTGATTTCGCTGCAACTGAACGAAATCCTCCATCATCCGGCCTTTCAGAAGCTGGAAGGCAGCTGGCGTGGCATCAAGTACATGATGGATCAGAGCGAAACCAGTGCGATGTTGAAGATCCGAGTGCTCAACGTCAGCAAGAAAGAGTTACTCCGGGACCTGCAGCGCGCTCCGGAGTTCGACCAGAGCGTGATGTTCAAGAAAGTCTATGAAGATGAATTCGGCATCTTTGGCGGCGAGCCGTTCGGTGCGTTGATTGGCGATTATGAATTCAGCAAGCATCCCGAGGACATTGAGCTGCTTGAAAAGGTTTCGCAAGTGGCGGCGGGAGCGCATGCTCCGTTTCTCACTGCCGCCGCTCCGGAACTTTTGAATCTGGACAGTTTCTCGCAACTGGGCGATCCGCGTGACATTGGGAAAATCTTCGACAGCACGGAATTCGCGAAATGGAAATCGTTCCGGGCGAGCGAAGATTCGCGCTACGTCGGCTTGACCATGCCGCGGGTGCTTATGCGGCTTCCTTATGGGAAAGATACGAAGCCGGTCGACGATTTCAACTACGAGGAAGGCGTGGACGGAACGGATCATTCCAAATATTTGTGGGGAAATGCCGCCTATGCTCTCGGCGCGCGCCTCACGACAGCCTTCGCGCAATACGGCTGGTGCGCCTCAATTCGTGGCGTGGAAGGCGGAGGCCTCGTCGAGGGGCTGCCGACGCACACGTTCCGCACGGATGAAGGCGACGTGGCCTTGAAGTGTCCTACGGAAGTGGCCATAACGGACCGGCGCGAAAAAGAACTCGCCGATCAGGGGCTGATCCCGCTGGTCCATTGCAAGGGCACTGACTATGCCGCCTTCTTCAGCGTGCAGTCCGCGAATAAGCCAAAGAAGTTTGATAAGGCTGCGGCAAATGCAAATGCCCGTCTCTCCGCGCAACTTCCCTACATCCTGGCGGTTTCGAGATTTGCCCACTACATGAAATCCATCATGCGCGACAAGATCGGCGGTTTCATGAGCCGTGGGCAGTGCCAGACGTTCCTCACACAGTGGATCATGCAATACGTCACCGATGACGATCAGGCGAGTGCCGCCACCAAGGCGAAGTTCCCGCTTCGCGAGGCCAAAATTGAAGTCAGTGAGATTCCGGGCAAGCCCGGGGCGTACCGCGCCATCGCTTTCCTTAGGCCCCACTTCCAGCTGGATGAGCTGACCGTTTCCCTCAGGCTGGTGGCGGAACTGCCTGCTCCGGCAAAGTAATTGCCGCTTTGACGTTCCTTGTGCTGCCAGGGAGGGACCTGCGGTTTCCGGCTGGGGAAGTCAGTTTGAGAAGCTGCTAGTAACAGGATTTTCTGTAGATTTCGAACACTAGGAGGACAAAAGAATGCCTGCACCTGCATACGAAGCCAAGATGGCGCCGATGACCAGCCACTCAGATTTTTTCTTGAAACTCGGCGACATCAAGGGAGAATCACTGGACGACAAACACAAGGGCGAAATCGATCTCATGACCTTCCGATTTAACGTGAGACAGCCCGGTGGCTCGGCTGCTGTTGGCGCCGGCGGCGGCGTCGGCAAAGCCCAGTTTGGTGAATTTGAATTCACCAAGCGCATTGACTCCGCGTCCGCGAAGCTGATGCTTGCCTGCGCCAGCGGCCAGCATTTTCCTGAAGTTACGCTGACATGCCGTCGAGCCGGCGGGACCCAAGCGGATTTCTTGAAGATCAAGCTTGAGAACGTGATAGTTTCCGGATACGAGTCCATCGGAGGGGACGCCAGCTTCAAGGATACCCTCCCTCTCGACACGTTTCACCTCAACTTCGCCAAGATCACGTACAACTACATGGCCCAGAACTCCGACGGAACGCAAGGGGCCAACACCCAGACCGGCTGGGATCTGCAAAAGAACACCAAAATATAAATCGCTTACTTCGCCTTTTCTGGCTGGGTCTCTTCGGACGAAGGCGCCCAGCCGGAGGGCGTTTGACCGTCCGCGTCATATTCTTCCGCAGCCGCGGCGTTGAATCCGGAGTCTCATGTCAGTCCAACAACTGTTTCAAGCGGGGCGGCTCGACGACGCTATTCAGGCTTTGAACACGGAAGTCCGCGACAATCCCACCGACGCCAAGCGGCGCACTTTTCTTTTCGAATTGCTGTGTTTTTCCGGCGATTTTGTGCGCGCGGAAAAGCAGCTCGATATCTTGGGGAGCGAAGGCCGCAACGCGGAAATGGGCGCGCTTCTTTATCATGCCGCGCTTCACGCCGAGCGCACGCGGCACGACCTCTTCAGCAAGAAGCAATATCCGATTCCTAAGAATACGGCTAGCTTGGGACAGTTATCGATCAGCATTAATGGCAAACCGTTTCACTCTTTGCATGATGGCGACCCGCGCATTGGGTCCAATCTCGAAGTTTTCGCCGCGGGCAGTTATATGTGGATTCCATTTGCGCTGCTCACCTCCATCGAAATTGCTCCTCCGAAACGCCTCCGCGATCTCTTGTGGCTGCCTGCAAAGGTACGTACTTCGGATAAATACGAAGACCGCGAACTTGGGGAAGTCCTCCTTCCTGTACTGACCCCTTTTGCTGGCCAGGACGCGGACCCTGCGGTCCGGCTCGGCCGCGCAACGGTGTGGGAAGAAACGGATGACGCGGAAACCGTTCCCGTGGGCCAAAAGATTCTGCTTGCCGATGACGAGGAATGGCCGATTCTGGAGCTGCGCAACATCCAAATCGCAATCGCCCAGACAGCCTCTTGACGGCCATGCCGCTACCCGAAGGTCTCCTGAATCCCATCCCCGGCGACAATCCGAGCGGGAAATCCTTGCGCTACGACCCTGTCTACGACAAGATCCGCGAAGCGCGCCGCGAGGAAGACGTGCTTCCGCAAGGCGAGTGGTCTCGCGAGGTAAAGAAAGCCGATTTTCCTCTTGTCATCAAGCTGACCACCGAAGCGCTGTCCACCAAAAGCAAGGATTTGCAGTTGGCCGCTTGGCTGACCGAAGCGGTCATGTTTCGCGATCACGTAGCCGGCCTTCGCGAGGGGCTCGACCTGCTTCGTGGGTTCATGGAGACGTTCTGGGACACGCTCTATCCGGAAATCGATGATGGAGATTTGGAGTTTCGTGTGGGGCCACTCGAGTGGGTCGGTTCCAAGCTGGATGGGCCGGTTCGGCGATTGCCGCTGACCAAGAATAAGCTCGATTGTTTCAAATACCAGGAATCGCGCCGCGTCGGTTATGAGGCGGATTCTACGGCTAGCGAAGAGAAGGCTGCGGCCAGAGCGGCCGCCATTGCGGAAAAGAAATGCACGGCGGAAGAATTTGATGAGGCGGTGCGCGCCACCGGCGATGCGTACTACGAAAAGCTATCCGCCAATCTCGCTGCGGCGCTGGAGTCGTTACAGTCCCTCGAAACGCTGAGCGACGAGAAGTTCGGCCGGGAGGCCCCCAGCTTTGCAAACCTCCGAGCAGCGCTTGAAGAGTTGCAAGACATCGTGAAGCAGTACCATCAGCCTGCGGCGGACGTGGAGGAAACAGAAGCGGGCGGCGAATCGGAAACCGGGGAAGTGGAGGACGATTCTGGAGCGGCCGCTGCTGGTACGAGTGGCCCTGCTGCAAAGAAACGCTCTGGATCCGTCGCTGCCGAACCCGCCGATCGTGATGACGCGATGCAACGCTTGACGATCGTGGCGCACTTTTTGCGCCACGAGAGCCCCGTAAATCCCGTTCCATACCTTTTGCTTCGAGGGATGCGCTGGGGCGAACTCCGCGCGGCAGGCAATACACTTAACCCAGCGTTGCTTGAGGCGCCGCCCACGGAAAAGCGCACGCTCATTAAGAAGATGTCCATGGAAGGGGATTGGGCCGGAGTTTTGGAGAACGCGGAAATAGCCATGAGCTTGCCTTGCGGAAGAGGCTGGATCGATTTGCAGCGCTACGCGGTGCGAGCGTGCGAAGCTCTCGGCTCCGAATACGACCCAGTGGCCGCAGGCATCCGCGCGGAATTGAAAACACTCCTCGCCGATTATCCTGACCTGCTTAATTCCTCGCTCATGGACGATACGCCAGCGGCTAACGCCGAAACGCTAACGTGGCTCCGCGAAAGCATTTTACCGCCGCCTTCGCCATCTCCGGCCGAGCCGGAGTTTGTTCCCGCGACTATGTCCTCAGGTGGCCCATCTGAAAATTCCAATGGAGAGAAACCTCCCGATGTGGTTGATCTAGCCATGCAGGCGGCACGCGCGGGAAAAGTGCAGGAAGCTATCGGCATTTTGACGCGCGAAATTGGCAACGAACGCACCGGGCGGGGCCGGTTTCAACGGCACATACAGCTCGCCAACGTTTGTCTGGCCACCAAGCACGAAGCCATCGCATACCCTATCCTGGTCGAATTGGCGGAAGAGATTGAACGCCGAAAACTCGAAGAGTGGGAAGAACCGTCCGTCGTGGCGCAGCCCCTTGCGCTGCTCTATCGCTGCGCGGAAAAACTGGGCCGCGACGACGCGGAAAAAGAAAAGATTTATCAAAAGCTTTGCCGCCTGGATCCAGGGCAAGCGCTTTCGCTGAGGTAATCGATGCCTGACTACGACGCCAACGCGCCTCTTCGACTGCCGCTCCTGGACCGGCTATTGGACGACGAGCCCAAGATCAAGTCGGAAGCTCCCATGACGCGCAGCGTTTCCCTCGCCAGACTCAAGATCGCCGTCAGGCGCGATCTCGAAGCTCTTCTGAACACGCGCCGCACCCCCGACACTATTCCCGAGGGCTCCGTCGAGATTCTTCGGTCCGTTTATTATTACGGGCTTCCCGATATCACGTCGATGCCAGCCAATTTTCTCTACGAACAGAACAAATTGCTTCAATCGATTGAGACGGCCGTTAAGACGTTTGAGCCACGGCTCGATGGCGTTCGCGTTTCGCTGGTTCCTGTCGCTGGTATGTCTCGCATGCTGCGTTTCGTGATCGATGGCATGCTGCGCATTGATCCGCTCCCCGAGCACGTCGTCTATGACGCGTCGATCGAATTAACCAGCCTCGAAGTTTCCATTTCGGGAGAAGACCGTGCGTGACGAGCTGCTCGAATATTACGAGCGCGAACTGACCTACCTCCGCCAGCTAGGCGCGGAGTTCTCCGAGAAATATCCCAAGGTGGCCTCGCGTCTTCTGATCGATCCCAACCGCTGCGAGGATCCTCACGTCGAGCGGCTGATCGAATCGTTTGCCTTCCTGGCCGCTCGCGTCCATCTCAAGATCGACGATGAATTCCCGGAAATCACGGAAGCTTTGCTCAGCGTCCTTTACCCTCATTACATTCGCCCGATTCCGTCTTCCACCATCGTGCAATTTCATCTCGACCCTGAGCAGGGAAAACTCAGCACGGGCCTCCCCATCCCGCGCGGCTCGATGCTTTATTCTCAGCCCGTCGACGGCTATCCCTGCAAATTCAAGACCTGCTACGACACCACTCTCTGGCCGTTGAAAATCGCCGCCGCCCAGTGGGTAACTCCCGATCGCCTGCGTCCGGCCGTTAAATCTCAGGATGCTGTTGCCGCTCTGCGTCTCGAGCTCGAATGTTTTCCAGACGTCACTTTCGACAAACTGGAATTGAGCTCTCTCCGTTTCTACCTCAACGGGGAGAGCAGTCTCATTCACACGCTCTACGAACTGCTCTGCAACAATTGCACACATGTCTTGTTGCGCGACCGCGCCCCGAATACTCGCAAGCATCCCATCTCTCTGCCGTCTAGTATTCTCCAGCCCGCCGGCTTCACCGATGCCGAGGCGCTTTTGCCCTATCCTCGCCGCTCCTTTTCGGGTTATAGAGTTTTACAAGAGTATTTTCATTTCCCAGAAAAGTTCTTTTTTCTCGATCTGAACGGCCTCGAAAATCTCCGCACTTCCGGTTTCGGCCCGCGTATCGAGATCGTTCTCTTAATTTCACGCTTCGAACGCCCCGAGCGCCAGCAAACTCTCGAGCTCAACGTTTCCGAAGAAACCCTGCGCCTAGGCTGCTCGCCTGCCGTCAATCTTTTTCCGCATACTGCTGAGCCTATCCGTCTCGATCAGACTCACACCGAGTATCTGATCACCCCCGATGTGCGTCGCCGCCGCGCCATGGAAATTTTCTCGATCGAGGAAGTCATCTCCCCCGATCCCCAAACACACGAAGTTTTGAAATTCGAGCCCTTCTACCGCTTCAGGCACACCACTTCCCGCCACCGGGAGCGGCCGAAAGGATTCTGGCATTCGCGCCGCCAGGCTTCCACGCGGCGCGACGACGAGGGCACCGAAGTTTACATTTCGTTCCTGGATCTCAGCGGGCGCCCGCTCCACCCCGAAACGGATACCGCTACGATTCACTGTACGTGTTCGAATCGTGATTTGCCGCACCGTCTTCCAATGGGCAACGAGCGCGGCGATTTCGAGCTCGAAGGCGTGTCCTCAATTAAGCGCATCGTCGCTTTGCGCAAGCCATCAGCATCCATCCGGCCACCTACCGGCAAAGGCATGCTGTGGCGCCTCATCTCTCATCTTTCGCTCAACTATCTTTCTATCGTCGAGGAAGGGAAGGATTCGCTCCAGGAAATTCTTCGCCTCTATACGTTCGGAGAATCCGGCTACAACGAACGCCAAGTCTCGGGATTGATGCATTTGTCCAGCACGCGCCACTTTGCGCGCGTCATTTCCGAGAACGGCATCGGTTTCGTCCGTGGCCATCGCGTCGAAATGGAATTCGACGAGGAACAGTTTGTCGGAGGCGGCGTGTATCTTTTCGCCAGCGTGCTCGAATACTTTCTGGGTCACTACGCTTCGCTGAACAGCTTCAGCCAGCTTGCCGTGCGTACCCAGCAAAGAAAGGAGGTACTGCGTCAATGGCCACCCCGGGCGGGGGAAGTGATTCTCCTGTAGATCTTTCGGAAGTCGAAGAGCAGCTGCGCAACGAACCTTATCGCTTCGAATTTTTTCAGGCGATTCGCCTGCTCGAGCGGCTCGCTCCAGACCGCAAGCCTCTCGGCCGCTTCGTGAATCCGTCCGAGGAAGTCGCTCGCCTTGGCGCTCATCCCTCCCTCGCTTTCCCGGCCAGCGAAATTCAATCCATCGATTGGCCCGAGGGTAAGCCTCCATCCCTCGCCGTGAATTTCATGGGAACCACGGGTCCTCAAGGGCCACTGCCGCATTTCTACACGACTCTCCTCCTTGCGCGGCTCCGCTCTGGCGACAAAACTCTGCGCGATTTTCTCGACCTTTTCCATCACCGCCTGCTTTCGTTCTTCTATCAAGCTTGGGAAAAATACCGTTTTGCAGTTTCCTACGAACGCGGCGAACGCGATCGCTTCTCCCATCATCTGCTCGATTTGATCGGCCTGGGCACTGCAGGTTTGCAGGAGCGCCTCTCCGTTCCCGATGATGCATTTCTCTTTTTCTCTGGAATCCTCGGTCAGCGCCCGCATTCCGCGCACGCTCTCGAGCTTCTCCTGAACGATTATTTCGAGGTTCCCGTTGAAGTCATTCAACTCGTCGGCGGCTGGTTCCGTCTGGACGACTCGACCGAATGCTGCATTGGTGAACGTTCCACTCCTTCCGAACAGTTGGGTTTGGGCGCCGTCGTTGGCGACGAAGTCTGGAACCAGCAAGCTCGCGCGCGTATCCGTATCGGCCCTCTTTCGCTCGATGACTATCTCGATTTCCTTCCCAACGGCACTGCTTACGAGCCACTTCGCGCCCTTTTGCGTTTTTGGACCAATGAGGAGATCGATTTCGAAGTGCAACTTATTCTCGAGCGCGAAGAAGTACCGCGGTGCCAGCTTGGCGCGGAAGGCGAGGCCGCTCCAAAACTTGGCTGGGTCACCTGGATGAAATCGAAGCCCATGGATCGCCATCCCGAAGAAACCATTTTCAACGTTTAGCGAAGCGAGGTCGTCATGACGACAAATCTGAAAGGTCTCATCGGCAAGCTCAACGACACCACCCGGAACGCTCTTGAGGCTGCAGCCGGTTTTTGTCTTGCCCGCACGCACTACGACATCGAGTTGGAGCATTTTCTTCTGAAGCTTCTCGACGTCACCGACAGCGATTTTCCCCGCATCCTCAAACAATTTGGCGTCGATAAATCCCGCCTCGCCGGCGATCTCACGCGTAGTCTCGACAAGCTAAAGTCCGGTAACGCTCGCACTCCTTCTTTCAGCCCGTCGCTCACGGACATGCTTTCCGGCGCGTGGAACATCGGCTCGCTCGATTTTGGCTCCGCGCAAGTTCGCACCGGCTTTTGCATTCTTGCTATTGCCAGTTCCGGCGATCTTTCGCGCCTCATGCGCGAAGTCACGCGCGAATTTCAAAAAATCAGCGCCGAATCTCTTCATAACGATTTCTGGAATATCGTCGCTGGCTCTCCCGAAGATCAGGAAACCGCGCAGGCTGTACCGATCGGAGTGGAAGACTTACCGCAAGGCGCGGCTGGCATTTCCGCCGCCGGCAAACAGCAAAATCTCAATCAGTTCACCATCGATCTCACTGCCAATGCCAAAGCCGGAAAAATTGACGCCGTTCTTGGCCGCGATCACGAAATTCGCCAAATCATCGACATTCTTACGCGACGCCGCCAGAACAATCCCATCCTCACCGGCGAAGCAGGCGTGGGTAAAACGGCGGTGGTCGAGGGCTTTGCCCTGCGCGTCGCGGCCGGAGATGTTCCGCCGCCTCTAAAAAACGTCACCATCCGCTCGCTTGATCTCGCGCTCTTGCAAGCTGGCGCCGGCGTCAAAGGCGAATTCGAAAATCGCCTCAAAGGCTTGATTGAAGAGGTCAAATCTTCGCCGTCTCCCATCATTTTATTTATTGATGAGGCCCATACTATGATCGGCGCCGGAGGTCCCGCAGGTCAGGGCGACGCCGCCAATCTTCTCAAGCCCGCGCTGGCTCGCGGCGAACTGCGCACCATCGCAGCCACGACATGGTCCGAATATAAAAAATTCTTTGAAAAAGATGCCGCGCTGGCTCGCCGCTTCCAGGTTGTTAAAGTCGAAGAGCCAACGGAAGAGCAATGTATGGTCATGCTGCGCGGCATCGTCAGCTCTCTTGAGAACCACCACAACGTCCGCATTCTCGACGAAGCCGTCCGCGCCGCCACCAAGTTCTCTCATCGCTATCTCGCCGGCCGCCAGCTTCCCGACAAGGCGGTCAGCGTCATGGACACCGCGTGCGCGCGCCTCTCGCTCGGCCAGAACGCCACGCCTCCCATGATCGAAGACGCCTTGCGCCAGGTTGACGATCTCGAAGTCCAGCAGCGAGTTCTCGAGCGGGAAGTCGCGGTCGGCGTCGACCATTCCGAGCGCCTCGCCAATATCGCCAAACAAAAAACAGAAGTCGCCGCGCGCCTCAAGACACTCGAAGAACGCCGCGATAAAGAATTCTCGCTCGTTTCCCGCATTCGCGAGATCCGCACGCAACTCGAAGCCGCCGCTGCTCCGCCCTCGGGACCGCCTGCCCCCTCTGCCGCTGCTCCTGCAGCCATCTCCGCTGCGGCTGGAACCGCCGCCAAGCCCGCCACGGACGTGGCATCACTCCGTGTCGAACTCGAAAAACTAAATACCGAACTCGAAGCGCTGCAAGGCGATGCCCCGCTCATGCGCGTTTGCGTCGATACGCAAATCGTTGGCGAAGTCATCTCCGCATGGACAGGCATCCCCGTCGGCAAGATGCAGCAAGACGAAATCAACACCGTCCTCAATCTCAAAGATCTGATGGCCGTGCGCGTCATCGGCCAAAATCACGCGCTCGAAGCCATCGCCCAGCGCATTTCCACGAACCGCGCCGGCATGGACGATCCTGTCAAGCCCGTCGGCGTCTTCATGCTTGTCGGTCCCAGCGGCGTGGGCAAAACCGAAACTGCGCTCGCCCTTGCCGATTTCCTCTACGGCGGCGAGCGCAATCTCATCACCATCAACATGTCCGAATTTCAGGAAGCGCACACTGTTTCGAGCCTCAAAGGCGCACCTCCAGGCTATGTCGGCTACGGCGAAGGCGGTGTCCTTACCGAAGCCGTTCGGCGCCGTCCATACTCTGTCGTCCTTCTCGATGAATGCGAAAAAGCGCACCCCGACGTTCTCGAACTCTTCTATCAGGTCTTCGACAAGGGCAACATGGAAGACGGCGAAGGCCGCGAGATCGACTTCAAAAACACCATCATCATTCTCACTTCCAACGCTTGCACCGACCTGCTTATGAAACTCACCGCCGATCCCGAAACCACCCCCAGCGCCGAAGGCCTTGCCAAAGCGCTAAAGCCTGAGCTCAACAAAATCTTCAAGCCCGCTTTCATGGGCCGCCTGGTAACCGTCCCATATTTCCCCCTGCGCGACGAAGCGATGAAGCAAATCGTCACGCTGAAACTAGCCAAAATCCAACGCCGCATCCGCGAAAACCACAAAATCGAGCTAACCTACGATCCCGCCGTAGTCGCCGAAGTCGCCAAGCGCTGCACCGAAGTCGAGTCCGGCGCCCGCAACGTCGACAACATCCTAACCAACTCCATGCTTCCGGATGTCTCGCGCTATCTCCTGAGCCGCATGGCCGAACGCCAAAAGCCCTCCGCGATCCACGTCTCCGTTGCTGAGAGCGGTGCGTTCTGCTATTCGTAATGTCCGTTTGTTTTCAAGAGCGCTTGTCGGTTGACGCGCCGCGCAAAGGAGCATGAAGAGGGATGCCCCCGCCACGGGTGACGCAATCTTCGTCTGGACGAACACCCCCGCGCATTTTCAATGCGCCACCGGGCTGGCATCCGCCGCATCAAGATCAATCCATCACCACCTTTCGCGTCCCGGCCTCCGTCACGCTCTCGATCAGCATTTTCCGCGCGAAATCGGCGACACAAGGGCAACTGCCTGCCTTGATCAGCAAGACAAGAGAACTTCTCCAGAAGTATGGTTTCACGCTGGACGTCTACCCTGCGGATGGCAACCCCACGGTGATAGACTTTGACGGCACCTACAAAGTCAGCCAGACGGGAGATACGGATTTCGAGGATGCTGAAGCCACCACGATCCGCCAGAAAGCTGCCGAAGCTTTCGATGATCGCGCGAACCCCGTCCGCCTCCCCGTCATCATGGTGAATATCGAACAGAATCCCAAGGCTGATTCAGCGGTGACCGGCCGCACCCTCGTCGATTTTTCAAGCGCAGCAGGCGACGGCCGCAAGACGGTCAATGGCGCAACCTGGCTGCCATATACACTCCTGGACGCGAGGGCCAGTGTCAGCGATGCCGTCACACTTCTACACGAAATGGGGCACGGTGCGCTTCTGCGGCACTGGAACGACGATCACGATGGCATCGATCTGAGCGACACGATGAATATCATGTTCTTTCCAAATAGTCAGGGCGGACTAATCCGTTCCACAATCAACAAAAAGCAAGTTCGTGCCTTTGCGCGGTGTTACTACGGCAACCCCAAGCTGCGCAATTTTTGACCCGATGTAATGCATTTTCCTTTCTAGGCCCCGAAAAGGGATTGGAGGACTCGAACAATGGCTGCAGATCAATTCAAAAATACTTGGCTATTCATCGATCAGCCTTTGGGGTCCGACAAGCTGTTCCTGCGCTCCTTCTCCGGCGAAGAGACCATCTCCAAGATCTTCAAATTTCAGTTGGACTTCCTTTCGCTCGACCAGAACATCAATTTCGACGACATCCTCGGGAAGAAGGTCACCATCGGCGTTAACCTCGCAGACGGCACTTCTCAGCGTTTCTGGAACGGATACATCAGTCGTTTCTCTCAGCTCCCCGGAGCAAAAGTTGCCATTTATCAAGCCGAGCTCGTTCCCTGGTTCTGGTTTCTCACTCGTCAATATGATTGCCGCATTTTTCAGGACGCCACTGTCCCCGATATCGTTTTCGATGTTTTCGACCGTATGGGACAGAGCGGCTACTTGGACATGCGCGTGAAAAGTTCCGACTACCGCAAGTGGGACTACTGCGTTCAATATCGCGAAAGCTCCGCAAACTTCGTTATGCGCCTCCTCGAGCAGGAAGGCATTTTCTTTTACTTCACCCATGAAAAGGGCCAGCACAAGATGGTCATTGCCGACGCCAAGTCCAAGATCGACCCCTGCCAGAACGACGCTGTCCCCTTCGTTCCCTCCGGGTTTGCGGGTTCAAAACATTTGAACGATGAAATCACCTCCTGGCAAACCCAAGTCGAAGTCCGTTCCGGCAAATACACTCTCAACGATTTCAATTTCGAGGATTCTTCCAGCACACTGTTGAAGGTCTCCTCTGAAGCGAAACACGGTGGCGACACCCGCTGGGAAGTCTATGACTATCCGGGTGAATATGACACTCACGACGAAGGCAGTACTCTTGCCGACGTCTATATGGATGCCGAGGAACTGCCTCACCTCGTCGTTAACGGCGATGGTGTCTGCCGCTCACTCGCTCCAGGGCTGCGCTTCGATTTGAAGAACCATCCTCGCGCCGATCAGAACGGAACTTATCTCTTAACTTCCGTTTCCCATAGCGGCTTCGAATCCGAGTTTTTCTCTGGCGGCGGAAACGGCTCCTCGACATACTCCAACTCCTTTACCTCCATTCCGGTCAAAGTGCCTTTCACTCCGCCCCGGACAACTCCGAAGCCACTGATGCAGGGCTCTCAGACCGCTATCGTCGTCGGTCCCAAAGGCGAGGAAATTTATACGGACAAGTATGGCCGCGTCAAAATCCAGTTCCACTGGGATCGCGAAACACAACGAAAGAAAAAGGACATCCCCGATGAAGAGCGCTCCTGTTTCATTCGCGTGTCGCAGCCTTGGGCCGGAACCAACTGGGGCAGCATCTTTCTTCCTCGCATCGGCCAGGAAGTAATCGTCGACTTCCTCGAAGGTGACCCCGACCAGCCCATCATCACGGGCCGCGTGTACAACGACAAAAACATGCCCCCCTACAAACTCCCTGACAATCAAACCCGCAGCGGCGTCATGACTCGCAGCACCCCGAAGGGTTCGTCGTCCACGTTCAACTCCATCATCTTCGAAGACAAAAAGGGGAGCGAACTTCTCCGAATTCACGCCGAACGCAGCATGACCGAAAGCGTCGAAGCCGACTCCCGCGAGTACGTGGGTCACGACCGCCTTACCACCATCGGCAACGACCGTAAAACGCATATCAAGCAGAATGACAACCTTCACGTCGAGGGTTTCTATCGTCTCCTCACCGACAAAGACACCTCGATTCACAATAAAAGCGGCTACTTTCAGAAAACCGAGGGTCCCTTTTGCATAGACGTAGGCGGGGGCGGTGTCCTTCATTTCGACAAACTTTCCTTCAATGTCGACCAGTTTATTTCCATCAATGGCCCGGGAGGTTTTATCAAAATCGACGCCTCCGGCGTGACCATCATGGGCACCATGGTTATGATCAATAGCGGCGGTACTCCCAGCGTTACCGCCCCCATTCCTCCGGATGATCCTGACGAACCCGACGAAAAGCATGGCGGGGTAAAAAACTCATGACCGTCTTTCCACTAGTTTCGCCTGGGAGTAAATGAACCATGCCTCCGGCTGCTCGCATGACCGACATGCACGTATGTCCACTAGTGACGGTCCTCGTGCCTCATGTCGGCGGTCCTATCCTTCCTCCTTGCTGCCCAACTGTACAAATTGGCTTTCTCCCCGCGGCTCGCGTCACCGATATGGCCGTCTGCGTTGGCCCTCCTGACGTCATTGTCAAAGGCTCGCCCACTGTGCTTATTACTTTTTTGCCCGCCGCCCGGGTCACCGACCAAACGGCTCATGGGGGAGTAATCGTCCTCGGCTGTTTTACAGTGATGATTGGTGATTCCGGAACCCCCGGCACGCCCGGTGCCGTCCCGCTTCTCGGCCAGGAAACTTCAATGTCCTGCGGCATGGCCACCACACGAATGGTCGTCGTTACCGTGACGGGCATCAAGGTTCCGGAAAAGGCTCTCCAGCAGGAATCCCAGGCATTTCCGGGTGCCTACGATCCGGTGAACGGAACGGACATGAGCAACCTGACGGATCTCTTGCATTTGAATGGAGTCAAAAATGCCTCCGATCCAAAGCAGATGTCTCTCGACGAGCTTCAAAAAGCGACTGCTGGCGGCCACCCCGCGATCGTTCATTTTAACAACCCAGGCGGCGGCGGTCATTTTATGGTCGTCGATGGCGTTGCTACCAACAAGGATGGCTCCAAGTCCCTCGATGTTCGTGACCCTTGGCCACCGGCTGACGCTGATGGTAAGGGCGGGGGCAATAACAGCGAGATGTCCGATAAGGAATTCAAAGACCGCGGCTATAGTGGCTGGGCTGTTACCACAAATCCTTGAGATAGGAGTGTCCAACAGCGCCGTGTCATCCGAAGCAACCACGAACTCTCACGAAGAAATCGCCAAACGTGCTGCCGCTGCCTTTTGGCATTGCGAACCGAAGGATACCTTTGCGCAGAGCCTCTCCGCCCTTTATCCCTGGCTCCATAAGCACTCCATCTTTCTCGTCAAAAACATCAAGCACGTAAAAATACTTATCGTCGTCTCGCAGAAAGGAGTTGCAACGCCGTTTGCAAGCGCAAAAGCTATCGGGCCGCTGAATGGCCTGTTGGAATCGGAAAACATCCAGCTTCCGGATTCGCTGAGTCCCGAGAAGCTTTCCTCCGCGATTCGCGCCTTTACACTCGGTCCTGGCGGATTCGTCGCTTCTCCCTCCTTTTGGGACGCTCAGCAGCGTTCCTTGAAAATGTGGACCACGCGCGATCCTACAGGCGGACCCGCGCTTTTTCACAAATATTGCCAAAATCCCGTGCTCTTGAGGGAGGGCCAGCACTGGAAACTTGGTTTCTATTATTTCAATGACAAGGGCGGCGTTGAAAAGTGGTCGGTGTCCGGAGACGCCAGGAAAATTCTTGACATCGATTCTTCGCCCGCAGCGCCGGATGGCACTTTTGTCTTTCCTTATGGATGATGCATTTTCTGCAGTCCATTTTTTCATGACATTCGAGAGGTTGTTCCACCGCCGTTTGCCGTGTCACCGTCTTCCGTTGCTAGAAGTTATTGTCTGAAACTCTGGGGGGCTCCGCATCGCCATCCTTCTACAAATTAAGGCGGGGCCGCTCGCTGGGAAAACGATTTCGCTGGCGAGAGGCGAGTCTGTTGTCATCGGCCGGGCCTCGGAGCGCGCGCAGTTTGCTGTGCCGCACGACAATCTTATGTCGGGCCTGCACTTTGCTGTCGAGTATGGCTTGGACGGCTGCCGCCTCGTCGATAAGAAAAGCACCAACGGCACATACCTGAACGGCGCTAGAATTCGCGAAGCCATGCTCCTTGCCAATGGGGACGAAATCAAGTCCGGACAAACCGTTTTCGTTGTCGGCATCGCTCCTGACGCTCTTGCCTCCACGCCTTCCTCCGGCCCACGCGCGGCTGTCCCTGATTCCGTTGCGGTCCCACGACAACCCCATGCTCCCGCGAATAACACGTCCATTTCATCTCCGGCAACCCTGCCCGCAGCCACAAGCACGACACCTGCGCGGCCCGGCTCAGTACCGCTTCCGAGCCAACCCCCCGCGCCGCTCGCTCCTCCGCGGGATCCCAGTCTGCCGCCCGCACTGGTCATCGGTGGCTGGGCGTTTCACAAGATTCCCGAGCGATGGCACATCCAGGAAGGTCTTGGCATTCAACAAGTCGTCAAAGACGTTTTCCCTGCGAGCATCGCGGCGATGGAAGAGCCTCTGGGCCCAGGCATCACACTCGCAAAATACGTGGACGAACAGTCCAAGATGTTCCGCGAGAATGTGTATCAGCCGAATATCGGAACAGCGGCGACGCCAACTGTCTCCGGTTCCGAAGAGACATCCGCGATCGACGTTCATTTCAGCATTAAGGATGGTCCGTCGGTCTGCATGCGTCGTGTGTACGCCCGCACCGGTTCGATCATCGGCGTCCTCACGCTCACCGCGCTCGAAAAAGATTTCGCGTCGGTCCGTCCTGTGTACGATTTCGCGATCGCCTTTATCTCCTTCTCTCCGGCGAAGTAAGATTTCGGTTTGGCGACCTTCTCGTCAACGCAAAGCTACTTTTCATTTCGGACTTGCGGACGTTCGATTATGATTGGACGCCGAATGTACTTTGGTCATCGGACGGCAAGTTTAAGCAGATTCCTTTAGGCAAACTGACCAAGCGGCGAAGTCGCATTCGCCTCGGGCATGGCGAGCGAGTTCGCCGAGTCCGAGAATTATCCGAGAAACGGAAAACAAGGCACTGATGGGAGCCATTCTCGAAGTCAAAGCAGGACCGATGGCGGGAATGATCGTCGGCTTGAAAACCGGCGAGAGCGTCACCATCGGACGGGCATTGGGCCGAGCGCAGCTCGCGTTCTCGCACGACACGTTCATGTCCGGAGTGCACTTTGCCGTCGAGTGCGGGCCGCAAGGCTGCCGGGTCATCGACCAAAAGAGCAGCAATGGCACATTTTTGAATGGCGCGCGCATCAAGGACGCCATGCTCGCCAACGGCGACGAAATCAAAGGCGGCCAAACAGCTTTTTCCGTGAAAATTGTTCCCGACGCGAAACTTGCTGCCTGCGCCGAACCTCAGCCTCAGCGCCAGGAGCCACAAAAGCCCCGCGAAATTCTCTCGTCGCCTCCGGTCATGCCTCCGTCGGCTCGGATGGCAGGACAAGCCGAGCCGGCATCTGTCAGCCCCGTTTCCTTACAGCCCACAACGCAGCCGCCGCTATCCGCGCGCCCCCCCGTCGCCGAGCCTCACCCTCCAGCGCCTGCCGTGAACCGCGGAGCCCTCGCAAACTCCGTCTCGCCAAGCGCGGCTGAAAGAAGCGCTTCGCCCAGCGTGTCTCCTGCAGCCGCTGCGAAACCCGGCGTTCCCCCAGATCTACGCGACGTCTCTAAGCTACCCACTCCGGCATTCTCCGTCATGGGCTGGTCGTTTGCTGCTCTACCAGAGAATTGGCAGGTCCAGCAAGAATTCGGTCTGCAGCGCAATGCTCAGGGTGAATTTCCCAGCAGCGTCGCTGCCAGCGAAGAAGGTCTCGGTGGAATCTCGCTCCAGCAGTTTGTCGAGTCGCAGATTAGCATGCTCCGAGGCTACCTGCGCGATCCCAAGATCGAGCCGACCATGCCGCCTCGAATCGCAGGCGCCGAAGAAAGCTTGGCTGTCGACGTTCGCCACTCAACAAAGGACGGCAAGGAACTCGTCTACCGCCGCATTTATTCGCGCAGCGGCCTATCGGTTGGCGTTTTGACAGTTACCACGCTAGCCGCCGACCTCCCTCAAGTTTTGCAAAGCCTCCAACCACTCCTCGATGGCGCGGCCTTCCATTCGACGCTCAAGAATTAAAATTGGGAATTTGCCGGGAAGTCTTTTCCCGGTCGCGCCGCCAAAGCAGCCAGCCAAAGTTGTGACTGACCTCTGGGTCGTGCCTCGCGGGCGATACTCTTCCCTCGCGTCCCGTTTTAGAGCTTATTCTTCGCTCAAGCCTTCGGGAACATGTTCCAGAACCACGCAATCAGGATTCCGTAGTACACCGCGACGATTCCTGAACTAACCAGCAATGTCCTACGTGTTTTCCCGAGCCCCGAGTATTCCCTCTTCCAATGCCTGCCGCAGAGCACGATCATCAAGACCGCGATCAGCGCCGTGAGCAGCGTTACAATCCAGACGGGAGTCTCCACCACCCCGCCTGCGCTTGGCCCAACGAGTTGCCGCAGGGAACTCCCCAGCATCCCCGTTGCATAGGCCATCCCCAGCCATACGACCGACGCCAGCATTCCGATCATATAAGCCCAGCGATCCTCCATATAAGTCAGCATCACCAAAATGGCGATATAGAGAATCGATTGATAGAGATGAAGCAAGAAAAAGTTTGGCTCCAGATGCGTGAGCACAACGAAACAGATAATTTGTGCACCCGCCAGAGTTGCGATATCCCGATATGGCCGCATAAGACCTCCTTCGGCTCTGAGACATCCATCGAAGAAAGAATTACCGTCTTGGCTAGGCGAAGGTAAGTGACGGAGGTCACCGCCCTCGGCATCCTGGGACACAGGGCGTTTTGCCGTAACTCCGGGCCTGACGCGAGGGTGAATCTTTCTTGGACTCTTGCCTGAGATACAGGCGGACGCTCGCAGCTTGAAGTGCCGTCAACGCAGCATGGAGGCATTTGTCCCTGTGTAGTGCATCCGGAGACGTGGATCAGGCCCAAGTCTTTATCGGCGCAGGATGCGAATGACGGGTTATGAATCCCGATTTCCAGGTTCGCGGGCGCCTACCATTTTGTCGTAGGCTTCGCGGCGGGTTAGGCCGCGTTCTTTGGCGGCGAGCTTGAGGGCTTCTTTCCGGTCGAGCTTGGCTTGATGGATGAGTTCTTCGACGCGCTCCGCCAGACTTTGCATGGAGTTCGCGGGAGTGCGCGCGTCCGCCGGATCCTCGGGACCGATGAGCAGCGTGATTTCGCCTTTGGCGGGGCGTTCTTCGAGCGAGGCGAAAAGTTCGGAAAGTTTGCCGCGCCGAAATTCTTCATGGAGCTTGGTAACTTCGCGGGCGATACATGCGGCCCGGTTGCCCAGAACTTCGCGGGCGTCGGCAACGCATTCAGTGATGCGGTGCGGAGCTTCATAAAGAATGATGGTGCGATCTTCGATGCGCAGGCGCTCCAGGGCACGCCGCCGTTCACCGGTGCGGGCCGGAAGAAAACCCACAAAAAGAAACTCTTCGTTCGGCAAGCCACTCGCGGCCAACGAAGCAAGAAGCGCTGACGGTCCCGGAATAGGCACGACAGGAACATGATGGCGCAAACAGAGCGTAACCAGCCGATGCCCCGGATCAGAGACCAGTGGCATCCCGGCATCGCTAACGAGCGCGATTTTTGCACCTTGTTCAAGAGAAATGAGCAGCTCTGGCGCTCGCGTTAATTCGTTGTGCTCATGATAGCTGACCAGCGGCTTGCGAATTTCGTAGTGATTGAGAAGCTTCTGCGTGTGCCGCGTGTCTTCGCACGCAATCTGGTCGACTTCCTTCAGTATGCGCAAAGCGCGCAACGTCATATCTTCGAGATTGCCAATAGGCGTGCCGACAAGGTACAAGCATCCCAGGGCGGCATTCGTGTCAGCCGTGGCGGCGCCATTCATGCCCTTGAGTCTAGCATGCGCTGCGGAGACATTTTGTTACGCATGCTATACTTTTTCGTTTGGAACTGAAGCGGAGGGAGTAGCTGTGCCACTGTACGAGTACAAATGCCTGAAGTGCGGCCGCCACACGGAGAAAATCGAGCCCGTCGCAGGTCCCCATCTGAAAAAATGTCCGCACTGCGGCGGCAAAGTGGAGTCGGTTGTCACCGCGCCCGCGATTAAATTCAAAGGGTCGGGGTGGTACGTCACGGACTATGCCGGAAAATCACCGGAGGGCGGAAGCAAAGAAAGCAAACCGGCGAGCGACAGCAAAGAGTCCAGCGGCAAAGAGTCCGGTGGTAAAGATGGCGCAGCCAAAGACGGCAGTAGCACCGAGGCCGCCGCCAAGGATTCAGCGAGTAAAGAGACGGCGTCCAAAGAAACTTCCCCGAAAGAAAAGAGAAGCACGAAGAAGAAATAGGCGCGAGAGAAAAACAGATGGCTGACAGTTCACAATCAACAGGCGCAAGACGCAGAGTTCGCAAGGCGGTTCTCCCCGCTGCCGGGCTCGGCACACGCTTTTTGCCGGCCACCAAGGCGCAGCCAAAAGAAATGCTGACAGTAGTGGACAAGCCCCAGATTCAGTACGTGGTCGAAGAATGCGTTGCCTCCGGAATCGAACACATCATCATCGTCACCGGCAAAGGAAAAAACTCCATCGAAGATCACTTCGATCACGCCCCGACCCTCGAGCGCTTTCTCGAGGAAAAAGGGAAGAAGGATCAGGCCGCAATGGTGCGGCGAATCAGCGACATGGTCCAGGTAAGTTACACGCGCCAAAAGGAGCCGCTGGGGCTGGGACATGCCGTGTTGGTAGCTGAGGATCTCGTCGGTGACGAACCGTTCGCCGTCTTGCTGGGAGACGTGCTGATTCCCGGAAAAAATCCCGCCACAAAACAACTGATCGACGTTTACGCCGCGACGGGCGTGGGTGCGATTGCCGTGGAAGAAGTCCCCAGGGAAAAAACGCACCTTTATGGCATCGTCGACGGCGAACCCGCGCCGCAGCCGCCCTTTGGCGCGCGCCTGTTGCGAATTCGCGACCTGGTCGAGAAACCGAAACCAGAAAATGCCCCGTCGAATCTGGCCATCACCGGCCGTTACGTTTTGCCGCCTCAAATCTTCGACTGTTTGAAGCGCACCAAGCCCGGCGCGGGAAACGAAATCCAGTTGACCGACGCACTCCGCCTGCTGGCCCACGAAGATGGCCTCTGGGCGTATATCTATGAAGGGGTTTCCTACGACGCCGGCGACAAACTTGGATTCCTGAAAGCGACCGTTGAGATCGCGTTGCAAAACGAGGAGCTGGGCGCTCCCTTCCGCGAATACCTGAAGACCTTGAAGCTGTAGCTTTGGCCAGCGAGAATCCGAACATGACGCGAATTCTGGGAATTGAATCTTCTTGCGATGAAACAGCGGCGGCGGTCGTTGCCGACGGCCGCGAAATTTTGTCCAGCATAGTCGCTTCACAGATCGATATTCACAGAAAATATGGCGGCGTGGTGCCGGAGCTGGCCTCGCGCGAGCACTTGCGCCAAATCGTCCCAGTCGTGCGCGAGGCGCTTGCGCAAGCGGGAATGAAGCTTGGCGAGCTAGATGCGATCGGCGTGACGCAAGGGCCCGGGCTTGTGGGTGCCCTGCTAGTGGGAATTACCTATGGAAAGACGCTGGCGGAAGCGCTCGGAAAGCCTCTCATACCCGTAAATCATCTGGCCGGCCATGTGCACGCCGTTTTTCTAGAGGCGCACAAGACGGGTCGTGCGCCGCAATTGCCCGCCGTTTGCCTGATCGTTTCGGGCGGTCACACGGTTTTGTACGAGGTGACTCCAGATGGTCCAAACGCGCAGGATTTGTCTGGGATTTTGCGTTACCGAAAAATCAGCCAGACGCGCGACGATGCAGCCGGCGAAGCTTACGACAAAGTTGCGAAATTGCTCGGTCTTGGATATCCCGGAGGGCCGATCCTGGATCGATTGGCGGCGGCCGCAAATGGCTCGCCCTCGCCAGTGAAATTCGGTCCCACGAAAACGCGTAGCAATCCTCTCGATTTCAGCTTCAGCGGTCTGAAAACGGCCGTGCTCTATCATGTGCGAGAGCATCCGGAATATTCTGCTGAAATTCAATCGCGTGAAGATGCCTTGCAGCGCGGCGAACGAAAATTCGAGCAGTTGTTACCTCTGTGTTCGCCGCAAACCCTGGGCTTGGTGCGCGAGTTCCAAAATGCTGTCGTTCGCGATTTGGTCGAGCGCACCATGATGGCCGCGGAAGAACTGGGCGTGGGCAGCGTCCTCGTGTCGGGAGGCGTAGCGGCGAACAGCCAGTTGCGAGCGACGTTTGAAGAGCGCGCCAAGAGCAAGGGAATTGAAGTTTTCTTTCCTAGCCGGGCGCTTTCGACAGACAACGCGGCGATGATTGCAGCGGCGGCGTACGAGCGCTTCCGCGCTGGCGTGTTTGCGGATGCCTCGCTCAATGCTGATCCGAGCCTGACGCTCGCGTAGTTGCGGCTAATGGGGGATTACGTTGATTTTGAGCGGGACAAATGTTGGCACGGGCCTCATGGCTTCTTCTGGCGTCGCGATAAACAGCGTGCAGTGTTTCGAATAGCGCGAACAATTGAAGGTCGCTTTACGAATGATGCGTGCAGGAGTATCGTCCGGCAAGGATTCGAAGTACTTTGCGGAAGCGATAGCGCCTGCGAAGGGCTTGAGCTCCGGAGACCCAGACAGAAACGCGACCTTCTCGACTTTTCCCCCGGAAAAGGAAATTGCGAAGACGGCATTGACGGAATCTGCCTGCGGTGGGTTGGGAACGACGACGTCCAGCGATCGCATATCAACCAGGGCGACCTGACCTTGAAGAGAATGAACGCCGAAATATCCGGACTTGGTGGCCGCATTCAGGAGAGGATGGAGACGCTTAGTTTCGTCCGCGAGAGCATCATGGAGTTTTCCCTGGGGTGGACCAGCAGTGGCATTGTAGAGAGCTTGCGTCATGTTGGCGACCACGGAGGCCTTGGCCGTTTTTCCCAGCTTCTCGTAAATTTCAACCAGGTGTTCTCCAATGGCGGCCGCTTGATCAAGTTCCCACGCAGCTTCGAGGTGTTTCTCAGCCGAGGAATAATTCCCCATGCGAAAGTAGATCCATCCGAGCGTGTCCCAATTCGCCGCGAGTTCCGGCATGAGTCTGAAATCAGACTGGCTGGGATCGTCGGCGGAAATTCTCATTGAGTCGGCGTCGAGAGAGGAAATGGCACGCGTCGAGTAGGCGAGCGCATCCGATAGTCTCACGTTGGCATCGGCGAGATCGTACCCTACTCGGTTCAATTGTTGTGGCGTGGGGTCTGCCGCCAGATACGGCTTGAATTCCCCCATCGCCTTGTCTTCATCCGGAAGAGCGAGATAAGCCTCTCCGAGCGCCAAACGAAGCTTGTCCGCCATCTCCGGCTTCGCGCCGACGATTTTTTCGAGGAGTGCCACCGCGTCTTTGGCCCGGCCCACACTGCAATACGCTATGCTAAGCGAACTAAGCGCTTGCGTGTTATTCGGATCGGCCGACACTTGCTGTTCGAAATAAGGGATCAAGTCCTCCAGCTTGCTTGGCATAAGGTCAGACGCAGGTAATTTGGCACCGCCCGCAGCCACGAAATCGCCGGCCACTGGAATGTATCTGTAGGCTGAGTCGTTCATCTCCGTGGAAAATTTGTCGTACGCGGAACGCTCCGCACCAGGGACCTCGCGCAGAAGCGATTTGAAGTGGAGCACGCCATGAAGTGCCCCGTCCTGATTCGAATAAGTTGCAGTGTACTCGGCAAAGTCAGATTTCTTGTCGACCCCTTGTGGAGGCAGGGCAAACAATCCTTTGGGAAGATTCACTAGTGAGTCATACGTCACATCCTGAATCGGGCCCAAGGGAAGCGCTCTCTTGGAAAGCTTCTGTTCCTCGTTGAGTGTTGGCAGGACAATCGGTGGCGATGGCAATACGAAACGATGGTTTTTCCATTCCGGATAGTCCGTGCGGTGATAGGCAAAGCTGAACCAGAAGGGCTGCCCAGTATCTTCGGGCGGAGCCACGGAAACGTCGCTGACTGTTCCCCCGAATCCCAAGGCAGCCACGATCTTCTGCGTAAGTTCCTGCCATTGGTTTTCCGGCGTGTTGCGGAATGCCAAACGTAACAGAACCTCACTGTCTCCACGATCTTCGAAACGCATTTTGGCATCGAGCGTGCCATTAATGCTTATGGAAGCCTCAATTTTCGCATGCTCATAGTTTGGAATAGGAGGATCCGCGGGAGTGGTGACCAGCCGTGCCGGAGACGAACCCGGCATAACGAGGGCCTGTCGATCGCGTAAATTGCGAAGCAGCAGCCCGAACGGCGCGACTTCCGGCGTCGTGTCGAGGAACACAAATGAATCCCCTCGCGGAACTGCAGTGATCACATGATCAAAAGCGCTTGGAGATGGAAATGCAGGATCAATTTTGAAACTGGAGCTGATCAGCGCCGGATAGGCGCTAATGCCGACCGCCTGCAGCAGGGCAGCGAAAAGGGTATGTTTGTCCTTACAGTCTCCATAGCGATTCGCCAATACGTCCGACGCCGAATGCGGAGTGTAGCGGGCCAGACCCAGATCTACACCGATATAGCGGAATCGCGTCGAAACAAAATCATAGATGGCATGCAGCTTTTCATCGTCTGAGGGTTTCCCTTTGGTGAGCTCTTCCGCTTTCGCGCGAATTTCGGGAGTGACCTCAATCTTTGGCTGCTGGAGCGAGTTGTACCATGCTCCCACTTCCGCCCACGACGTGAACGAGGAAAGCTCAAGATCAGGAAGCGCATCGCCGTTGGTGTTCTTCTCCCAATCGGGAATCTTGGATTCTTCCGTGTGTTTAAGATTGGAATGCGTAAACGTATAGATGCGGCGTCCACCCGCGTCTTGAACGCTGGGTTGAGGATCTGAATTTCGCAGCTTTACGGGGAGACCTGCGGGCAGATCGAACTTGATCGTCTCCTGCAAGCAGATGCCTGCTGTGAAGTAAGAATCGGAATACCAGAAATGGCCCGGTGCCAGAGGTTCGGTCATGGTCCAGTGCATGTGCGCCTCGAGCGTGTCTCCCACAGCGAGCGACTTGACGGCGATGTGCTTCTCGCGTTGATCGGTGTACATTGGCGCTTCCCGGCTGACCGCAGAATCGATTTCCTGAACCTCGGAGATTGGTGTTTCCAATACCGTCCCGTCCGGTTTATGCACTCGCACAAAGACCACGTCCAAAGTTTCGAATCGGGAGGCGAAGGCGTAGGTTAGTAGTCCAAACTCGTGCACCGCCGATTCAGATTGGATACGTACGCGATAGCTCAGATCGCGCTGCCCCTTGCCATCGGGTTCATAGCGCACGTCGGTCTCAATGAATTCAAAGACGTATGGCTCTTTCGAATAGTCTGTTGTGGACGGCTTGGAAGTGGCTGACGACTGGATCGAAGCTGATGCGCCGGAAGTTTGTCTCCCGTAGGTTGGAGTCGACAGCGTGAGCAAGACTGTGAAACCGCCCGCCAAATATCTGGTATGCACAAGGCACCTTACATGCTTTGGTATAAACGGAAGGTAACACACTTTCCGTGCAAACGCTTCACTCGAGAGGAAGGGATACCTTGCGCGTAGTATTTAGGCGCGTGGGATATACTCTTGCCCCATGTCCACGTCCGCAACCGGCGGCGCGCATTTCCAAGTTGCCAGCGACCAATCGCTCCTGATTTATTTCGGGCCGCAAGGGAAGCAAAGTGCCCTCGACGCCGTGGCGATAGCTTCCACTCCGCCGACAAAAACTCAAATCACAATCGAAGGCCATGAGCAGGTTCGCAAACTTCTGCGAATGATCGAGCTGGAGCCCGTCGCCGGCATTCGCAACCTTCATCCCGCCTATTCTTCTCTCCTGATCAAGTTTGATCCGCTCAAGCTGCGGCACGACGACCTCGAGCAAATTTTGCGCGGCTTTCTCGACCGCATGGAGAAAGTAAAGTTGCCGGAGCCCCGCAGGGTCGAAATACCCGTCTGCTATGGCGGCGAGTTCGGCCCGGATCTAAACGACGTTGCTGAATTGCACCGGCTAACGCCAGAGCGCATCATCGATCTTCACGCTTCCGCCACGTATGTCGTCTACTTCCTGGGATTCGTGCCAGGCTTCGCCTATCTCGGCCAGTTGCCGCCCGAGCTTGCAACGCCACGCTTGCCAACCCCGCGCCGAAGCGTTCCCGCAGGCAGCGTAGGCATTGCGGGCAGCCAGACCGGCGTATATCCGATTTCCACTCCCGGAGGCTGGAGATTGCTGGGCCGCACGCCAGCGAAAATGTTTCAACCGGAACGCGCCGAGATGAGCCTTCTCTCGATCGGTGACTGCGTTCGTTTTGTGCCCATTTCGCGCGAGCAATTCGCAAAATTGGAAAACGCATGAAGTGGATCGAGGTGCGCTCTCCGGGCCTGCTGACAACGGTCCAGGATCTGGGTCGCGAGGGCTTTGGGCCAATGGGCGTTTCGGCATCGGGCGCAGCGGATCCTATTGCCCTCCGCATTGGAAACCGTTTAGTAGGGAATGCCGAGGGCGCGGCGGCGCTGGAAATAACGCTCATGGGCGGGACGTTGACATTTCCGGACGGGGCAGTCGTCGCTCTCGCCGGCTCGGACTTTGGAGCCAGCTTGGACGATGCGCGCATCGAAATGTGGAGTTCCTTCGAGGTGCGGCCCGGGCAGACCCTCCGCTTGGGCGCGACGCGCGGCGGAGCGCGGTGCTATGTGTGCGTCCGGGGCGGCATTGACGTGAAACTGTTCTTGGATAGCGCGTCGACGCATCTCCTCAGCGGCCTCGGCGGTTTCGAAGGCCGTGCTCTGCGCAAGGGAGACATCTTGAAGATCGCACCGGCGGCCGAAAGTTTCCGCACGTTTCGCAGAAGGCAGGTCTTGCACCGCGCGCTGGAGAAACTTTCTCCGCGGAAAGTCTTGCGCGTCACGCCGGGTCCCCAGAGCGATTGGTTTTCGCCAGAGGCACAGGAAAGCTTTTACGCGGCAAGTTATCGCGTAGCGGAAGAATCGAACCGCATGGGCTTGCGCCTCGAAGGCCCCGCGATCCCAACGCCATTCGGCGGTGAAATGACTTCCGAAGGAGTTTCCCTCGGAGCCGTCCAAATCACCGCTTCCGGACTGCCGATTATTTTGTTTGTCGAGCAACAGACGACCGGCGGCTATCCTAAAATTGCCAATGTGATTTCCGCGGACTTGAGCAGTCTCGGCCAGCTTCGACCTCGCGATGAGGTTCGCTTCAAACGAGTGGACCTTGACACAGCTCTGGCGTCTTTGGCCGAGCTGCAGAAGTTGCTGAATTCCCGAGAGTTAATCGTCGAATAAAAAGAAGTTTGCCAGAAACCTTGACAACAGCTGAAGATTCAGGTATTGTTATTTCTGTAGAAGGTGCGCCCCGATTCTGTCGGGGCGTTTTCTTTTTTGGACCGACCGTGCCTGCTTCTTATGGCCGCTTGTCTCCCAAAGGCCGCCTTACCGGCGTTTTGCCTTTGTTTTCTCTGACTTCTACACGCCAGGCCCGTTGTGCTCTCGATGTTCCTTTGCCTTCTCTCTTGGCTTTCGACCACCAGCTCTCGTTTTTTCCTCGTGGCCGCTAGTCTTTGGCCCGGGTCCGCTGCCTCTTTTTGGACTTTTTTTCGACTGTTAGCTGTCCGCTGACTTGAGCGGTTAGCGAAAGGTCACCCCCTGCCGGTGACCTCTCCGCGCGCTCTGTGCGCTGGCCTCCGTGCCCCCTGTGTTTTGCTTTTCTCGTAGCTATCGAATGTCAACTCTCTTCTGGATCACAACCATGAAAACCAAGCCCAATGCCGAACGCCTGTGGAAACAATTCGAGGACCTCCTTGTTCCTCGTCTTCGCCTGTCTGTTACCGACCGCGTCGTCTATTCTCATCTCCTTCGTCACAGCCGCCTCGAAGGCAAGCTCCGCCTCCGTTTCTCCATTCCCTGGCTCGCTCGCGGCGCGGGTCTCACGCACAATCCCGTCCGCTGGGCCGTTCGTCGCCTCATCGCCCGCGGTGTCTTGCGCCTGCTGGAACGCAGCAAAACCGGCCACTTTGTCGAGGTGCGCCTCCCCGATGAGATTCGCTCCGCCCGCGTCGGCCGGGTTGCTCGCCGCCCGCTAAGCCCCACTCGCTCCAGCGACTTCGATGAGCTGGATTTCCTGAAGCACCGCGCCCTTCGCAAAGCCATCCATCGCCGCGAACGCGGCCTCTGTTTTTATTGCCGGCGCCGCCTCAACCCTTCCATGCGTTCCCTCGACCACGTCGTCCCGCGTGTCGAGACCGAGGACAATTCCTATCGCAATCTCGTCTCCTGCTGTGTCGAGTGCAATTCCCTGAAGAGAAGCCGCCCCGCTCCTGACTTTCTCCGCTGGCTCCATCGCGAGCGCCGCATCACCTCCGACGAACTCTCCCGCCGCCTCCGCGCCCTCGACCTCCTCGTCGCCGGCAAACTCCGCCCCCCTCTCGCCGCCCCAACCCACACCCGTAACCACCGCTGAGCGCATCTTTGATATGTTTGAGAGGTACGGATCCCGTCGATTTCTCATCGCCAAAGGCGTGACGGTCTATGGACGAATCGTTCCTTTGCGAGGAAGTAGAGCCCTACATAGATGCATTATACTTGCAGTCGCCTCTGCTGAGCCGCCATCGGGATTTGGCTGTGATCCATCTTCTGCGAACATTTGAAGACTGGAGCAGATGCCCATGACGAAATTCAGCTTGGTGACTATACCTTCGAGCACCCCACACTTGAACCCATCAAGCATGCGTAGTCAAGGAGGGAGGTCCGCAGGACCAGATTTCTAATGAAAAACGTCGATCTGAATTGCGACATGGGCGAGCTACCCGGAGCCATCGCCGACGGCACGCAGGAAGCGCTGATGCGCTCGATTACCTCGGCAAACATCGCGTGCGGCGGCCACGCCGGCGATGAAAAGACAATGCGTACGACCATCGAGCAGGCGCTGAAATACAGAGTAGCAGTTGGCGCGCATCCCGGATACCAGGACAAGGAAAACTTTGGGCGTCTCGAATTGAAAATGACGCCAGAGGCCGTGGCTGCTTCGGTGTTTGAGCAGGTCAAAGCCCTCGCGGATGTTGCGCAGGCTAGTGGCGCGGAGGTCGTTCACGTGAAGCCGCATGGCGCCCTTTACAATCAGGCGGTGCGAAATCGCGAGCTTGCGCAAGCGATCGCCGCAGGCGTCGCGCGATGGAGCCGCGACGTCGTGCTCGTAGGACTAGCCGGTTCGCCAATGCTGGATGTCTTTCGAGAGGCCGGCTTTAATATCGCCGCAGAGGCGTTTGCCGACCGGCGCTACGAGCCCGACGGAACGCTTCGCTCGCGCAAATTCGAGGATGCACTCATCCGCGATCCTGCCGAAGCTGGCAAGCAGGCCTTGAGCATGGTCGAGCGAGGAATTGTAACCGCCGTCGATGGGAGCGAAGTATCTGTAGCCGCCCAGACTATTTGCATCCACGGCGATACACCCGGCGCGGTGGAGATTGCAGCCGGGATCGCACGGTTACTTCGCGATGCCGGCGTCGTGCTGGCCCACGCTTGTGGGCTTAACCGCGGCCGGTAGAAAGGCTTCGCGCCAAGGAAGCTTAGTGGGCGCGGACCCCTCGGGGAATTGAGAGGGGCCGGCTAAGAGAGCAAGGATAAGTTGATGGCCAAATCGGAAGCGTCTGAAGGAATGGCTAAGCTACAGAAAAAATTGAGCCCCCTCATGAAAGAACGGAATTTTCGCGTTCGAGGTAGAACCTTCAACCGGCGCACTCTCGACGGACTGACACAGGTAATCAACTTCCAGATGGGACGGTTTGATCCCCCGGGGACGGTGCATATCCCGCGGCTTCGAGAAAATTATTACGGACAATTTACAATGAATGTCGGAGTGTTCGTTCCAGAAGTACACATGGTTAGGTTTGGTGGAACAGCGCTCAAGTTCATCGCGGAATTCGATTGTTGCATTCGTGAAAGGCTGGGAATGTTAGCGCCCGAGCGCGCTGATATCTGGTGGAAAATTCGAGGGGACGACGAAGAGAGCGAAAGATTAGTTGACGAACTGCGGAGACGCCTCGAACGGGATGCTTTTCCATTTCTAGCCCGGCTTGAAACGCGCGACGCGCTCAAGGAGGAATTGCTCAAACCCCCTGAAAACTCGCTCTTCCCCATAAATCGGGGGCGGATCATTTGCGCGATTATACTTGCGGCTCGCGGTCAGCTAAAGGACGCACGCGATCTGTTGGTAGCGCACAGGGCAGAGCACATCCGAGACCGGGGACATCCAGGCCATTTGAAATATCTCGAGGAGCTTGCGGTGAAACTTGGCATTGAGGGATTCGAGGCAAGTTAGGCACCACAAGATGACCTGAGAGACATCCGCGTATCGGCAACGTTGACCAAAGATGGCCTGCTCAGCAAACCGACAACCAATTGAGAAAATGAAAAAGCGGGCAACCGAAGTTGCCCGCCGGCAATTCAAAACGCGCCCTAAGTGCGGCGTGTAGGCTATTCAAATTTTTCGGTCATCACGGGGAACTGCAGCTTAGCCTTCGCAAGAGACTTCACCACGATGGCTTCGGCGCTTTCCGCGGTCGTGTTTCGAGAAGTGGCCATTTCGCTGACCAAAAGATACTTCGCCCGTTCCAGCATTTTCTTTTCGCGGAAGGAGAGGGGCTTGTTACGGCTGAGGGAAACGAGACTCTTGAGGACGACAGCGACTTCGAGGAGGGATCCGGTGCGCATGCGCTCCGAATTCTCTTTGAAGCGGTGTTTCCAGTCGTGATGCGAATTGAGCTTACCCTTTTCGAGGAAGCCAAGGACTTTGCTGGATTCCGTGGAACGAATCACGGAGCGAAGGCCAACGGTTTCTGCGTTTGATTGCGGAACCATGACGCGCAGGCCGCTGGAAACGATGCGAATCATGAAGTAACGTTCGGTTCTACCATTCAAGACACCGTAACTAATCTGTTCTACAAGTCCGACGCCGTGGTTCGGATATACGACCTTGTCACCGATTTTGTAGTCCATGGATCGAGATGCCCCCTGAGATACTTACAGAGTTTAAATGTATGTGTTCCAAGAGTCAAGATATATCCTCTGGAATCATAAGGTTAGCGAAAATTAGCTGCGGATTTGGCATCCGGATTGCTAAGGGTCCCGCCCCTTCCCCTTGGATTTCGCCCAATGGCCTTCATTTTCGAAAACTGGCAGCCATTCCAGCCCTGAAACAATTGTTGCAAGCACGCCCTTTCCAAGTCCAGAACGCGCAACCTCTGACAGCCGCTTGCCTATGCGCTAGAATTCTTCCGTGATCCTACTAGCTCTCGACACCTGTGATTCCCGCGGAAGCCTGGCAGTTTTGAAGGACGATGAGCTCCTTAAGGCGGTCGCGCACGAAGGCACGTCGGACTATTCGTCATGGGTCCTCCCTAGCGCACACCAAGCCTTGACGGCCTCCGGTCTCGGCATCACGGATGTCGATGTGTTCGCCGTTGCCACCGGACCCGGCTCCTTCACAGGCGTGCGGATCGGCCTGACCACGGTTAAAGCGTGGAGCGAGGCCTACGGCAAGCCCATCGCAAATATCTCCAGGCTCGAGGCCATGGCTTCCGAGTCGCATGCTAGCAACGGTTGTATCGCCGCCTTTGTCGATGCGCACCGCGAACAGCTTTTTGGCGGCTTGTACCAAACGCAAGGGGAAAGGCTCAGTTTGGTGGAACAAGAGATGGTGATCGGCCCTGAAGACTTCGTGAACTGGGTCGAGGAACATGCCGCAGGTGAGCCAGTGTCTTGGGTTTCACTCGACCCAGAAAGAATCGGCGCGTTAAAGATTTGGGCAGAACGCGCGAATAAAGGCGAAACCATCCAGGCCAGCACGAGTTTGCTTGCACCCGCAATCGCAAGACTCGGTCGACGGCGTGCGCTCGAAGGCCGCCTCACCGATGCCCTCGCCCTCGACGCGGAGTACGTGCGCCGCTCTGACGCGGAGGTTTCCTGGAAAGGCCCGGCAAGCCGTGGGAGATGAAAGCACCCGCAAGCCAGGCGCTGCAAGCGTTAGGAAGTTTCGCCCCGAAGACGCCGAAGCAATCCGCGCAATTTCTGAACACTCATCCGAAGCTGCGAATTGGTCAAAAGAAAGCTACCTAAATTTCTCGCAGCAAATCGGCTCACTGGCTCTCGTCGCCGAGACGGACGGAAACCTAAGTGGCTTCTTAATCGGCAGACTGACCGGAGACCAAGCCGAAATTCTAAATTTAGCCGTATCCGCAAATCAGCGGCGCCGGGGAAACGGCCACGCGTTGCTGGCTGCCGCCCATGCCGAGTTCGCCTTGGGAGGTGCGCAAAGCGTCTATCTCGAAGTCCGTCAATCAAATACCGCCGCCATCGCCTTCTACGAAGCACACGGCTTCTCCAAATCCGGCCTGCGCAAAGGCTATTACCGCAATCCCGACGAGCCCGCCCTCCTCCTAGTTAAGAAACTCACAGTCTAGAACCAAAATACTAATCTTTGCCTCTTGACGCCGCCTCCGAGAGTGTTATCTTTCGTTCATGTAGTGTTCACAATTCAATCCGCGCAGTCGTGAGGAGGACGCATGGCAACAGCGCAGCGGGCACCTCGGGACATACTCCTCGATTCAGACGCCGAGTATCAGCGTCTGGCCGAGCAGCACTCGAAATATGAAGCAGAACTCCGGCGAATCTCCGTAGCTCCCTACCTCAGTTCAGAAGACCTCCTCGACGAAATCAAGCTTAAAAAGATGAAACTCTACTGCAAAGATGAGATGGAGCGGATTGCCCTGCGTATCCAACGTGCGCGGGCGCAGTATTCGCAATAAGGCCGCGACCTCGAAAAATATGTCGTAGAATGGCCGTGCTCGCTCGCCGCGTTAATGAACCGGACGAGCCCGATGGAGTATATTCGCAGAAGCATGGTCAAAGAGGGCTACTACTTCGGATTGCCGCTCCTCATTCTGGGAGTTGCGGCCTATTTGCTCGAGTGGGCAATCGCCGCGGTCGTTTGCGTCTGCCTGGCGCTCTTTGTTTTCTCCTTTTTCCGCGATCCAGAGCGAGTCATCCCTAGCGAGCCTGGCGCCGTCGTTTCTCCCGCTGATGGCCGCGTCGTGGTCGTCACCGATGAAGAAAACGCTGGCCGGCCCGGCAAGCGCATCAGCATCTTCCTGGCAATCTGGAACGTGCACGTAAACCGCGCTCCCGCTGGAGGAGTCATCACCAACCTGGAATATAAGCCCGGAAAATTCCTCGCCGCCATGCGCAAAGAAGCCTCCCTCGAAAACGAACAAAATATCTTCACGCTCTCCACCGATGCCGGCGAAATCGTTTTCAAGCAAATCGCCGGCTTGATCGCGCGCCGCGTCGTAAGCTGGAAACAGTCCGGCGAGCGCGTCGCCAGAGGCGAAAGAATCGGCCTGGTACGTTTCGGCTCCAGAGCCGACGTATGGATGCCCCAGGACGCCGAAATTTTGGTTAAACTGGGCGAGCACGTGAAGGGCGGGTCGAGCGTCCTCGCGCGCTGGCCCGCAAAGCCGTTGAACCTGCACGTGGATCACGAACAAGCTGCAGACGCGGAGACCAGTGTGTCCGCAGTGGGAAAGCAAACCTAACTCATGGGCGAAATCGAACAACACGAAATTCCCTTCAAGGAAAGGCGCCTACGGAACCCGCGTCTGCGTCGCGGCATTTTCCTTCTCCCCAGCCTGTTCACCGGCGCCAACCTTCTGTGCGGCTACTACGCCGTCGTGGCCTCTCTCGCCGGCGGCTGGGAAGATTTCGATCACGCCGCGAAAGCCATCGGCTTCGCCATTCTCTTCGATTCACTGGACGGCCGCGTCGCCCGCATGACTGGCACGAATACTGAATTTGGTGTTCAGTTCGACTCCCTCGCCGACGTCGTCAGTTTCGGCATTGCGCCTGCCGTGATGGCTTTCGCTTGGGGCTTGCGCAGCCTGCCCGAGCAGCATTCCCAGCGCGTCGAACTCATCACCCAAATGGGCTGGGTCTTCTGTCTGGCTTTCCTCATCTGTTGTGCTTGGCGTCTCGCTCGCTTCAACGTCCAAGGCATGGCGCCCGGCGGCTCGAAAAATTTTGTAGGCATGCCCACCCCCGCCGCTGCGGGAGTCCTTGCCGCCCTCGTCCACGGATTTAAATTTCCTTTGCAGGATTGGCGCTGGTCTCTGGCGTGGTTCACGCTCGCAGGATGCCTCGGCGCCCTGATGACCAGCACCGTTCGCTACTACAGTTTCAAGGATATTCCGTGGACGCGGAAGCAGCCTTCGCTCACGCTTGTCGCGATCCTCATCTTGTTAGCCGTGATCTGGAGATTTTCTGAATACGCTTTGGTGATTATAGCTTGCACGTACGCGGTCGCGGGCGTGGTCCTCCACATCGTACGCTTCTTCCGCCATCGCCTGGTTTCCCGGACCGTGTGATTCATGCCATCGCTCGAGAAGGGCTCAAACCGAATCGTCATCGCCGGTGCTTCGTCCTTGCTTGGCGCGGAACTCCGCTCCTTGCTCGAGGAGAGCCGCTTTGCCAGAGCGGAATTTCGCCTCGTGGATGAAGAAATCGCCGCGGGCGTCTTGACCGAAGCCGGCGGTGAGCCCGCCATCATTCAGCCCGTCGAGGAAGGCACTTTCGATCGCGCCGCGAAAGTATTTTTCACGGGCTCCGCGGACTTCACTCGTGCAAATCTCGCCGCGGCGCGGGCTGCGAAGGCGAAAGTCATCGATTTATCGGGCGCCACCGCGGCTGAATCGGAAACCGTGAGCTGGTTTCCGAAACTAGATTCCCTGCACGCAAGAGATTTTCCAAAGGATGCCAGCGTTTACGCCATTCCCTCCGCGGCAGCGACGGCCACAGCTTCCTTGGCGTTAGGACTGTTCAAGATCGGCGCAGCACGCATGGTCGTGATCTCATTTCAATCCGTTTCCGAGGCAGGCCGCGCAGGCATCGAAGAACTCGAGGCCCAAACGGGCCAACTATTATCTTTTCAAGGAATGGGCCAGCCCGTGTTCGACACGCAAGTCGCCTTCAATCTCCTAGACCGCTTCGGCCCCGCCAGCAAACACAAACTGAACTCTGTGCGCGAACGCCTGCGCGCCGAGACAAAAGCCTGCTTGGGCAAAAAATCGGTCATGCCCGCCTTGCAACTAATTCACGCGCCAGTCTTTTATGGCACAGCGTTTAGCGCCTGCGCCGAGCTAGCTCTCGGCACGACGCTCGAGGAAATCGTCGCGGCTTGTGAGAATGCGGGCTTCGTGATTTCCGCCGAGGGCGAAGCAGGGCCGAGCAATGTAAGTGTCGCAGGCGAAAAAGTCGCGCACCTGGCCAAGCCGGAAGAAGATCCTGCGCGCGCCGGAGCCTGGTGGTTCTGGGGCGCGGCAGATAACATCCGGCTCCCCGCCGCGAACGCCGTAAAACTGGCGGAAATGCTTCCATGACCCGGCCACGATTCTTAGCTCTGGTAATGTTGGCCGTGCTGCCGATATCCAGTTGCGGCTATCACGTCGCCGGGCGAAGCTCGGCGATGCCGAAAACCATTCACGTAATCGCCGTTCCCGCGCTTCAAAACAAAACGACCAGCTACCGCCTCGAGCAAAAGCTCACCGCCGCAACCATTCACGAGTTTTTAGCTAAAACGCCATACAAAGTCGTCTCGAACCCCGAAGATGGCGATGCGGTTCTCCGAGGAAAGATCTTGAGTTTGGAAGCCGTGCCGCTACTCTTCGACACGACGACGGGTGCCGCGACGACCATGCTCATAACCGTAAAGTGCGAAGTCACGTTCACGGAACGCGCAACCGAAAAGGTCCTCTATCACACCGACGATTTTGTCTTCCGCAATCAATACGAAATTTCCGCCGACACTGCGGACACGACCGACCTCAGGAACTTTTTCAACGAACAAGGGCCGGCGCTCGACCGCATGGCACAGGATTTTGCTCAACGTTTGGTAGCCGCAGTCATCGAGAATTATTAGGAGACTTTTGCGCATGGCACAGGTTTCACCGGAAGAGCTGCTCGCGCGGCTGGAGAAAGGGAAGCCCATTCCCGCGGTGCTGCTCCTCGGCGAAGAGCCGTATCTCCGCGACGCCTGTCGCGCTCACCTGATCGAAAGATTCGTGCCGGAAGCCGCGCGAACGTGGGCCGTCTCGCGCTACTCCGCCGACCGTGGCGAAACACAAGCCGCGCTCGACCAAGCGCAAACGATGGCCATGCTTTCTCCTCTGCAAGTGGTTTTCCTCGAGGATGCCGAAGCCATCGAAAAGCTCGGCGAAAAAAACCGCGACGAAGCCGTGACGCAGCTCACCGCGTACCTCAATGATCCTGCACCGTTCACCATGCTGGTCCTCGAAGCAACCGGCCTCGACCAGCGCATGAAGCTCGGAAAACTCCTGTCGGAAAAAACGCTGGTGGTGTTTTGCGGCCTCGGCGAAAACGCGGACCAGCGCCAAACCGCTGCCGTGGCCTTGGCGAGAGCCATCGCCAAGGAAGAAGGCGTCGAATTTGAGAAAGGCGCCGCCGAAGACTTGGCGGAATTCGTGGCTGCCGATTTGCTGCGGCTGAAAACGGAAATCACCAAGCTGGCGACCTATGCGGCCGAGAAGAAATTCATCGCCAGAAATGATGTCAGCGCGATGGTGATTTCCGAGAAAACGACGACCGTTTGGGAACTAGCCGACCTGCTCGTCGCGCGGAAATCCGCAAAAGCTCTCGAGTTTCTCGACCGCTTGCTGCGCGACGGCGAGGAACCGTTGCCGATGCTGGGCGCGATTACGTGGATGTATCGCAAACTAATCGAAGCCAGCGAACTGAAAGGCGTCTCCAATGGCTGGCAAGCCGCCCGCTCGCTGGGAATGCGTCCCGAGCAGGCGGAACTGGCGCTCCAAGCGTCGCGCAAAATTCCTAAGGGGCAATTACTCGCGGGACTCGCCGCTCTGCAAAAAGCCGATGACCGCTTGAAACGCGGCGGAGAAGATGCTCGCGCAGTGCTGGAATTCTTGGTGACAGAATTGACCGGCGAACTCCACAACACAAAATCCGCAGGACGCTAAGATGCCTCTGCCCGCTGCTACACAGATTCCCAAACAAGTTACTTTTACTTTATCGCGCAGCTTGCTCAGTGCGCGGCTTTGGCTTTGACGCCGTTGAAGGCGAGCGTGAGGCGCGATTTGTAACGGTTGCCCGTGTTTTCGTGTAGAACACCTTTAGTGATGGCCTGGTCGATCGCGGACATCGTTGGATGAAGCAGATTGCCCGCAGCGGTGGCGTCACCGGCAGTGATGGCGGTGCGCAAACGGCGCATCAAGGTGCGGACCCGGGTGCGGTTGGCGCGGTTCACCTCGGCGCGTTGATGAGATTGCGCCGCGCGCTTTAAAACCGACTTTTTCTTCTTCTTGATCTTGGTAGCCTGTCCCTGGGCCATCTATTACTCCTTTTGGGTATCGCTCAAACGTTTAACGTTAAACGAGGCATGGGGCTTTGTCAAACGGCACCGTGACCAGTGGGTTGTCGCTGGTGAGCTGTGACTTGTGGCAGAGAGGGCTCGCGCTCCCGATAGTCGCTCGGGATACAAATCCGTGATAGGGCCGAAGAGAGATCCCTCGTCGCGATGCTCCTCGGGACAGAAATCCTTCGCCGGATTTCTGGTTAACAATAACAGGACCCCTCCCCCCGGTTTTTTCGTAAATGTTCATTTTAAAGGGAGGAGGCTCCCGGCAAGTCGTGTGCAATGAAACAGTTTCAGGGCGCCTTCGAACTGCACATTCTAAAGGAGTTGCAGAAGCTATTATGGGACGCGGTATCTTGCGGTGGGAAGCAGGTGGGCTAGGGGCCGATAGAGAGGTGAGTGGCGAGCGGAACATGGGCAAAGATAGCATGGATTCGTATTACTGTCAATAGCTATTAGTGAGTGGATATCATTCGAATGTGAGACGGGGAAGAGGAGTGGATTGAGGTGGTTGGCGGGAATTGGGGAGTTTGGTGAGACGGTTTGGCGATGATTAGTTGGGGAAACGTCGCGTCTGTTCCCGTCGCCCCTAGGAAAAGGGAAAACAACCCCAAGACCCAGGTTCAAAAAGCGAACCTGGGGCACCCTCCGTGTTGGTTTGACGCGGAGCAGGATTGATAAGTGCGCACTCAGTCTTCCGGGCCACCCGCCTTCAGGCGCGAGGCGACTACCTGCTTCACGGAGTCGAGGGCGGCCGGCAGGATTTTGTAGGGCAGGACTTCGTCTGGGTGGGTGAACAGACCTTGTTCGAGGCCGCGCCTCCTGGCGACGCGCGGTTCCGTGTTGATATGGACGATGTTGATTCCTGCGGCGATGGCTTTGCGGAAGTCTTCGTCATCGGTGCGTCAGCCGCCGCGCAGGGTCGATGTCGCGAATCTGCGTTTCTTCATACGTCTCTGTCCACCAGCCTCCCCAATTTTTGTTTGCAAGGGCTTTGTTCGGCGCGTGTGCCAGGATCAATGGAAGCGGAGGTCGAGGGAGTAGAGTTCCTGGATGCTGCGGTCGCGCATGAGGAGGGGGGTGTCATCGGGAGTGAGACCGAACCAGGCAGCGAACATATCGGTGATTTGGGGAAAATCCTTGAGACTGAGGACGGATTCGATGGAACGGTCCGAAATGCGGACGCGGGAGATTTCGGCGGCGCCGGAGTTGTTGTGGCGAAAATAGACATACTTTTCATCGTGGGACCATTCGTTGTCAGCCACCCCTTCGCCTAGGGCCAGAGTTGACCACTGACTGGCGGCGAAATCAAAGAGGATGAGTTTGGTCTGGCCGCTGTTGAGAGCAGAAAGATAGCGGCCATCGGGAGAAAGACGCGGTGAAAAAAGGCCGACCGATCCGGGAATGGGAGTGATTTGTCTGGTTTTCAGATCCATGCGGCTAATCGAATAGTCCGACGCGACGCCACCGGAGTTTGCGAAGACAATGGACCGGCCGTCCGGCATCCAGGTGGGGTCGGCCTCGGCGACTTGGCCGGAGCGTGTATCGAGGAGCTCGGAAACGCCACCAGAAGAAGAGATGAGGCGAATTCGCCAAGGACGGGAGAATCGGACGTCCGTGAAGGCGAGCGAGGAATCGTCGGGTGACCAGCGGGCACCATAGGCACGAACTGGAGGAAAAGTGAGCTGAATTTTTTCGGAGCCATCAGGACGGCTGCGCCACAGGGTCATATCGGGGTAAGAGGTGTAGGCCATCCATTTTCCGTCCGCGGAGAAATTCACGGGGCCGGCGGAGAAGGAAGGCAAGTAGGGACCAAACTTTTGAGCGTGAATGTCGTAGCGGACGAGCTCGACGCGAGGTTCGTCGCCGATAACGAAGAGTTTTTTTCCATCACCGCTGGGAACGGGAACGCTATAGCGGAGAGGGCCAGAGAGAAGTTGCGAAGGAGCGGCGGCTCCCGGGAAGAACGACCAGCGGTCGGGAAAAACCCAGATGGCTTGCCTGGGGCCGCGTCCTGCCTGGAAGTAAAAGAATTTGCCGTCGGGCGACCAGTTGCCGCAACACTGATAGGGATCGATCTGTCCAGGCGAAAACAGAGGATGAAGATGTTTGCCGTCAGCGTCGATTTCCCACATGGTGCTGTCGTCCATGCCGGGCGACTGGAGAAGGGAGAAACGGATGCGGCGACCGTCGGGAGAGTAGCGCGGGCTGCGGAGGACCCCGGGAATCTTCGCGAAGAGTTGGGGAGAGCTGCCGTCGGCGTTGGCGATGTAGAGGGCGCGTTCATAGCCATACAGGATGTGATTGCCGTCGGGGGTCCAACAGGCGGAGGCAGCGATGAGGCTACCGACGCGGTGGGGCGAACCCGCGGGGAGAGGCTGAATCCAGACAGGGCCGGCCATGTCTGGACCGACGGCGGTGCCAGCGACGACCATCAATTTGGAGCGGTCGGGAGAAATGCTGTAGATGGCCAGGACTTCCGGAAGAGAAGTGTTAATCCAAGTCGTTTCGCCGCCCATCTCAGAGAGTTGCGCAATGGCGGAGCCGGAGGTCCAGGGAGTGCCTTCGATGAAGTAGAGATGGAGGCCGTCCGTAACGAAGGGGTTCATGGGGATCTTGGACTTGCCGTCGTTGGTGATCTGGAGAACGTTGGCGACGGAAGGAGGACGAGGCAGAAAGGATACGAAGAGTATCGCGATGGAGAGAAGCGCGATCACAGCTAATGCGGCGGGGATGGCGAAGCGATTGAAGAGAATTTTTCCCGGGAGACGTAGATGTGTTTGGGCGGGGAGAGCCGGCAGTTCGAGGCGGGCCGGAAGCGCGCGAACGGGAGCGATGAAGCGGTAGCCGCGGCGAGGAATGGTTTCGATGAAGGTAGGGTGTTCGGCGTCATCGCCGAGCGCCTGGCGGAGGCGTTTGACGGCGGTGTTGAGGCCGGTTTCAAAGTCCACGAAGGTGTCCGCGGGCCACAGGGCGGAACGGAGCTCGTCGCGGGTGACAAGCTCGCCGCGATGCTCGAGGAGTTTCAGGAGGATCTGATAGGGCTGGTCCTGAAGCCGCAGCTTGGTGCCGTTACTGAGGAGCTCGGCAGTGCGCGGGTCAAGCTCAAAGACACCGAAGCGGTAGCTGGGAGTGGCCTCAGAGGGCAAAGCAAAGCTCCAGTGAGTGGGGAACTGGGGGGATTGTAGCACCTTTTCGGCCGGGTGCAATTATCGGGGCTGTTCCGTGCAAGTAGTTGAAAAATAGTTACTTGCGGTATGTCAGACAGATTTCAGATGCGTGTCAGAGGCCAACCATTGACGTTTGTAGGCGTCGGGACAATTCTCGGCGCAACCGCAAAAGCGGTCGAGGCGAGAGCACGGCTTCAAAGCACGGATGCGGCGGGAAGTTCGAAAAAGCCGCGGCGCGCAAGGGGACATGTGTGCCTTGTCCAAGAAATTGCCAACTATCAGGAGGAACAATCGATGAACTCGGGAATCAGAAGGATTACTTATTCGCTAGTGATTGTAGCAACGGTGGTGCTGGCGGCCGCGTGGAGCGCCACGGCATGGGTACCGCGCGGCGACGATGAACTTGTCGGAACATGGAACGTAACGGTACAGCTGAACGACTGCAACGGAAACAATCTCGGGAGCACGTTTCCATCGCTGTTGACGTTTGCCGACGGGCAGACCTATACCGAAGACACCCTGAATCCGTCGTTTGCGGTGGGCCAGAGAGGATCGGGGCACGGAATTTGGGAGTTCCGGGGACACCATTCTTATTATGCGAAGCAAGTGGCGTTCATCCAGTTCACGACCACGCCGCCACCGCCGCCTGGATTCACGCAGGGGACACAGACGGTTACGCAGACGATCGACTTCAATCATGGGCCGGATCAGTGGATGGCGAATGCGAATGTCACCTTTGCGGACATGTCGGGAACGACGTACCGGTCGGCGTGCGCAACGGCAACAGCAACACGGATGGAGTGAAGAATTCGGGAAGGACAGTGCAAGAGCAGAAGAAAGGGTCCAAAACCCTCACACCCCGAGGCTCCTGGAGAAGAAGAGCTGCAAGCTGCAGAGGGAGCTTGCGGCTCTCCTTTTTTTGGGGGTGGGAAATTGCCGCTCAGGCGAAGCTTGTTAGATGCGAACGAGTCGTTTGTTCATTCAGGAAGCGAGGGAACCTAGCGCAGGGGATCGCTGTCTGGGTTGGCGCTCGGGATGTTGGGGACGGACGAGACATTTCCGATTTATGGGGGGATTCTCAGCGCGACTCGATGTACATACAAACTCCGAGGGGGCTCGAAAACAACCCGTCTGGCCCGCGGTTTCTTAACCTTGAATTGTTCAAACCATTGACTCACGGCGGCGGCCACTTGCGATTGGTCTGCTGCTAAGCTGTCTGAGCCATTTGCTTACTGTTGAATAGCTTCAGGCGCGAGGCGACTACCTGCTTCACGGAATCCACGGCGGCCGGCAGAATTTTGTAGGGCACGACTTCGTCTGGGTGGGCGGCCAGACCCTGTTCCAAACCTCGCCTCCAGGCGACGCGGAGTTCTGTGTTGATGTGGACGATGTTGATTCCAGCGGCGATGGCTTTGCGGAAGTCTTCGTCATCGGTGCCCGAGCCGCCGTGCAGGGTCAGAAATACCTGGGCGGCTTGCTTGATGGCGGCGATCCTCGCAATGTCCAAATGCTTCTTGGTTTCTCCATCGACCATGCTCCTGAGCATGCCGTGCATATTGCCGACGGCGGGAGCGAGGACGTCCACGCAGGTGTTCTCGACGAACTGTTTTGCTTGTTCGGGCGTGGAGAGTGTTTTCGACAGGTCGGGAGAGGATTCGTGAATTTCCGAGCCGGTGCCGATGTCCCCGATTTCGCCCTCAACAAGCATAGAAGGATTGATCGCTTTCAGCGCTTCGACAGCCTGCTTGGTTTGGCGAACATTCTCTTCGAAGGGCAGGGCCGAGAGGTCGAAGACAATGGAGTCGAACCCGGCTTTTGCGGCCTCGATGCCCTTGGACAGGGAGTGCGTATGATCGGCGTTTAGAAAAATGGGGAAATCGAATTCCTCTCGCAAACTTCGCACGAAAGCCGCGATTTGAGCAGTTCCCACAAACCCGCGTTCGCCTTCCGACAAGCCGACCAGAACAGGCAGTTTCAGTTCTCGGGCGGCGGTGAACACCGCTTTTAATAGGACCAAGTCAGAAATATTGAAATGGCCGATCGCTACTCCAGATTCTTGAGACTTTTTTAAGAGATCGCGCAGCGAATGCATCTGATTGCCCTCCCCTTGTTTAGGCCTTTGTTAAGGTCTGCCGAGACTGATTTAGTCACTGGCTGCAGCACAACTTGGGCCGGCTCGTCCCACTTCATTGAACCGACTTTTCCGCGCCGAGTTCAATGAGCAGTTTTTCATGCTCGTTCCGGTGAGGTTTGGATATTTGATTGGCCAGAAAGGATTCGTGAAAATTTGGGACAGAGGGGACGTTACCGGATTCTGGGAAGATGCTCACGGGGACTCGGAGCTCGAACTCTGTCCTACAGCAGTAGCCAGTGTTCCATTTGATCCCGAGATTCAAGACGATAATGCGTATATTTTCGTGCGCGGAGGATGGCGGCTAAGATACGAGGCTGCGGTGGTCGTGGAAACCTGTTAATTTTGCCAGTTTCCAGCTGGGCGTCTGCATGTTGCAGTGGACGAGGAGCGGGTAGGGTCCGGAAACCGACGCCCTCCGGGAAGAACGGCGCTTCATGAAGCGATTCTTTCACTAAGTCGGGCCGGACCCTATTCTCCAGCGGCGACCGGTTGCTATGCATGTTTGAGCGCTATGAGCACACCGAGAGAGCTTCTATGAACAAACCCACTTCTCAAGCTTCAGTGCCTAGTTGTCCGCTCTGCGGAGGTCAGAAACTCTTCCGTTCGAAAAAAAGGGGCCTCAGAGATTGGTTCCTTCACCATGTGCTGTTTCAAAATCCTTACCGCTGCGCGGCTTGCGATGGGCGGTTTTTTCGCTTCGGCGACTTGCACCATCATCACAGGGACCAACTACACCACGATCAGGTCTGAGTGTTAGGCTTGGAGCGCGTGAGCGGTGGACTGCGCTCACCGGAGGCGTGTCCGGCAACGGCGTCAAGCCAGCACGGGCTCCTGCGGCTTCCAATTGTTCGGGCACAGCTACAGTTAAGAAACGCGGACGGCGGAGTGTGTTTCCACGAGAACCAGCCACGCGAAGCAACTACATCTTGGAAGCCCGTACCTTTCGTCAGGGAACGGGCTTACCAAGCGGATCAACAAGTTCTACCGTAGTTCTACGGCTTTTTCTGGGGTGCTGGTTTTGCTCCCCTGACTTTGGGGCTCAGCAGGGTTAGGGAATCTTCAGCGTTAAACGGGAACTGGCGAACGGATTGCTGCCCGGTGCTACTCAAGGTAATGTCCACGCGCCGGTTCTGTGCCAGAGTAATGATTCGCAGGTTGTTCAGGATCTTGTCCCTCTCTTCCTGGGTCAAGTTGGGATGCTGCTCAACCAGTTCTTTTACCTGCTCGGGCGTCATATTTTCATCTTCGCCGTAGGCTTTGGTCTCGAGGTTCGCTTCCGGAATGCCAAGCGAAATAAGGAATTGTTTTGTGATTTCCACACGCCGCTCGGAAAGCGCTTGATTGAACTCCGGGGCGCCGCGGTGATCCGCATGGCCTTGAAGGACGAGATGAGCGTCGGGCTTGGTTGCCAGATACTCCTTGAAGTCGTTCGCCAGGGAGGTAAGCGTCTTTTGCTGGCTTTCCACTAGACCCACAGTTGGCTTTCCTGTCGAAGGCAAGGCCGTCGGGAAATAGATGCTCCGGATGGCGAGCCTGGCTTCGACGGCAGGAGGCGGAGGAGCTTCGACAGTGACTTCGGCTTGACAGTCCGCGGCGCCACCGCGGCCGTCGTCGACGCGACCCGTTACGGAGTAACGCGAAGGCGCTACACCCGTAGTATCGAGGTCAACTTCGGCGCCCGTGCCTACAATCTGACCGCCGTTTGCATGCCAAGTGAAGGTAAGTGGATCGTTGTCGGGGTCGCTGGCCGTTGCCGTAATATGCGCGCGGTCGCCTGGGTGGACCGAAGACGGACTCGCGGAACAGCTAATCGTTGGTGGACGGTTGGGCCGAGGATCTACTCGGATGTCAGCCGAGCAGCTTGTAGTGCCGCCGCGGCCGTCATTCACGCGGGCCGTGACGGTGTATGTGCCGAGGGCCACATCTCCGGCAGTCCAGCGGACTTGTGACCCTGTGCCATCGACGCTGCCTCCCGAGGCTGTCCACGCATACGTAAGCGTGTCGTTGTCGGGATCAGTCGCATCGGCCCTTACTTCAACTGTGTCTCCAGAGCCAAGCGTGACCTGGGGCGGATTGGCGGAACAGGAGGCCACTGGAGGACGATTGGGCGGCGGAGGCGGAGCACCACCGCCAAACCGGAAAACGAGTCCGGCTTGGTAACGGAAATTGCTTTGGTTTTGGTTGCCATTGGTAAAGCCGTTGCCGAAGCGCGTCAGCACGAAATCAAACTGCGCCGGCCGGATGGCGAGGGATTTGGTCACTGGAATGTCGATTCCTCCGCCAATGACGAAATCGAAGGCATTATTGCTGGGGTTGGAAATGGTGGTGCAGTTCGTCTGACAAGCCTTGAAGAGATTCGCGTATACATTAGAATGGGCGCCGCCAAACAGCGCTTCGACGAAGGGTTCGAAGTGTTTAGAGTGGTGCTTCAAAACGGGGCCCACGTTGTAGGTGAAGAGGTTGCCGTCAGCCGTTACGGTGCAGCCTGCCGGGCACGGGCTATTGGCTGTCGCGGGGAAGGCAAATGTTTTTGAGAGGCTGCTGTAGCCGTTGAACTCCGCGGTGAACCCTAAGACGTGGTTAAAGAACACAGTAATCCCACCGCCTCCGCCGTTCAGGGAAAAACCGCTGACAACGTTGCTGTTCTCGGGGTTGAATCGCATGAAGGAGTAATCGATGGGGACTTCAACCTTGGGGTAATCTTGAGCAAAAGCAATGTTTACAAACAACAGAACCAGCGTTGAAAGAACTGCAGCTCTGAACTTCATCTCTCTGCTCCTGGATTTTCACCGCGCGAATCGCCCTATTTCACGAAGAAAACTGTTGGCGTTCGGCCACAGCAAGGACTGCAAAATCGCTAAGCGAGATCCTTCTCTAAACGTTCTCGTCAGTGGACTTGCCATGGAGATTAAAAGTTATCGGAATCAGGAATTGTTGAGGACTGTCAATAGTGACAGCGGCTTGCTTGGCTAAATTAACGAAAGTGCTTGGGTCAGTTGACGGTCTTTCGAGGGCGAAGGGGGCAAGGGTGGTGGGTGCGCCGCAAAGGACGAGAAGGCGAAGTCCCCGACCACCTCAGCTCGCACCGATCACGAAAATTGAGAGGGTTAGACTTCTCCGCAGAAGGCGCGGATATTACTGGCGTGGAATGGGCGCGATTGTGGCTGCGTGTTTAGTTGTGTCGAGGGAAGGAGAGGGGGAATTCGAAGATTTGGTTGTCGACAAAGATGCGGAGGTTGAGTTGGTGGGAGTTTTTGGCGCGCTCGAACCAGACGGAGCCGGCGGATTTTTCGCCGGTGGAGAGGGTGGCTTCGACCAGGGCGGAGGCTTGGTCGGGTTGGGATTGGTCGGCGAGAAAGTTGGGAGCGGCGATGATGACTCGGCGCGTGTGCGTGGTGGCGCTGACATAGACGGCGGAGGCTGGGGCGATGGCACTGGACTTTGTTGCATAGACGAAATGAGTAGGGGATTTGGAGAGACTCTCGGGATTTTGATAGCGGAGGGGGCGGAGGCGCGGCGTAAGTTCGTCGAGCGTGAAGGTAGAAGGATCGAAGTGGACTTGCGAGTTGCTTGCGTTGGCGATGGCGACGTTGGCGCGGAGTTTCCAGCCGGTGTCTTGCAGAGAAACTTGAACGGTAATGCCGTTGGCGGTGAGGGATTCGACCATGGCGGGACCATTATAGAAGTGATCGGTGCCGGGAGCGCCCAATTGCCAGCGGGCGATGCCGTTGGGGTTGGCTGCAGCTTCGACGGGTTGAGGAGGCGCGAGAGGTCTTGCGAGAGATGCGGAGAGATACATGCGCGCGACGTAGCCGGTTTTGCCGTCGGGGGTGCTGACTTCCACGGTGTAGCCTGACGAATCGGAGACGATGGCGACTTGGTCGCCGCAGTTTAGGCTAGCGACGAGATGAAGCGGGAGAGCTTGCTCGGCGTCGGCGGTGACGGGGACATTCTGGACGCCGCGGCAGACGACGGGGCTGCGCACGAAGGGCGGAACCAAGGTGACGGGGGAGCCGTCATGCGTTGCGGCTGCGGAAGGCAGAGTTACGGCCACGCCTGCGAACGCGACTACCAACCAAAGTTTGCTGCTCATGCTCTTACTCACCCCTCAGCGATGAGAAATTGCGGCTATTCAGCTGTTTCCGTGTCGAGACACATCTTCGCGTTGCCGGAAGTAGAGGTCTATAGCGCTTTCGTACCAGAGGACAGGTTACAGTCGGGAAGCTGGCAGGCACGCTCGAAACATATGAATGACAAAGGTTTGGATGCAGGGGCTAGCTGCCGGGGTGCACCACAGAATCAAAATTGTAACGAGAGCGTAACTTGATTATGGGGCGGGGGTGCGTTAGGGTGGAGGAAGTTTCTTCCTGAGTTGACCGCGGGGCGGTCATGGAACGCGAGGAGGAATCCCATCGGCCATCCGGCTTCCTTAGCAGCAGGCAGACCTTCCACTTGGATGAGACGTACCGTTCACATATCCGGAAAAATTGAACCGTTCTTCGGCACGCTGGACGAAAACGTGCGTTTGCTGGAGGACTCTTTGCGCGTGCGGACGCATTTGCACGACACGCGGCTGACGATTGAAGGCGAGCAAGAGAGCGTGGATCAGGCGGTGAAAATCGTCGAGGAATACAACCACTTAACGCGGCACGGGCGGACGCTTTCGAGCACGGAAGTGAAATCGCTGATGCGCGTGGCGACGGAAGAGCCGCACGAATCGCCGCGGGGGATGTTCGAGCCGGCGCGGACGCGGTCGTTTGGGAAGAAGCAGGTCACGCCGAAGAATGCGAGCCAGCGGCGGTACATGGAAGAGATTGAGAAGCACGACATGATGTTCGGGATTGGGCCGGGAGGCACGGGGAAAACGTACATCGCGGTGGCGATGGCGGTGAGCGCGCTGCTGACGAAGCAGGTGAATAGGATTATTTTGGCGCGGCCAGCGGTGGAAGCGGGAGAGCGGCTGGGATTTTTGCCAGGGACGCTGCAGCAGAAAATCGATCCGTACATGCGGCCGCTGTATGACGCGTTGTACGACATGTTGGACGCGGACCGGCTGGAGAAATTTTTGGAGAAGGGAATTATTGAAGTGGCGCCGCTGGCGTTCATGCGCGGGCGGACGCTGAACGATTCGTTCGTGATTTTGGACGAAGCGCAGAATACGACTAGCGAGCAGATGAAGATGTTTTTGACGCGGCTGGGATTCAATTCGAAGGCGGTGATTACGGGAGATACGACGCAGATTGATTTGCCGCAAGGGAAAAAGTCGGGGCTGATCGAGGCGCTGGAAGTCTGCGGGAAGATTGAAGGGATTGGAGTGGTGCAGTTCGGAGAGAAAGATGTGGTGCGGCACAATTTGGTGCAGCAGATTATTCGCGCTTATGAAGACTATGATATGGCGCATCCGCAGCGCGGAGTGAATGCGGCGGGTGGCGCGGGGAACGGCAAGGCGGGCGCGGGAGCGGCCGCTGAGCGAAGCGGGAAAGAGCAGAGTAAAGAACAGATTAACGAAAAACAGCAAGCATGATGGTGAACCGGCAGCGTGGGGTGCGGATTTCGCAGGAGCCACTAGAAGCGTTTTTGCGACGGGTGAAGAAGCGGTTGGGGGTTGAAGATCTCGGAGTGACCGTCTGCTTTGTAAGCGATTCGGAAATCGCGGGGATGAATGAGCGGTTTCGGAAGAAGTCGGGGCCGACCGATGTGCTTTCGTTTCCGGCGGTGAATGTCGGACACGGGCGAACTAAGAGAAGAAAAAGAATTTACACAGAGGGCGCGGAGGACACAGAGGGAACGGAGAAGACTCGGCGAAGGCGCGGATCGCGGGGGGCGGAGAATTATTTGGGGGATATTGCGATTGCGCCTGAGACGGCGCGGCGTTACGCGAAAAAGAATGGGCGAAATTTGAGCGATGAATTGCGCGTGCTGATTTTGCATGGCGTGCTGCATTTAATGGGTTACGACCACGAAACCGACCGGGGCGAGATGAACCGCATCGAGTTGAAGATGCGGCGAAGATTCGGACTGGCATGAACACGTATACATGGGTTTACGCCGTGGGCGTCATTTTGCTCGCCTTCGGGCTGCCCATTTTTTCCTACCTCACGCTGATTTATCGCGAGCTCGGGCGCATGAATACGGGGCGCGTTCACGAGCATCTGGAAATTTTCGAGGCGGAGATCGAGCCAAAGCTGCACATTAGGCGGCGCAGCGGGGGGCGGACGTTCCGCATTCTGGGGCATTTTTGGCTGGCGTTTCTTGTGCTCGAGACGACGCGTGGGGTGGTGTATTTCGTTTCGGGGACGTGGGAATCGGCGCTGGAATTTGTGGTGTTTCTGACGCTGGAAGTCGTGATCGCGATGCATTTTATCCCGGACATGCTGCTGTATCGCACGACGGGGCGCTGGCTGCTGCCGTTGTTGCCGCTGATCCGGGCGGCGATGTGGCTGGTTTGGCCAGTGCGGGTTTTTCTAGAGGGAGCGGAGTCGCTGGCGCGCATTTCGGAGCACGAGCCGGAGATGACGCAAGAACAGCGCACGGAAGAGCGGATTGAGGCGCTGGTGGAGGCGGCGGAGGAGGAGGGGATTATCGCGGCGGATCAGGCGGATTTGATCGAGCAAGTGGTGGAGTTCAGCGACAAACGAGTGCGCGAAGTAATGACGCCGAGGCCGGACATCGTGGCGATCGCAGCGGACGCGACGCTTGAGGAGTTACACGCGAAATTTGTGGATAAGAAATTTTCGAAGATGCCGGTGTACGAAAAAACGCTGGACGACATTTTTGGAGTGGTGCATGCGCAGGATTTGCTGCACATCGCCGATCAGGATTTGCCGAAGCGCAAGGTGCGGGAGTTGGTGCGGCCCGTGCTATTTATGCCGGAGACGAAGGCGGGATCGGAATTGCTGCGGGAGATGCGGCAGAAGGGGCAGCCGCTGGCGGTGATCATTGATGAACACGGATCGGTGGCGGGAATTGCGACGGTGGAAGATTTGGTGGAAGAAATCGTGGGGGAAAGATGGAACGGGGGGAAGCCGCCGGCGCCGGATGTGGTGCGCGAGGCGGATGGCGGGCTCATCATGCGTGGGAGCATGGCGATTGGCGACGTTGAGGAATTGTTGGGCGTGAACTTTGGCGCAAAGGCGGATGAGACCGTTACGACAATCGCGGGATTGCTGAGCCATGTTTCGGGTAAGGTGCCGGCGCCGGGTGACAAAGTGGATTTGGAGGGGTACAGGTTCGAAGTGATGGAAGCGAACCAACGAAAAGTGCTGCGGCTTAGGATTCGAAAGCGGACGGCCGCACCCGCGAAAACAAGTTCCTAAATTACAGGAGTCTTTGGCAGATGCGTTTGTTGCGTCTTGTAGGAATTCTTTCACTGACGCGATACGATGCGTGTGCTCGAAGTGGATGATGGTCAGCGCGGAGGCAGACGAATGAGGCGAAATAGGATCGTGCGACGGATGATTTTGCTCGCGGCGTTGTGCATGTTTGGATTGGCAGCACAATGCTCGGCGCAAGAAAGCGTCGCGCCAGCCATCGTGATTCCCGACATGCAGTGGGCGGTGAAGATCCCCATGCGCGATGGCGTGTTGCTGAACGCTACAGTATTTCAGACGCATGGACAGAAGGGGCCGCTGCCGGTGATTTTCACGTTCACGCCTTACATCGGCGACAGCTACACGGACCGTGCGATGTATTTTGCGGAGCATGGATACGTGTATGCGCTGGTGGATGTGCGGGGGCGGGGAAATTCGGGAGGCGCGTTCGAGCCGTTTGCGAATGAAGGACGGGATGGCTACGACGTCGTCGAATGGTTCGCGAAGCAATCGTATTGCGATGGGAAAGTGACCATGTGGGGCGGGTCGTACGCGGGATTTGATCAATGGACGACGCTGAAGGAGTTTCCGCCGCATCTGGCTACGATCGTTCCGGCGGCTGCGGCGCATCCGGGAGTGGATTTTCCGTTCCAGTACAACATTTTTGGGCCATACGACATGCTGTGGCTGACGTTTACGAGCGGAGTGACGGGGAACGAGAAACTCTTTGGAGATGGCGCGTTTTGGGGGGCGAAGGCACGCGAATACTACGATAAGCATCTAGCTTTTCAAGAATACGATCGCCTCGTGGGAAATCCTTCTGCTGTGTTTCAGAAGTGGGTGCAGAATCCCGTGCCGGACACTTATTACGATCTGATGGTGCCCAGTTCGGGGCAGTACAAACGCATTCAGATTCCGATCCTCACGATCACGGGCGATTACGATGGCGACCAGCCCGGTGCGTTCACCTATTACAAGGCGCACATGAGGTATGGAACGGCTGAAGCAAAGGAGAAACACTTTTTGATTATTGGGCCGTGGGACCACGCGGGGACGAGAACGCCCAAGAGGGAGGTGGGCGGGTTGAAATTTGGCGAGGCGAGTGTCTTGGATCTGAATAAGCTGCACACGGAGTGGTACGACTGGACGATGAAGGGCGGGAAGAAGCCGGAGTTTTTGAAGAAGCGAGTGGCCTACTATGTGGTGGGAGCGGGGGCCGAGTATTGGAAGTACGCGGACACTTTGGAAGGGATTTCGAACGAGACGCGCACGCTTTATTTGGGATCGAACGGAAAGGCGGGGAGCGTGTTTGAATCCGGGACACTTGCGGACAAATCAGAAGCTAGCGCGATTTCGGACAAGTGGACTTACGACCCGCTGGATACGCGACCGGGAGACGCGGAATCGGAGGATGACGCGGGGTACATCGTCTCGCAACATGAAATCATGAATACATATGGGAACGGAGCGATCTATCACAGCGAACCTTTTGGCGAGGCGACCGAGATTAGCGGATTTTTGAAGCTGAACGTTTGGCTGGCCATGGATGTGCCGGATACGGACCTGGAGGCGGACGTTTATGAGATTTTGCCGAGCGGGGATTCGGTTTTCTTGACGGGAGCGACGATGCGGGCGAGATACCGGGAGTCGTTACGAGATGAAAAACTTGTGACGCCCGGAAAAATCGAGAACTACGTGTTCGACAATTTTACATTTTTCTCGAGGCGGATTGCGAAAGGGAGCCGGTTGCGGCTTTTTGTACATTGCCCGAATACTCCAGGGACGGAGAAGAATTACAACTCCGGGGGAGTGGTAGCGCTGGAAACGGCGAAGGATGCTCGGACGGCGCATGTTATGTTGGTCCATGATGCGGAACACGAGAGCGCGTTGGTGTTGCCGGTTGTGAGGTAGGCGATTTTGAAGTGGGAAAGACACTTACATAGCGGTCTCTGAGGGCACGGAGAAGAGTGAGAGAGTGACAAAAGCTGCGAGCAAGAAGAAGGAAGCGTTTCGGTCGGGATTTGTGGCGATTGTGGGGCGACCAAACGCGGGGAAGTCGACGCTGCTGAACCGGCTTGTCGGGCAGAAGGTGGCGATTGTCACTTCGAAGCCGCAGACGACGCGGAACCGCATTCAGGGGATTGTCACGAAGGCGGAAGGACAGATTGTTTTTATCGATACGCCGGGGTTGCACTCGCCTGATTCGGCGCTGGGCCGGCAGATGATGCATGAAGTGGCGGCGGCGCTCGAAGGCATCGACGTGCTGCTGCTTATGGTGGACGCCAGCCGGGCTTTGCCTCACGCGGACGACTTGCTTTTGGAACGCGCTAAGCGGTTTCGCGGGAAAACCATTCTCGCGCTGAACAAAGTCGACGGACTGCCCAAGGAAAAATTGTTGCCCCTCATCGAGGCTTTTCATCACGCGTTCGAATTCGCTGCCATCGTGCCGATTTCGGCGCTGAAAGGCGACGGCTGCCCAGGGTTGATCGAGGAGATTTTGCGGTTGCTGCCAGAAGGCGAGCCTTACTTTCCCGAGGATCAGGTGACGGATCAGCCGGAGCGGTTCCTGGCGGCGGAAATCGTGCGAGAGAAGGCGATTCAGGCGATGTATCACGAGGTACCGTACGCGCTGGCGGTGAAGGTGGAAAAGTTCGAAGAGTTGCCAAAATTGCTGCGGATCGAAGCGACGATGAACGTGGAGCGGGACTCGCAGAAAAAGATTCTCATCGGGCGTAAGGGCGAGATGCTCAAGAAAATCGGCACGCAGGCGCGCAAGGAACTCGAAACATTATTTGATAAGAAGATTTATCTCGGACTGTTCGTAAAAGTTGTTCCCGACTGGCGCGAAAATCCTCATGCAGTACGTGACCTGGATTGGCACGCCCAACTGGAAGCAATGGCAAACAACGACGAGCCGAGCGAAGATTCAGAACCGGGCGACGTCTGAAGCCAGACTTCTAATGAATTTCCCGTAGAATCGAGAAATTCACCTCAAGGCAGCCCAATTCATCCAAGTGTGCACTTCGGAACAGCATTCCATCTTACTTCCTGGTGAAAATTGATGCGTTTTACGAATCAACTGTCAAGCATTTCGAGCAGTTGCTACGGTACGGTTCACGACGCATCGAAGTGAGTCAGCTGGAAATGCAGAGGACCGATAGATGAAATTGCGTGAGATCGGAGTCCGGCGGTTTCTGCAAATCTCGAGTGGCTTGATTATTCTGGGGCTGCTCGTGGAAATTGTGAGCCTGCTGTGGTTTCATCCGCTCTCGTTTGTGCTCTATGTTTTCGTTGGCGTGATTCTGATAGCACTCGGAACCCTGGTCTATCTCGCTTCGCTGGTGTTCGCTGTTTCTCCCGTCCGCCGAGAATCGACCTTGAAGAGCGAGGGCGGAGAACTGCCTTCAAGAGTTGCCGGTGCCCGCGTTGGGAGCCGAGTCGCTCGGGAGGCAAAGCCGGATTACTTTCATGGCCCCGAGTCTGCGGGCTAGAAATTTGGGCCTCGCGATTTCGCTTGGCGGCACGAGGGGAAAGAAAACGTTGAGGGACTGATCGAGATTGCGACGAAGGGCAAGGACGCGATGTCCTACTAGGACAAGAGATTTCAGGAATCGCTGAGCAACGATCTCGCCCCCTGCATTTGTGAACTGGGCCTAAGCAGTAGGGACTTGGCCTCACGCACGCCGCATCTCAGTTGCTGATTCCGGCGAGTGCTTGGCAAGGAGAAGCTGTGTCGGGACTTACCGGAGTCCTCATCGCATTGATCGCAGTGACGATCGTGCTGGCTGGCGTGTTTCTCGTGCGTCCCTCGATCACTGCGGGTCCCACAGGCAAGATTCTCGCTTTTATAGGCCTGTGCGTTCTTCCGACGCTTTGCATCGCCAGCGGCATGTCGTTTCACTTGCAGCGTTCCCAACAGACGGCGTACTGCATTTCGTGCCATAGCATGGAAACCCACGGGCAAAGTCTGGACGTGCTGAATACGAAGTACATCCCCGCGCAACATTTTCAGAACCACCTCGTGCCGCCGGATAAGGCCTGTTATACCTGCCACACGAATTACACCATGTACGGCCCACTGACGGACAAGCTCAAAGGTCTAAAGTACCTCTACATGGAGTACGTGAGTACACCACCCAAGACCATTCATTTAGACGGGACGTACAGCAACCTGCAGTGCCTGCACTGCCACACGGGCATGCGCACCTTTGACGAAAATCCGACGCACACCACGATTATGGGCTCGCTCAAGACGAATCGGGTGTCGTGCATTTCTTGCCACAATATGATTCATAACGCTTCCGAAGTAGACCACTTGAAAATGTGGGTTGACGGCGATGCGCCAGCCTCCGTCGCAGCCGCGCCGGCTAAGGCGGAGCCAGCTGCCGCAGCCGCGCCGTCCAAAGCGCCAGGCGGAGGTTCGGCCTCAGTGGCCGCGGCCGCCGGGGGAAAGGCCATTTTCGATTCTCATGGCTGCAGCGCATGCCACGGAGCGGCCGGAGCCGGTGCCTCCGGGCCCGCGCTCACACATACTTCCGCTCAGTATCCTCCCGCCCAATTGACTGACGTTTTGAAAGCGCCCACGGCCCCAATGAAAGCTGCCGGCATGGTTCCACTCACTTTGAGTGCGGCGGATATGAAAGCTCTGGTTTCCTACGTGAGCAGCCTTGGAGGAACATCGGCAGTGTCGAAAGCGGCGCCATCTGCGCCAGCTAAAGCGAAACCAGCTGCCGCCAGCGCAACGCCGAAAGCCGCCTCCGCGGCAACGCCGCCTGCTGCCGGATCGGCGCCACCTGCACCTGCTAAGGCGGAACCAGCTGCGACAGCCGGACCGTCGAAAGCACCCGCTGGAGGTTCGGCGGCTCTAGCCGCCACTGCAGGGGGAAAGGCCATTTTTGATTCTCACGGCTGCAGCGGATGTCATGGGGCGGCGGGGGCCGGTGGCTCGGGCCCAGCCCTGACGCATACTTCCAGTCAGTATCCTCCTGCTAAGTTGACAGCCGTCTTGGAAGCGCCCACGGCCCCGATGAAAGCTGCCGGCATGGTCCCACTCACTTTGAATGCGGCGGATATGAAAGCTCTGGTTTCCTACGTGAGCAGCCTAGGGGGAGCAACAACCGGCGCTGCGGCAGCACCGCTCAGCGCGGGGTCTGTCTCACCGGCGACAGCTACAGCCGCACCAGCTGAAGCCGCCGCCCCGCCGAAAGCTGCTTCTTCAGCGACAGCAGCCGCGGGAGGCGCGGCGGCTGTGGCTAGCACAGCTACAGGGAAAGCCATATTCGATTCTCACGGCTGCAACGAATGCCACGGCGCGGCCGGAATCGGGGCCTCTGGACCCGCTCTCACTCACATTTCTACTCAGTATCCGCCCGCTAAATTGACAGCTGTTCTCCAAGCGCCCACTGCTCAGATGAAAGCTGCCGGCATGGTCGGTCTCACGTTGAGCGCCGCGGATATGAAAGCTCTGGTTGCCTACGTAAGCGACCTTGGAGGAACCTCGGCCGCTTCTGGGGCAACACCTCCAGCTGCCGGGTCGGCCCCGCCTGCGACGGCCACACCGTCGAAACCCGAGCCCAAAAAGAAAGGGATCTTTCGATGGCTTTTCGCACCGTCTTTTCCATACTAACGGTGCGCCCATAGCCGCTCAGTCCGGCGCGGCGATGCCGAGCGATTTCATTTTGCGGTAGAGGTGGCTACGTTCGAGGCCCAGGGCGGTTGCCGTCTGCGTCATGTTCCAGCGGTGCTCCTGCAATTTTCTGAGAATAAATTCGCGCTCGTAGGCGCTGCGCGCTTCATGCAGCGTGGAGTATGGTTGTTGAGGGCTTTCGGAGACTCCACGGAAAAGCTCGGGTGGCAAGTGGTGAGGCTCGATGCGAGCCTGCGGGCAGACGATGACGAGACGTTCGACGAGATTGCGGAGTTCGCGAACGTTGCCGGGCCAGGGGTAGCGAACGAGGATGTCCATGGCGGTGGGGCTTAATTCGCGTGTTTTCTTGCCGTAGGCCGAGCTGAATTCATCCAAGAAATAGTGCGCTAGTGTGGGGATGTCTTCTTTGCGTTCGCGAAGAGGCGGGACGAAGAAGGGAATTACGTTCAGGCGATAGAAAAGATCCTGGCGAAATGCGCCGCGGCTAATTTCGAGTTCGAGATTTTTATTTGTAGCGGCGATTACGCGGGCGTCCACGGTTATCGTTTGGCTGGACCCGACTGGCTCGAACCGCTGTTCTTCCAAGACGCGCAGAACCTTGGATTGCGTTCTGAGGCTCATGTCGCCGATTTCGTCCAGAAAAAGCGTGCCGCCATCGGCCTTTTGAAATTTTCCGACTTTGTCTTCGGAAGCGCCGGTGAAGCTGCCTTTGATGTGTCCGAAAAGCTCGGACTCGATGAGTTCTTCAGGAATAGCGGCGCAATTTACTTCGACGAAGGGGCCTTTGCTGCGCAAGCTGCCGGCGTGGAGGGCGTGCGAGACGAGTTCTTTGCCGGTGCCGCTTTCGCCGTAGATGAGCACGCGGCCGTTGGTGGGAGCTGTGACGGCAATCTGTTGGCGCAGGGCTTTCATGGGGACGCTATCGCCAATGACCTGGTAGCGATGGCCGAGTTCGCTGCGCAAAGTTTGATTTTCTTCCTGAAGGCGGCGCTGCTGGACGGCGTTGCGCACGAGGACGATGATTTTTTCGAGCGAGAGCGGTTTCTCGATGAAATCGAAGGCGCCGAGTTTTGTGGCGCGGACGGCAGTTTCGATCGTGCCGTGGCCGGAGATCATAATCACAGCAGGGGCTCGGGGAATCGCTTGAAGGCGGCTGAGAGCTTCCAGGCCGTCCATGCCGGGTAGCCAGACATCGAGAAAGATGACTTCCAGATCGCCTGAAGAGGCGCGCTGAAGCGCCTCTTCGGCGGAGGCTACCGCTTCGACGTGGTAGCCCTCGTCTTTGAGGATCAGAGAGAGGGATTCGCGGATGCCGGCTTCATCGTCGACGACGAGCAGATGCGGCTTGGGGGTCATCGAGAGGATTCCGTACCGTTGTGGTCGGCAACGCCTGCGGGAGTGAGGTCGGCAGCGGGAAGCTCAACGAAGAAACGCGAGCCGACGGGGAGATTATCCTCGACGTGGATGCTGCCCCCGTGTTCGGCGACGATGCGAGCTGCGATAGCCAGGCCGAGGCCGGTGCCGCGGTTCTTGGTCGAGAAGTGGGGGAGGAAAAGCTTGTCTTTGTCTTGCGGAGAGATGCCGTGGCCGGTGTCGGAGACGCAGATTTCGACGGTTTCGGCGTCCGGATGCGAACAAGTGGAGATTAGGATTTCGCGGAAGGAAGAGTTTTCGAGGGCTTCGGCGGCGTTGTCGATTAGGTTGACAACGACGCTGCGGAGGAGGCCGCCATCGGCGCGGACGGAAGGCAGATTTTCACCTAGAGTGGTTTTGAGGGAGATGCCATCGAGACGGCCGGAAAAGACTTCAACGGCTTCATTCACGATGATATTGGCGTTGGTGGGCGCGAGCTTGGCGGTGGGGAAGCGGACGAATTGAGAGAACTCGTTGACAAGGGCGGCAAGCGTGGAGACTTCGCGCTCGATCAGTCGGGAACACTCGTGAACGAGCTTGGTTAGCTCGAGATCGCGCGGAGCTTTCGAATCCGCGGCCTCGCGGCGTTCGAGAAAACGGGACAGGCGCTGCGAGGAAAGCTGAATGGGAGTAAGCGGGTTCTTGATTTCGTGGGCGATGCGGCGCGCAACTTCTTGCCAGGCCGCGGATTTTTGCGCGCGCAACATTTCGGTGAGGTCGTCCAGGACCAAAACGTAGCCGGAATTGGCGCGGCGCGGGCCCAGGGAGCTGGCAGTGACGGCCAGATGCAGTAGGCGGCCGGAGACGATCGTTTCGATTTCGCGGGAGACAACACCCATGCGGAGCGAACGGCGCATCAGAAGCTGCAGGACGCGGGAGCCATCCGGGCCGAGGAGTTCGTCGAGGGATTGCGCGTTGGGAGCGTCGCTGCCGAACATGCGCGTCACAGCGGTGTTGGCGCGGAGGATCGCGCCTGTGGCGTCGAGCGAGATGACTGCCGTCGGAATGTTTTCGAGAACGGTTTCCATCAGTTGGCGGCGGCGCTCGAGTTCCTGAACAGCCTGCTGGAGATTTTTTGTGAACTGATCAATTTGCGAGCGGTTGTCCCGCAGTTGCAAGGTCATGGTGTTAAAAGAGCGCACCAGAACGCCGAGCTCATCCTGAGCTTGTTCGGGGACTTGATAATCGAAGTTTCCAGCGGATACTTCGCGCGTGCCCTCCGCCAGGGCTTGAATGGGGATGGTGACCTGTTTCGCAAGAAAAAGCGCGACCCACATTACCGCGGAAAGCAGAAGCACGGTGAATAAAAGAAGAATGAGCAGCATTTGGTGCTTGAGGGCCCGCAGATCCTGCTTCTCCTGATAATATTCGTGCGTTTGGGACTGAATTTCCGAGATGCGAGATAGCAAGTCGGGGCTGGTGCGATAGGCAACGGCCGTATAACCGGTGGTTTGGCCCTCCTGTAGAATAGGAACCCGCACCGCAAAATAATTTCTGCCATCCGCTTCCCACACTTCGATTCCGCTGCTAAGGACACGCACGGGTTTGCCCAGAATTCCGATTTGGGAACAGATTGTGGCCGGGGGGTCTTGAGTTTGGTTTTCACAGGTGACTCCGCCTCGGGTGGGGTTGCCATCTTTGTCGAGAATCCATACGGCGTCGGCACCCTTGGCGAAAGCATGTTGCAGCAGGTCGGCGGTGGAGGGGGACGCATCCTGTTGGACTTCCGCGGCGAGCCGGCGAAGACGTGGTATCTGCGAACGGCCGATATCCCCCATGAGCTCCTGCGTTATCTCGGAGGCGATTTCCAACGGTCGCGGAAACCAACGCATAAGAGTGCGGTTGATGAGCGAATAGCTGACGATAAACATGAAAATAATGGGGAGCAGGGAAATGGCCATTGCGCCGACAACCATTTTTGTCTTGAAGCGGGCGCCGAGATGGTCGCGGCTGCTCTCGACCCATAGGCGGACAATGGTTCGCACCAGAATCAGGCCAAAGATCAAGAGGGCGGCAGTGATGAAGCTATTGACAGCGAAGAGCGGCATGAGCGCGCGCCAGCTTTTCGGCTCAAACGGGACGTCCAGCGAGCCAAAGGTAAAAACGGCAGCTAGAAGCATGGTGAGCAGGAGGCCGCCGATGGCCAGGCTCCAGCGCTGTTTGGAATTAAGGTGACTCATGCCGTGGCTACCGCCATTTCAGAGAAGAAAATCGTCTTGAGAAACGCCGCGCGCGTGCTCGACTGCCACCGTGAGCAAGCGAAGACCGCAAGGAGATCATTATGATCGTTGCGACAAGGGGCAGGGTGTTGGTCTCGATGGTCAGCTGAAGTCGCGGTCATTTTTTGTCAGCGCAGCCGAGCCGGGAACTGATTGCCGCTCAAATAGCTGCGAAAACTGCTCTTTTGCACGATAGCCACCGCTTCGAAGCAAGTCAAGAACGGCACCTGTACCTTGTTCGAAAAAACCTGCCCGTGTGGGCAGGTATTAGCCATTTCAGAACTTTCTTCTAATTTCCGCGTACCTTCACCGCCGCCATTTGCTATGTTGACCGTGGGTGCAAACCGGCAGGGAGTGCTGCGGATGTCCGTCCGTTTGGGCGAAATACTTATTAAAGAAAGCCTGATCACTCAGGA